>CAMOJK010000118.1 GCA_946616835.1 uncultured Lachnospiraceae bacterium
TAGCAAGCTTAAAGTTATTATTGATATCCGGTCCGCCTTCCTTAACGGCAACAGCGATTTCCCTTCCAAGTATTGTAAATATTTTGCCCTTAGCTGCATCATTTTTTTCCTTTTTGTGCTTAATGTTGGCAAATTTCGAATGTCCTGACATAAAAACCTCCTACAATTAAATTTACATAACTTAAAAATTATATCATAAACTGCTGTTTCCCGCAATCCACCGCAGCCTATTCATTATTATCTTCTTCTTTACTGTTTTCAGTATCATTTTTACCACTTACAGGGCTTAATCCAACCGTTTTTATAATCTTTCCCGATGCCTCCAGCACCTCAAAATGATACCCACCTACATCGGTTTCAAAATACTCATTATCTTCCGGAATATGCCCCATCCGGTCTGTCAGATATCCGTTTATGGTTTCAAATTCACATTCCCCAAAATCAATACCGAAACGCTCACTTAAATCATCAAGCCTTGTAAAGCCGTCTATTTCATAAACTTCTCCGTCACAGGTTATCATTTCCCGCTCACGGTCATACTCATCCCTGATACTTCCGACTATTTCTTCAAGAATATCCTCCATGGATATGATGCCTGAAGTCTGACCATATTCATCCGTAACGATCACCATCTGGGTATTTGATGACTGCATCTCATTGAACAGGTCGTCTATGCTCTTTGTTTCCGGAACAAAAAATGTTTCCAGGAGGCTGTCTTTTATATCGGCCAGTGCAGGATTTCTCTTGGGATTCTGCTCCAGAAGCCTGACTGCATCCTTAATATGCAATATACCTATGATGTGATCTATGTCTTCGTGGTAAACCGGATATCTTGAATAGCTGGAATTAAGAATATCCTTAAGAGCATCCTTAAGCTTAACAGTATCTTCAAAAGCAGCAATTTTATTCCTGGGCACCTGAATGCTGGATGCCTCCGTCTCAGAAAGTTCGAAGATATTATTTATCATCCTTGCTTCGCTTTCTTCAATGGTGCCGCTCTCCTGTCCTTCATTAACGATGGCTAAGATTTCATCCTCCGTAACATTGTCATCTGCAGGATTCTTCTTTACACCAAATATTCCGGCTAACAGTCCGGAAAGAAGATTGATGGTGAAAACAAAGGGCGTCAGGACAACTGACAATATATGCCATATGGAGTACAGTTTCTCAGCAAACTTTAGATGGTGGAAACGGCCCAGATAGAAAGGAAGCATAATGCCTATTATCCCCCATACGATAAAGATTGCTATAAATATTAAGATATCAAATATTACCGGATGCCCTATTGGAAACTCTGCCGCACTCCGGAATAGAAAATATACAAATGAAAAATCAAAAGGAACCAGCAGCACAAGCCCTGTACATATTAGTTTTTCAGGATGATCCTTTACGGATGCCTTTTTTTCCTCAAGAGTGTCCTCGTCATCCTGAGACAAAGCGGAAAGTGCTGCCAGATATGCGGTAAACAGCCCATTTATGATTATGGAAAAAAGAAGAAAAAGGACCATAAACCTGATTTCATGAAAGAACTGATCATATGGTGCATTCATCTGTCATTAACCTCTGCGGTAAACTCTGGGAACTCTTTTTCCTATATCGCATACAGCCTCATAGTTTATTCGATCTGAAAGCATGGCGAATTCGTCCATGGTGATCTCCTCATCACCATCTTTCCCTACTACAGTAACAATATCTCCCACGGATATTTCGTCATTCATACGAATATCCACCATAAGCTGGTCCATACACACACGGCCTACCACATTGTATCTTTGTCCGCGTATAAGCACTACACCCTTATTTGAAAGGCTCCTTGGAAATCCATCTGCATAGCCTATGGAAACCGTTGCTATCCTGGTCTCTTTGTCTGTTACATAAGTTCCACCGTAACTTATGGGGGTCCCGGCAGGTACATCCTTGATAAAGATAACAGAGCTTTTTATTTCCATTGCAGGCTTTATTCTGATGCTGTCCTTATTCACTTCATCAGAGGGCCATAGGCCATAGG
The DNA here is from genome assembly GCA_946616835.1 of uncultured Lachnospiraceae bacterium. Taxonomy (GTDB): domain Bacteria; phylum Bacillota; class Clostridia; order Lachnospirales; family Lachnospiraceae; genus NK4A136. The sequence goes on from CAMOJK010000118.1 coordinate 2,009, forward strand.
TTATGATACCTGACCTTACAATATCAAAGTGGAGCTCCGGCATATCGATGATCGCAGCGCTGTTGGCACAGTGCTTTAGCGATATCTTTATTCCCATTTTCTCTATTGCATCCGTAAAATCCTTAAATGCACTTAACTGTCCGTAAGCTGAAGATTTGTCAGTCTCGTCAGCCCTGGCAAAATGAGTAAATATCCCTTCGATCTCGATACCGCTCATATAGCTTACCTGTTCAACAAATTCAAGTCCGCGTTTATTCGGTGTTATACCTATACGCCCCATACCTGTATCAACCTTGATATGGACCTTACACTTTCTGCCCAGCTGATTTGCAACAGCATTTATCTTTGATGCGGAATGAAGGTCAAATATAGGAATCCTTATTCCGTTTGCGACAGCCATGCCGTACATCGCCGGAGCGACATAACCCAGTATCAGTATGGGTTTATCACAGCCGATATGCACAATCTCCATTGCTTCATCAATGGTAGCGACAGCATATCCCCAAAGTGAATCTACATCTGCAAGAGTCCTTGCCACTGCTACAGCCCCATGACCGTATCCATCGGCTTTTATAACTGCCATTATCTTCGTATCATCAGGTATACGCTCAGCAACAGCAAGTATGTTTTCCTTTATATTCTTAAGGTCTACTGTAGCACTTACACGCTCTGTATTTAACATAAATCCCTCCCTGTTTCCATATATGCTTTCGGCAGAAAACTGATCAGGTCCGAAGGAAGCATTGCCACAGCCCCTTTTTCTTTTGCAGCAATATCCCCTGCTTTGCCATGAAGCCATACTGCAGATGCCACAGTCCTGCAGTAATCCTTATCAGAATCCGCTGTTTTAATGGCTTTAGCCACAAATGCGGCAACCATACCGCTCAAAACATCTCCGCTTCCGGCCGTCGCCATACCGTCATTTCCGTTATTATTTATATATATATAATTTCCACCGTCAGCGGTTATTGTTGATGCATTTTTTGCTGCTATTATGCAGCCGTTATCTGCAGCAATCCTGTTAACACTTTCAGGATCACTGCATGAATTTTCACCAAAAAGTCTTGCCCACTCCCCGGGGTGCGGGGTAATGACTGTAAGAAGACCTTTTTCTTTTCTGGCTTTAAGTATATTAATATTAACAGCTATATGGTTAAGTCCGTCAGCGTCAATTACCATCGTTTTTTCTTTTGATAAAGCTGCTTCGAATACACTGTCCATAACCGCTGCATTTTTTCCCATACCACAGCCCATGACTAAACAGTCGCACCAGCTTACTGTTTCCTCCAGCTCACTGTATGATATTTTGTCGTAAGAGGCAAACATTGCCTCAGGTATTTCATGCATAAGCATAGGCAGATTTTCACTGTAAGAAAGGACCTTGACCATCCCGGCTCCGGCGGCAAAACAGGCCCTTGCATTCAGTACGCACGCTCCGGGCATCCCCTTTGAACCGCAGACACATAATATTTTGCCGAAATCTGATTTATTCCCGACAGCTTTCCTGTGCATGACATTTCTGATATCCAACTCATCAGGATACAGAGCAAACAGCTCCTTTTTGTCTGAATTATCAGAAAAAACTCTGTCTGTATATACCTTTTCTATAGCTGGCGTGTTTACTGCCAGATTTTCAATAAGCTTTATATTGCCGTTATATGTTCTGCCTTTGGCTAACAGACTGCCTCTTTTCAGCGCAAAAAAGGTCACTGTTTCATCAGCATATACTGCATCCCCCAGCACCTCTCCTGTATCGGCAGATATTCCGGTGGGAATATCTACTGCTATGACTTTGCAGTTTGATTCTTTTTTTATTGAATTAATACAGCGGACAGCATCTTTATAGTCACCGGAAAGATCTCTGTTGAGACCGATACCTAATATAGCATCTGCAATGACATCGTATTTTTTATTTTTATCAAGGGTTTCAATATCCGTAAAAAAGACTTTTTTTTCATACAAAGAATCAAGGATATGCTTTTGAGTCGTCCATTCGCTGCTATCTCTTTCGATATTTCCAATAACACAAACCGTTACGGATATATTTGAATCAGCAAGCATCCTGGCTACAGCCATGCCATCAGCACCGTTATTGCCTGTGCCTGAAAATATCAGTACATCATGTGCAGCATACTTGATAATTTCTTTATATACAGCGGATGCGGCATATTCCATCAAAAGTAAAGAAGGAACACCTGCTGTCTGTTTCAGGTATTCCTCAATTGCTTTGGTCTGTTTTGTTGTCAGTATTGCATGCATCTTTAATCTGCTTTGTTAATTATTTGTATTATTGTTCTCACCGTTATTTTCGGAACTTACCTTCCCGCTTTTGCTCTGCTGTCCCGTCTGTTCAGTTTCCTTTTTTTGAGGTTTTGCGCTTCCGGGCGGAACAATAGGATTGTCACCGGGATTATACTGCATGTCAAAGATATCGATAACTTCCGGTCCAAAGACATCGTGCATATAGGAATATATCTGCTGGATCTTAATCTTACATTCCTGACGACGCACCACATTCTTCTTTAGTTCTATACGGATACCTGCTATCCACTCATCAAGCTCTTTTTCTTTTTCCGTCTTTTCTTTGATGACATCATAGCAGACTTCCATGGTATCAAGCATAAGAGCTACATTAACCTCATTGATCTGCGCCGGCAGATCCAGAAGCTCATCCTGGTATTTATCAATAAGTGCATTGCATTCGTTAATGCTGGCTGAATACTCTGCATGCTTGGTATCAGCATCTTCTTCATCCATTACATTAACGATCTTATCCATAAGATCAGCTTTCTTCTTACGGATAGATTTAAGCTCATTATTGATCTTTCCCTGCTGTTTCAACAGGTCTTTTAATTTCTTTTCTTTTTCGATCATTTCCGGTGTATGATCGATCCCTGCCATAAGCTTATACCACTTATTATCAAGTGAAATGACGGGGATTTTTTTCCCCTTCAGGGCAGGTCTGAAAACCTCATCCGTCCTGGACATAGTACAGCCTCTTTATTTATTCTCCAGAGTAACCCTGATCTCTTTTATGAAATCGCCGCTGTTCAATACCTTTACATCCTTTAATGATGTGATAAGAGCAAGGTCCTTGGTCATGCGTCCGCTTTCTATGGTTTCAACGGTTGCCTTTTCAAGACGGTCCGCAAAATCGCACAGCTCCTTATTGCCATCCAGCTCACCGCGCTTGCGGAGTGCCCCTGTCCAGGCAAATATTGTTGCTACTGAGTTGGTGGATGTCTCCTCTCCTGCAAGATGCTTGTAATAATGTCTCTGTACAGTTCCGTGAGCAGCTTCATATTCATATATGCCGGCAGGAGAAACTAATACTGATGTCATCATGGCAAGTGAGCCGAAAGCAGAGCTTACCATATCACTCATAACATCCCCATCATAATTCTTGCATGCCCATATGATACCTCCCTTAGATTTCATTATGCGGGCAACAGCATCATCAATAAGCGTATAAAAATATGTTATTCCAGCTTCATTGAACTTTTTGCTGTAATCTTTTTCGTATATTTCAGAAAAGATATCCTTGAAATTATGGTCATATTTCTTGGAAATAGTATCCTTTGTTGCAAACCAGAGATCCTTTTTGCTGTCCAGCGCATAAGTAAAGCAGGCATGCGCAAAACTCTCTATGGACTTATCCAGGTTATGCATACCCTGCATAATACCGGGGCCCTTAAATTCCTGAATAAGTTCCCTGGTCTCATTGCCGTTTTCATCCTCAAATACAAGATATCCCCTGCCGGGACCGGGAACCTTTATCTCAACATTCTTATATACATCACCGTATGCATGCCTTGCAAGAGTAATGGGCTTTTCCCAGTTTCTTACACAGGGCTCTATGCCTTTTACAAGTATAGGGGTTCTGAATACGGTTCCATCAAGTATGGATCTTATGGTACCGTTAGGACTTTTCCACATTTCCTTTAAATCATATTCTTTTACTCTGGCTGCATTCGGAGTAATGGTGGCACACTTGACAGCAACCCCAAGCTCTTTGGTCCTTTCAGCAGCTTCTATGGTTATTTTATCATCAGTCTCGTTTCTCTTTTTTAGTCCCAGATCATAATATTCTGTATTAAGGTCTATATAAGGTGTTAAAAGCTCATCTTTGATCATCCCCCAGAGGATTCTGGTCATCTCGTCACCGTCCATCTCAACCAGTGCAGTTTTCATAGCAATCTTGCTCATGTCAGTAGTCTCCTTTTATGTATTATTTGCAATTCTATCTTATATTTCAATACAGTTACATCAGTAACCGGTATTATATCAATTTTTCAGAAAATTAATACTGCATAAAAATATTTAAAACACACCGTCTGCCACAACCTTCACATCATCCGGCAGTACAGGGGATTCTTCTTTTCCTTTATAGCCGATCAGGACACCATCTCCTATCACCAGGAAATCTCCTGCATTAGGATCGTTTTCCCACGTCTGATACCAGGGAGTATATGCAAAAGCCTTTTCCCCAACCTTTTTTACACTGTTTGGAATCGAAACATTAGTAAGACTGTCACAGTGGTAAAATGCACCTTTCCCTATCTCTGTCACACCATCAGGTATAGAGATTTCCGAAAGTCTTGTTCTTGCAAAGGCAAATGCGCCTATAGCCGTAGTGTCTGATGGAATATTATATGATGTTAATGTCTGATCCAAATAATGGGAATAGTCTCCTGTTTCGCCGGTCACGCTTTTGTTTACCGGCTCCTCCTGTTGTAGCTCACTCCCATCTGAAACTTTCATATCAGATGACATTATCACATACGCCCTGTCAGATACTATCTCACTGCTCCCTAACAGCTCACCATCCACATCATCGTCTGTGAAAGTATACAGGCTGTATTCTTCATCGTAAATTTCCTCCGCATCATTCTGAGATGCAGAATCATCTGACATGGAGTCAAAAAAAAGTATTTCAGGATCTTCTACAAATACAAGCCCTGAAGAATCATAAGTATTTAAATCTCCGGTAGTATAGCCTCTTTCTGTGGCATAAGCAGCCGCAGATGTCATATCGGGGCAGTTGAAATACAAGGTGTCAGGACAGCCTTCAAAAGCTGTCTCATGGATATTACTTAGTGAAATCGGAAGTGTGACTTGCTTAAGGTTCACACAGTCCTTAGCAGCCCCCATGGAAAGTTTTGTGGTAGGTGCTTGAAAAACTAGATTTTCAAGACTGTTACAGGATGCAAAAGCATACTCTCCCACCTCGGGCATTCCCGGTACGAAAAGCTCTTTAAGATTATCGCAACCCCAGAAACTGTAACGCTTAATTTCCGAAACACTGTCAGGTATAGTAAATGTTGTGCTTTCACTGCCGGCAAAATACTGGTACATGACCGATTTATCCAGATTATACAAAGCAGAATCAACACATCTGAAATTTATATTTCCATGATTAAATACAACACGCTTCAGGCTGTCGCAGTCACTGAAAGTGCCACTTCCCAGCTTATATAATCCCCTGCCTATTTTAACCTCGGAAAGTGATGAACAGCCCCAAAAGGCCGAGTCCTCAATGGTAGTAACACTGTCCGGGATTACTATGCTTTTTAAGGAAGTGCAGTCCTTAAAAGCAGCATAGCCTATGGTTGTCACGCCTTCCGGGATCGTTACGGACTCAAGGGCAGTATTTCCGCAAAAAACCTCCGTGCCTATAATGCTGACTCCATAGGGAATCTCCACCTCGTTTTCGTTTCCGGTATAGCCGGACAGCACTCCGTTGGATATATTAAGTCCGGTATCAGAAGCCTTTGCATTATAGATTCCGCCGATAGAAAGCACAAGAAGCAGCACTGCGGCGGGAATAGCTGCTAGCA
>CAMOJK010000119.1 GCA_946616835.1 uncultured Lachnospiraceae bacterium
TGAAATGATATTCCATGAGGGAATGGTAGAAGGAATATTATACGGTGAAAACATCCCCGCCGTTATACGGATATCGGAACCTGACAGCCTCTCTTCACTTTTCCTGTCAGAGCTCGTAAGCGATGGTGTAACCCTGCTCTCATCTGCACAGGCTGCTTCATATACTGCCGCTACGGTATATTATGCTACAGGATCTGAAACATATCTTTCTAATGCTTATGACAACATTGACCTTATCAATTTTGCCCATGTTGCCGGCAGGGAAGCAGTCTTTGACATCACAATGCTTATCCCCGGCAGCGCTGAAGGCATAAATGTCGGTGATGATCCGGAAGATACAGGTGTATCCGGTGCAAAGTCGGTCGCACTTTACTACATTTCCTCCGGGGTCATTTTATTTGCACTGTTCTGGGGAAGCTGCATGACAGGATTATTAAAATATCCCTCATCACCATTTATTTCCTGCCTCTTTGCCAAAGGCATAACAGCCGTTCAATACACGCTGGCACATTTTTTAACTGCAGCTTCCATATTCTTTGTCATACTTGCACCTGTCAGCTGCAAAGCAGCGAGTATGTTCCTTTCAGATATTTCCATTTCTGCAATGCTTATTTATGTCCTTATGCTTTCCTTTTTTGTATCGGCATTTTCATTATTTCTCCATGTGATTACCAAGAGCCCGTCTCTTGCTGTACTGCTTCAGTTTGTATTAAGCACAACCATGATGTTTTTATCCGGCGGTATAATACCTTCTGCATTTCTGCCCAAAGGAATTGCCGGGTTTGGAAGCTTTCTTCCCTCCGCCTTTTTACAGAATGACCTGCTGGAGTTATTTTTAAATATTAATAAACAGCCGGATATCATGGTAATTTTATGGACTGTAATTCTTTTGATTGCATCATATGCAGTACTTAAGTTTCGCCACATAAAGGGGACACTGTAATGAAATTTTCCAGACTATTATATATGTCATTAAAAAGAACAATGATGTCGCCTATACTTGTAATGCTGTTTATTTCTTTACCCCTGATCACGCTTATATCAGGCATACATAGCCGCATTTCCGATGGGGGAGACACCCCAAAAAAAATACCTGTTGCATATTATATTTATGACAGTAATGAAACCGCCGACACGAAATCACATGTAAAAAAGACTGAAGATCGCTTTATCCCCTTAAGTTCTCCGTCTTCCAACAGCATGTATTCTTTCTATGAATGTGATTCCGAAGACAAATTAAAAGCCGAAGTATTAAGCGGAAAAGCTGAATGCGGATACCTGATTCCTTCAGATATTTTTGAATCTCTCGCCTCCGGTGACACCAAAAAAAAAGTGCAGGTATATATTTCACCCGCATCAACCCAGACTTACATAATCAATGAAACTGTATATTCTGAGATATTTAAATGTCTTGCTCCCCTTCTTTTGAGAAATTATATATATGAGTACTCTGCGATAAAGGATAAAATTGCCCTTATTGATGGAAAGGAGATAGATGGAAAAATCTTCTCGGAAGATACTATATATGAACTATATGATGAATTTTCAACCAACGGAAGCACATTCTCCATTGTAACGGTCACGACCCAAAACAGTTTCAAAGCTGATGATGCGTACAACAGCCACGATTTTTCCGGTGCGTCCCTGCGCGGACTATTATCCGTACTTGTAATGCTCTGCGGTTTTTGCGGTGTACTTAAGTATTTTGCTATTGCAGACAATCCGGTGCTGTCCTCCTTTAAGGTACGGCTCTGCACCATACTAAGCCCATTGCTCCTTTCTTCAGCCGTATCAGAATGCTGTCTTGTATTATCGGCACTATTTGGAAACAATAATGCTTATGTATTATCTTCCTCCAATCCGATGCAAAAAATTTCATTCATATCAAGAAACGGATTTATTTCTGAGATTTTTGGACTCATGATTTTTATGATAATGTGTATCATAATGCTTTTGCTGCTTTCTTACCTGATTCCTGCACGAAGCATTTTTTGTGCATTCATGCCGGTATACCTTCTATCAGCACTGGTATTTACCCCTGTATTCATTGACATACCTTCTTTGATGCCGATGTTTCGCTGGGTTAATTTTCTTTTTCCTTCGGTGTGGTATATCTGATACAGACAGTATACAATTTCAGGGATTTATGAAATCAGAATAATCAGAAAAAAAATCCCCCGGAGGACAAATGATCATGCCACCGTCAGTTTTTTCAAGTATTTCATTATAGATATGATGATTATTTTCATTAAGGCAGTCCGGAGAGCTGTCAGATAAAACAAGCTTCCATGAGTGCAGAAGCTGATACTTCACCCCTTTATACGGTTGCCCACCATATTTTATATCTCCTGCCAGCGGATGACCTATGGAAGATAAATGTGCCCTAATCTGATGTGATTTTCCTGTTATAAGCTCCACTTCAACAACAGAAAATCCCCCCTTTTGCCCCAGCACTTTATAACCGGTGCGCACTGCATCCTTTTCTTCCCCGCTTTTTTTTATACAAACTATGTTTCTTTCATGATCCTTGACCAGATAGCCATTTAATACGCCCTCTCCGGTCATTTCTCCTTCCGCTATTGCAAGATATTTTTTCCTTACAGAATGAGTCTTAATCAGGTCACTCACAAGACGGCTTCCGGCATAGGTCTTAGCAGCCAGCAAAAGTCCTGATGTATTCCTGTCCAGCCTGTTACATACGGAGGGCGTATATGTGCCTCCGTTTTTACCATAGTGCAGCCTTAAAAAATCATTTACGCTTATCTGCCCTTTTTCAGACTCCTGGCTTAATATTCCGGCCGGTTTATTGAGAAAAATTACATCTTCAGTTTCAAGGATCACCGGAATATTAATACTGCTTTTTACAGATTTATCAGCAGATTCAGTTATGTTTTTTTTATTACCATTATTGCCGCCCTGCATTTTTGCATATGTTTCATCAGAAAAAAAGATCCTGATATGGTCTCCTGATGACAGTATCGTGCTGCCGTCAGTTTTTGCTCCATTCAGATCTATATTCTTTTTACGCAGCATTTTATACAAAAATCCCGTGCCGGCTTCCGGCATAAGCTTTTTTAAGTATTTATCAATGCGTTGTCCGGCTTCATCACTTTTTATGATTATTTCTTTCATTTTCCGACATTTCCAGTATAACGGTTCTTATATATTACAGAGATATCTGTTTCATAAGTTCCAAAAGCTCTGTATTATCGCTGCTGTCATTCCCATTCTGTGCAAGATACTTTAATCTAGCCATAAATTTATCAGCTTCCGTAGTTTTATAAAACTTTATTTTTCTTCCCTTAAACCCATTTTGTTCCATAAGTGTTTTTACATGATCGGCTGCACCCTCTGCGTCAGCCTTTTCATCCGACAAAAGTGCAGATATTCCACCCTCATCAGCAGCCAATGCCGCTACAGCAAAGGACTTGCTGTAGCCCGTCATATACAGCTCATAAATAATATTACAGCAACCGGTACTTTCAATCTCCTCATAAAGATCTTTTTCCGGTGTATACGCCTTGGCTTTGTAAAACATTATTGCGGATATAAGAGTTCTGGCAGCAGGAAGCATTCCAAGAACAGCCGCAATCGTCAGATAATTAAATTTCGTACCGGTAATAAATATACCTATCCCCAGTATTCCGAAAGATATTCCAAACATTATCAGGCATGTGGCACAGTTTCTTTTCCATCCGGCCTCCCAATAACCTTTAGCGCCCTTTATAAAACTGTTTTTTTCTATATTTTTCTCATTATTTTTATTATTTTTTTTAGCTTTTTCCACCCTTTTGTCCTCTAAATTCATTTTAGAAAAAAAGCCTCAGTATAAACTCATCCGGAAGCACCCTGGCAGCTATCCTGAACATATTCATTCCTGCACCATATACAGATACATTCCTACCGCTATATGAATCACGGTAGGCCTTAAGAACCACGTCATTTGCTCTGGCCATAAACGGCTTTTTGTAATCCTTCATTTTTACATATTTCTCAGCCCTGCCGATAAAAGGTGTATCCACACACCCCGGACATACCGCAGTTACATAAATATTCTTTTTTCGGAGTTCTCTTGACAATGCCTTGGAAAGCGAATATACGTAACTCTTAGACGCTGCATAGACCGCAAATCCAGGCTGCGGGAGAAATGCCGCCGCACTTGCCATATTTATTATATGGGAACCGCGTGACATAAACGGAAGACAGTCAGCCATAAACCTTGTCAATGCCACACAGTTTATGTCAGTCATAAGTCTGTTTTCTTCAGGTGACAGTCTTGAAAAATCACCCATTATCCCTATTCCTGCATTATTTACCAAAAGCCTTATATCAGGAGCTTCTTCGTGTATTATTTTTGTGAGTGACTCATACTCTTCATTTTTGCTTATGTCAGCAGAAATACACCTGCAGTTCCTGCCTATCCTTGAAGCAGTTTTATAAAGCTTCCTCTTGTTGCGTCCCACCAGCCATATTTCATCAGTATCTTTTGCAAATTTACCCGCATAATATGCAAAATACCTGCCCATCCCGGATCCGGCACCGGTAATAATGGCGATTTTTATTCTTTTATCATTTTTTTCTGTTTTATTACTTTTTACCATTCTCTTACCGCATAAAAAAACATCCGTCCGTTATTAAGCACCCCATATGCTTAATCCCAGACGAATGCCCTCATATCAAAATAATCACCCCTCCGAATCAGTGTCAAGATCCAGGCTGATCGGCGCTGTCGGCCCCATGCCCTGATCCTCCGGAAGATCCTCATCATCAGAAGCCTCTGTGCCGGGATTATTGACTGCATCAAGATTGGCACGAATCTCATCCTGAGATTTTCTGAGTGCCTCCAGCAGATGATTGGAATTCCTTGCAGTCTCATTTGCACAGTCTTCAATTATATTCTGCAGATTATTAAGCGAAGATCGCAGATATTTATCAAACTCAGCATAAACCGCATTCGCATAGTTGTCAGCATCATTAACGATAGCATCAGCCTCTTCATTCGCACTCTTTAATATCTTCTGAGCCTCCCGGTCAGCGTTGTTAATGATGAGATTTGCATTTTCTTCAGCCCTCATCATTATCTCGTTCTCACTGAGCAATTCCTTGGTCTTAACTCTTACAGCATCCAACATATCATCAGACTGCTGTCTCGCTTCATTCCTTATGCGATCTGCCTCGTCACGAGCCTCTGCCATTATATCTTCACGCCTTGCATACATTTCCATACATGCAGACACTTCTTCCGGTGTGGTCCTTCTTAACTCATCAATAAGGTCCTTTAAGTTATCCCTGTCAAGAATCACCTGATCCTGATGAAATAAAGGACTCTTGCCTTCATCCACCATTGCATTCAGCTCATCTATGCATTTCATTATTCGTGACTTAGGTTTAGCCATTGTTGTTTCCTTCCCCTCGAATTATTTAATTTTTTCAGAATATTTTGCATTAATAAGCGGCACTTCAAATTCAGGCACAAACTGTGAGATATCACCGCCGAAACTTATGATCGTCTTTACAGAAGAAGAGCTCAAATATGAATACTCAAGACTGGTAGTCAGGAAGATGGTATCTACTTCATCATCCGACAATTTCCTGTTAGTCTGGGCTGTCTGAAGCTCATATTCAAAATCGGTAATAGCTCTTAATCCCCTGATTATGATATGAACATCCTTCTCCCGGCAATAATCAACAAGAAGACCACTAAAAGAATCAATTTCCACATTCTTGATATCTTTAGTGGCTTCCTTGAGTATTTTAACACGATCATCAACCGAAAACAACGGAGATTTTGCATCATTATTAAGGACACTGACCGTAAGCCTGTCAAACATCCTTGCAGCCCTCTTGATCACATCCAGGTGACCGTAAGTCATTGGATCAAAACTGCCGGGGTATATTGCCTTTTTCATTATTCTTCGACTCTTTTCCGCAAAAATACATGCTTATTAGTTTTATAAATCTTCTCCTTGATAATATCAAACCCCAGGTCATTTGCAAAGGAAAAATCACGATCATTTTTCTCTTCTATTACGATAAGGGTATCTGATGTCACCGCTTTTGATGATACAGCGGCCAAAAGAAGTGCTGCATCCGTTCCCATTCCATAAGGCGGATCTGCAAATATCACATCCGCTTTCTCACGTACTCCGTAACTCATGGCGGTAACCGCGTCCTGCTTGAGGACTACGGAGGAATCAATAAGCTTGGTATGTCTAAGATTTTCCTCTATGCATTTTATTGCAGCAGCGTCACTTTCTATGAAATATGCCTTCTTAGCGCCTCTGCTAAGTGCCTCTATTCCAATCTGTCCGCTTCCTGCACACAGATCCACGAATACAGCTCCCGGAACCTCCATCTGCAGTACATTAAAAAGTGTTTCCTTTATTCTGTCCGTTGTAGGTCTTGTAGTCATTCCTGCAGGAGTCTTAAGCTGCAGACTCCTTGCACTTCCCGCAATCACACGCATCATTACCTCTTTCTGCCACATTCATGCAGCTACTTCACCTTTGATCCTTTTCCATCCCTGTTGGCTGCCCTTATTATCCTGAGATCAATGTGCCGGTCATGGAATTCAACAATGTTCTTTTCATCACTGTTTTGTCCAAAATATGCCTTTTCAATATAATCGTCACCCACAAGCTTCATGCCCCTCACACCAATAGCTGTCTTCTTCTTCTCAGGTATCTGGGTATTATCTATTTTTAACAGATATCCCTTATGAGATGCCATTGCCAAGTAAGTATCATCAAACATCTCCGATATACCTACCACCACATCATCATCTCCAAGCTTTGTAGCGGCAACTGTACGCTTAGCCACATTAAACTCTGCGCCGTACACATACTTGATCATACTCTGCTTTGTTACAAAGATAAAGCACTTCTGATCTATATTCTCCTGGCTGATCATAAATATTACTTCTTCAGTCTTGGAATCAAAACCGCTGACATTGTCTATAGGCTGTCCCTTATCCCTGAACTTACCATAGGGAAGATCACTTACCTTAACGGTATGAAGATTACCCTTATCGGTAAATGCACATATTCTGCCGGTATTCTTACATTTCAGAATATAGCTGTTTTCCGCCTGTGCCGCATCAGCATTCCTCTCGTAAGTAGGGATATCTACAACCCTGCAGTATCCGAAACGGTCCATTAAGAACATCATTTCCATCTCTTCAACAGGCTTCTCAACCACTACTGCTTCTTCCACATTATCAATTTCAGTCCTTCGCTCCCTGGCAAACTGTTTTTTGATCAGATCCAGCTCTTTTATCATCTCCTGTGCCATAGATTCTTTTCGGTCCAGAAGATCCTCATACCTGTATATATTAGCCGTAGTCTCTTCATACTGCTTATTTAAAGCATCTATCTCAAGTCCTATCAGCCTGTAAAGCTTTAACTCCAGTATCGCATCAGCCTGTCTCTCAGTAAAATGCAGCATTTCTGCCATTATCTTGGATTCCTTGGCCTTGAATTTAATACCTGCTGTCTTACCTTCCACAAGACAGGCCTTTGCCTGTGCTTTGTCATGCGATCCCCTGAGTATCTCAATGATAAGATCTATTACATTGCAGGCTTTGATAAGGCCTTCCTGTATCTCTTTCTTTTCCTTCTCCTTCCTGAGAAGTGTCGTATATTTTCTGCGATTTACCTCATATTGGAACTCAACATTGTATCTGATTGCATCACGCAATGACAATGTCTCCGGGCGTCCATCGGCTATAGCCAGCATGTTTGCGCCGAAAGTATCCTCCAGTCTGGTCTTCTTATAAATGAGGTTTTTAAAATTCTCTA
>CAMOJK010000120.1 GCA_946616835.1 uncultured Lachnospiraceae bacterium
CGACGCCGGAATCCCCACCCGATATATTTCACCTATAAGCCCTGAGTCAGGCCTGAAATTGACTGCATGGAACTTAAGTATCGTCTTTTTAATGACATACATGAATATCATCACTCCACACCCTGCAGCGTTGCCAAGCACTGTTGCAACAGCGGCCCCTTTAACGCCCATTGACAATCCGAATATGAATATCGGATCAAGGATAATATTCGCTGCAGCCCCTGTCATCATCCCCACCACGGAATATTTGACAGAACCTTCTGCACGCATAAGCTGGCCAAAAGTATAATTTCCCATCAAAAAGAAACCGCCGATCAAAAGTACTGACACATAATCTGCAGTATAGCCGAAAGTATTATCAGCTGCCCCCAGCACTCTTACCAGCGGTTGCAGTAAAAACAGCCCTGCAGCCCCGAGCACAACAGAGTTGACCAGCGTAAGCACATAGCCCATACACAATGTATGTTCTGCCTTATCATTTTCCCCTGCGCCTAAAAACCTGGCTATAACCGAAGAGCCTCCGGTTCCCACCATATTGCCTGCTGCGATCATTATCATCATTACGGGATAGCCAAGATTTACCGCCGCCATCTGATAGTCATCGTTTAGTTTTCCGATGAAAAAAGTGTCCACAAGATTGTAGAACACCATAACAAACATGCCGAGAACCAGCGGAACGCCTGTTTTTAATACTGCAATAACAGGCCTCTCGCTGCTCAGCGTATATATTCTCTTGTCATCTCTGTCCATATTTATTAAATCGCCATGTTCATTATATTTAAGATTACTCTATAACAAATGGCTCCTCATGTAGTTTTTTCTCAAATTCTTCCCTGGGAAGAGGCTTTGCAAAATAGAATCCCTGTGCCCGGAGACAGCCATATTTTTTCAGCATTGATATCTGCTCGGGATTCTCAACACCTTCCGCAATGCACTCCATTCCAAGTTCAGCAGCAAATGCTATGACATGCTTTAACATAACATTCTTTCTCTCGTCCCCGCTTCCGATATGATCAACAAAGCTCTTGTCTATCTTGAGCTCATCAAAATGAATATCCTGTATCAGTGTCATTGAGGAATATCCCACACCAAAATCATCCACTGAAGTTCTGATTCCCAGCTCATTAAGTCTTGATATCACCTGTGTCAACCGCTTCTGATCTGTAACTGATTCCGTTTCCGTAAACTCTATAATAACCAGTTTATGGTCAAGTCCCCTGCTGTCAAGAACTTTTGCGATATCATCAGCGATTGCAGGATTTGACAGATGCCTCCTGGAAAAATTGACCGACATTGGAACCGCCTCATTGCCGGCAGCCACCCAGTTGCTGATATCAGAACACACTCTCCTCAATATCTCAAAATCCAGCTCGCAGATTAAGTTGGATCTTTCAAAGACAGGAATGAACCTCATGGGAGGCACTACCTCTCCATTTTTTATCCACCTGCACAAAGCCTCGCCGCCGTCTATCTTACCGGTCTTCAGATTGATCTTAGGCTGATAATACGGCACAAATTCACCCGCATTGAGATATTCATTAAAATGCAGTTCCATGCTCCGGTTTTCTTCCATAAGCTTTGCTGACTTCTGGTCAAAAAACACATACGGAACCCGTACAACATACCTGGCATATGCGAGAGCCGACTGAGCACCGTCCAATACCTGATTGTATCTTGTGATAAAACCGTCCAGCATATAGATGCCGGCCGATGCTGACATTTTTACATTATCCCTGTCCCGGTCACCGTATGATATGCATTTTTCATTGATAAGAGAAATGAACTTTTCTACATTTTCCTTAAGAATGAGCGCACAGTAGTTATCACCGCCAATCCGCCAAAAACACTCGTTTTTGCCAATCACCTTTTCAAACTCAGCGGCATAAAGATACATAAGCTGTGTTGCAGCTTCATTACCGAAACACTTATTGACATCCGTCATGTTTCTTATATTGATAAAGAACGAAGCATACTGTGAAATAATGCCGCGATCGATTTTATCATTTATAAAGCTTATGCCGTATGCCATATTGTAATTTCCGGTCTGCATATCATGGAAAGTACAATAGTCCAATTTTTCATGCAGGCGAGTCCTGCTCTTTACGATGAAAAGCGCATTCAGGAAAGCCCTTGCCGCTTTTTCATCCTCAGCAGACCATTTTATCCCCTTTTTAGGATAGGCTCTGAAATAGAAATTTCCGCCTATGACACGCCTGTCACCTATAACTATCTCGTAATCATCATAACCGTCACCGGCCTCATAATAAACAAGATGCTGTTCGGGTATGCCGCGTTTTTCAGTCTGGTCACTCTCATATTCGATGAATTCCACCAAACCGACATCAAGCTTATTTGCAATATCCTCTACCAGTCCCTTATCCGCAGGACAGAAGAAATCTTTTATCTGGCTTTCCTTAAACTGAAAATCACATACTGCCTCATACTTATTCATGCATTTACCCCCTCTTTGAATCTGACTATCATCTCATTTGTCAGGCTCATGTTTTCGAAAGCATCGTCTATCTCTGAACGGTCAAGCCAGACAGCTTCCGAAAGTTCCCCTTCATCCATCTTTATATCATCACTGCCATCAACATCACAGAAGAATCCCAACAGCAGGTCCTGGTCAAATCCCCAGGGCTGGCTCTTATAATACCTTATATTCTTAACCTTAAGTCCGGACTCCTCCATTACCTCTCTCCTGACGGTATCCTCGGCTGTCTCTCCTATCTCACAGAAACCGGCTATAAGGGCATGTCCTTTATATGCACGTCCCTTATACCTGGTTATCAGTATCTTATCACCGTTCGTAACACCGACTATCACAGCAGGCATGATCTTAGGATAGACCGTCATCCCGCACTTACTGCATACCATAGACCTTTCAGTTTTACCGGGCAGCATATTACAACCACACCTTCCGCAGAATCTATTTTCAATATACCACTTATAAATCTGCCAGCCTGTTGAAGCCGCGAAATTATATATCCTGTTTTCAGACCGCCTGAAGAACCTCAGTTCAACAGTTGCGAGATTCATGGCAACGAGACTGGTATATGCGGTCAGGTATTCCTCTGCAAGGGTATAAAATGCCGTCTCACCGATTGAGAACATATATACAGGCTCAGGTCCGCTGCTGCCATCTGAAAGACTGCCACCGGTCACAAGCTCGGCTTCTTCCGCTATAGCCTTCACCACTTCTTCAAGATCCGGGAGAACTGCCGCATCATCGTTTTTCTGTTTCACATAAACAGCCTTGTCAAGATAACGGTAAAGCAGTACCTTTGATTCCTTTATCCCCTCTGGAACCGAATATGAAATATTGAGTTTCTCCGCAAAACCTTCCTGAATCATAGCCTCACCTGTCTTCTGCCGTCTCACCGGCAACATTTTCACTTACCGCCTCATCTGCTGATACAGATTCTTCCGGTTTCTCGCACGCACAGTATCTGTTATATATCTCCACATGGTCATATATCGCCTGCCATGCAGAAGAGGATTTTCCGGTCACACATATATATTCTTTCCCGTCATAGGCTTCAAAATAACTAACTGCACAGTTCCTTGACTGATTCACGAAGCCCGTCTTTGCTGCCACTACTTCTCCCGGTGTCTCCAGATCTTCTATACGCCTCAGGAAACGGTTTGAGATGCTGATTCCATCCGGATGTTCCTCCGTTTCGGCAGTTCTGTATTTATGTGCAGACAAAGCCTTAAAACACATCTCATTTTCCAGCGCAGCTTTCATTATCATAGCCATATCGATAACGGTACACTTATTATCCTCAGAAAAAATACCCACGGGATTTTCAAAATGTGCAGTTCCTGCAAGTCCCAATTCTGCAGCCTTGTCATTCATGGCATCCACAAAGGCATCCTTTGAACCGCAGGCTGCATCCGCCAGTGTAAGCGCAGCATCCGCACCTGACGGAAGTATGGTTCCGTAGAAAAGCTCCCTTGCAGTGACCACCTCTCCCACTTCGTAATTTACGGCAGAACAGTCATTAGTAAACACGTAGTTCATGGTCTCCTGTGAAACGGCATACTCCGCATCCAGATCCGTTATATTCTCAGCCGCCACCAGCACAGTCATAACCTTCGTCATGGAGGCAGGATAAATAACTGTATCTGCATTCTTCCTGGCAACAACATGTCCATCACTTAAATCTATAAGGACTGCATACTCACTGATTACCTTGTCGCTTGTGATTGCTGCCGTTGAATCATCCGAATATACTTTGTACCCTGCATAAAACGGTGTCAGCGGCGTACATCTGAAATCATCATCCGGATGAGTCACCGGCTCAGCGATATCTTCGGAAACTGCCTCATCTACGGAAACTGTCGGGAATACTAAATCAACGGAAATAATATCCTCAGATACAGCCTCTGCAGTTTCAGGTTCCTCAGAATTCTTACTGCCAAGTACCAGTCCCAATACCACTATAAGGAGTATCAGCACTACCACAATAGCTGCAACACCTATAGCAACCTTCTTTTCTTTATTCCTGCGGCCGTATGAACTGCTGTACATGCTGCCATAAGAACCGCTGTATGAACTGTGGTATCCTCTTTTTCTATTACGTCTGCGCAAAACTTTCTCCGCCACCGGAATTTCCGTCCAAGACTGCTGAATATATTTTCATAGCGATAAACTCTTCCGGAATCCCATAATAATTCCATTATCTTTATATAATACAAAAAAAAAGGCACTTTGTTCAAGTGCCTGAGATTTTCCTGCCATAAGGTATCTCATACCCCCACGGACTTATCTCTTCAAATGCGTGGGCTACGGCAAACACATCCTCATCCCGGAATTTTTTCCCTATTATCTGCATTCCCACCGGCAGCCCCTTACAGGTCAGTCCTGCAGGCACTGAGGCCGCCGGATTCCCCGTGAAATTTTCAAAAAAAGTCTCGCAAAAGCCTATAAGCGGCTCTATCTTCCGGCCGTTTAATTCTTCAGGCCCTTTTGTATTTCCGTCAGATGCATTTTTCACAGGCGGACAGATAGTAACCGGTGAAACAATGATATCGTATTTTTCAAAAATATCCTGCTGTGCATCCAGAATCTCGGTACGCAGTTCGTTGAAATATCGATAATCCATTATATTTGAATTAAGCGCCTCTTTATTCCAATATATAAACTCCTCGGTAAGCTCCTCCCTGTAGTCACGTACAAGGTCAAAACCCTCTCTTTTCCAGAGTTCCATATCGATTGCAGTATCAACACATATGCTCCGACACCAAAGCTTTGCAAAATCATTCTGGGTATGCTTGAAATTAAAATGCACATCCTCCACATCTGCCCCGGCTTCCTCAAGCCGGTGTGCAGCGGCTTCCACAATCCCTGACACCTCTCTCTCCACAGTAAAGACATCAAAATCAGCGGTAAATGCGATCTTCCAGCCCTTTATGGGCTTTTTCATAAGTTCAGTAAAATCCCTCCAGCCGTGATCCAGACTTAAGGGATCCCTTGGATCATAAACAGCCATATAATTCAGCATCACGGCACTGTCCAGAACAGTCCTCGTAATAGCTCCGTCAAAACAGTAGGGATGAGTAGCTGTCCAGCCATCCGGCCGGCAGATACTGGGTATAGTTCCCACCGAAGCTTTATAGCCGAAACAGGAACACCAGGCAGAAGGAATCCGGATAGAACCTCCTCCATCAGAACCTTCAGAAATGGGGACCAGTCCGTCAGCTACCGCTGCAGCAGAACCACCGGAAGAACCTCCGGAATTATATTCTGTATTGAAAGGATTGCAGGTGGGACCATAGAGTTTGTTGTCACAGGTGCCTCTAAAAGCAAAGGCAGGTGCGTTGGTCTTGCCGACTGCAATAGCTCCGGCATTTCTTGCCGCTGTATAAAAAGCAGAATCTGCCTCATCCTCCCTGATAAGGGATTTTACGCCGCCATGACTGTTAGTCCAGCCCTTTTTTGAAGGCAGAAAATCCTTTAGCCCCACAGGTACGCCTGAAAAAGGACCTGTATCCTCCCCGCGCACCATCCGTTCCTCCAGGATCTTTGCTTCTGCCCTTGCCTCATCAAATTTTGTATAAACAAAAGCATTGAGGCTTGGATTACGTTTTTCAATACGCTCTGCAAAGTAATCCACCACTTCAGTTGGAGTGATATTTCCACTCTTGACTTCCGATCCCAGTTCAACACCTGACAGTTCTTCTAATTTCATGATCCGCTCATTCTGCCGTATTCCATACAGCGTTGCGAAAAGAGTCCCGATTACGCTGCCTTCCCTGCTGCAGCCTTTAAGTACTCTACTCCGATGCCTTCCTTTTCCCAGCCTTTGGATATTTTGTATCCAACAGGCGAAAAGACAGCTTCCGCAATAAGTTCAATAACCATTGATGTCGTTGAACATATAAGCACCTGTGTCCAGTTCCAGCCGAAAAAAACATGGGAGACCAGTGCCGAGAACACGAAATTGTCTACCCACTGACCTACCGCTGTTGATATAAAGCTCCGCACAGCAAAGCCACTATATCCCCCCTTGTCGACCTTTTTACCGATCAACTCGTTAAGTACCGCATTGACTACGGAAGACAAAAGCATTGCTATAGCTGACCCCAGTACAACATACCATGCGCTTCCAAATGTTGAATTCAGCCCGGCATTGATATACTCGCCAACTGCGGGATCCGAAGCACTATAATAGGCCGCCCAGCGTCCCGGCGTCATCGACAGCAGCCAAAATATGCCCACCGTTACAACATTTACAAACATCGCAAGAAGCGAGACCTTAATGGAAGCTTTCGCCCCGAAGCGCTTGCAGATGCAGTCCATGCATAAAAAAGATATCCATGAAAGCGCAAGTCCGCAGTTTATGCAAAAATACTTTGATGAAAACAGTTCCTTGCCTGCTACCAGATTCATGCAGACAACTGACAGGATAAAGACCGAAATGACCATGGACGGCACATTCCGCAGAAGGATCCTGTAATCCTTCAATTCACTTCTCAGATATTTCATTTCTTACTCCTTTGGTTTTAATATTTTACAAGCAGGATATCGGACCCGAACTGCTTGGCCTGCGCCCTATGCACACGCAGGCTTAATTATATACTATTTTAGTCAGAATACAAGGGAAATTTTTTTTCAACACCCTTACGAAACGCCCTTAACATGACCTTGAAACAATTCCCCTTTCAATTGTGTGATAAACAGGTAGCACTTCTGAAAATAAAATGCCCTCTCCCTGCACACTTTACGCTGATACGCCCAATGCCGGATATCATAACAAGCCTTCAGCTTGCAGATATTTCCAAAATGCATCCAGCCCTTTGGTAAGATCAGCATAGGTCGCATCAAAATTCCCCGTATACCATGGATCTGCCACATCCCTGCCTCTGCCAATCCCGGATACAAAATCCAAAAGCTTATATATCTTATGGTCGCGGCCTCCGGCTATACGCTGCATATTGCGGATATTAGCCGTATCCATTCCGATCAGATAATCATAATAATCATAATCTTCATTTGTCATCTGCACTGCCCTGTGCGGCACGAGAGGGATCCCGACTTCCCGCAGCTTCTGTACGGTTCCGTAGTGCGGTGTATTCCCGATTTCCTCCCGGCTTGTGGCCGCTGACTCTATCTCAAAGTCATCCTTCCTGTGATTTTTTTCAGCCATATAAGCAAACATACTCTGAGCCATCGTGCTTCTACAGATATTGCCGTGGCAGATAAAAAGTATTTTTATCACAATTTCCACTCCTCATAAATGCC
>CAMOJK010000121.1 GCA_946616835.1 uncultured Lachnospiraceae bacterium
AAAGAAATGCAGGATGCTCGGGAAGAGGGTCATAACTGCAACTGAGATGCTTGAGTCAATGATCTCTTCTCCCAGGCCTACCAGGGCAGAGGTGTCTGATGTGGCGAATGCCGTATATGACGGTACTTCTGCTGTAATGCTTTCAGGCGAGACTGCTGCAGGTAAATATCCGGAGCAGGCTGTCAGGATGATGGCATCAATCGCAGAAGCTACCGAGAATGAGATTCATTACGGAAAGAGATTCCATAATTATTCATTTGAGATGAAGAATAATGTTGACTGTATTTCACATGCGGTATGCGGTATGGCCATAGATGTTGACGCTAAAGCCATAGCGGTATGTTCCATTTCCGGTATTACAGTAATGATGGTTTCACGTTTCAGATGTCCGGTGGATATAGTCGGTATCACCACTAATGAGAGGAGCTACAGAAGGCTCGCCCTTTCATGGGGAGTTACTCCGGTGCTTTGTGAGGAGTTTGATTCTACGGATGTACTTTTCTACTTTGCACAGAAGACCGCTGTGGATGTCATGGGACTTAATCCCGGCGACAATGTGGTAATAACCGGTGGTATGATAAATGGTACATCCGGTAATACAAATCTCATAAAGATAGCTACAGTTTAATTAAACATGTATAAGGTATCAAAAAGGAGGCCTGAATGAAAAAGAACGATCTCTCAAAACTGCTTTCGGAAAATGCATATCCCGGACGGGGTATTGTGATAGGCAGAAGTCCCGATGGAAAGTATGCAGTGACAGCATATTTTATCATGGGAAGAAGCGTTAACAGCCGCAACAGGGTATTTGTGGAGGAGGGCGAAGGCATACGCACTCAGGCTTTTGATCCTTCCAAAATGGAAGATCCTCATCTCATAATCTATTCTCCGGTAAGGGTACTGGGAAACAAGACCATTGTTACAAATGGTGACCAGACAGATACCATATATGAGCTTATGGATAACCAGCAGACCTTCGAACAGGCACTTCGCACAAGGGAATTTGAAGATGATGCCCCTAACTATACCCCCAGGATATCCGGTATCATGCATATAGAGAACGGCGAATATAATTTCGCAATGTCAATCCTTAAGTCAGATGACGGGGATGCTGATTCCTGTGAGCGCTTTACTTTTGCATACAGCAATCCCAGAAGCGGTGCGGGAAGATTTATCCATACATATATGGGGGATGGCAGCCCACTTCCTTCTTTTGAGGGAGAGCCTGAATTAGTCGGCATCGAGGGAGATATCGATACCTTTACTGCCAATGTATGGAATTCCCTTAATGAGGACAATAAGGTTTCACTTTTCGTAAGATTTATTGATATCGAAACCGGAAAGTATGAAAGCAGAATAGTAAATAAGAATGTCTGAACATTTAATGAACAATAATAGGAGGATCTTTTCATGAAAGAACTGGAACTTAAGTATGGATGCAACCCTAATCAGAAACCCTCAAAGATTTTTGTAAATAATGGAAGCGACCTTCCCATAGAGGTTCTGAACGGAAAGCCCGGTTACATCAATTTTATGGATGCACTTAACGGCTGGCAGCTGGTAAAAGAGCTTAAGGCAGCTACTGACCTGCCTGCTGCTACATCCTTTAAGCATGTTTCTCCTGCCGGTGCAGCAGTAGGAATCGAGCTTGATGATACATTAAAGCAGATTTATTTCGTTGATGAAAAGGCGGAACTTTCCCCTCTGGCATGTGCTTATGCAAGGGCAAGAGGCGCAGACAGAATGTCCTCCTTTGGTGATTACATTGCTCTTTCTGATGTATGTGATGTTGCTACTGCAAAGCTTATTAAGCCGGAAGTATCAGATGGTATTATTGCACCCGGCTATGAGCCTGAGGCGCTCGAGATACTTAAGTCCAAAAAGCGCGGTCTGTATAATGTAGTTAAGATCGATCCTGATTACAAGCCTGAGCCTATCGAGCATAAGGATGTTTTCGGTATCACTTTCGAGCAGGGAAGAAATGAATACAAGATCGATAAGTCACTTCTTGAGAATATCGTAACAAAGAATAAAGATCTGCCTGAGATTGCAAAGATTGACCTTGTCATAGCTCTTATTACACTTAAATATACCCAGTCCAATTCCGTATGCTATACAAAGGGTGGACAGGCTATAGGTATAGGTGCGGGACAGCAGTCCAGAATCCACTGCACAAGACTTGCAGGCTCCAAGGCTGACAACTGGCTTCTCCGTCAGTCTCCGAAGGTTCTTGGCCTTAAGTTCGTAGAGGGTATAAGCAGGGCAGACAGGGATAACTCCATAGATCTGTATATCGGCGATGATTATATGGATGTTCTTGCCGATGGCGCTTGGCAGAAGGTATTTGCCGAAAAGCCTGAGATCTATACCAAAGAAGAAAAGCAGGTATGGCTGTCACAGGCTACGGATGTGGCACTTGGATCTGATGCTTTCTTCCCCTTCTCAGACAATATTGAGCGTGCTTACAAGAGTGGCGTAAAGTATGTGGCTGAGCCCGGCGGATCAAAGAGGGATGATGCGGTTATCGAAGCTGCAGATAAGCTGGGAATGGTAATGGCATTTACAGGCATGAGACTGTTCCATCATTGATTATTCAGTAATGGACAGGATTTACACCGGACTTTCGGATATGGAATGCTGCATGCTCTGCCCGAGGAAATGCTCAGCGGACAGAAGGTTTGATAGTGCTTCATCAAAGACCGGTGTCTGTGGTCAGACAGAAAAAATAAAAATAGCAAGGGCTGCTCTCCACTATTGGGAGGAACCCTGCATATCAGGAAAAAACGGCTCTGGGGCCGTTTTTTTCAGTGGATGTTCGCTTAAGTGTGTTTTCTGTCAGAACCGGGAGATTTCAGCAGGCGGATTTGGTAAAGAAATAAGCATCGAAAGGCTTGCGGATATATTTCTGGAGCTTCAGAAAAAGGGGGCAGAAAATATCAATCTTGTAACACCAACACATTTTATTCCACAGATCCGGGCAGCTCTTGATATGGTAAGAGCTGATCTTAAACTGCCGGTGGTCTATAATTCTTCCGGTTACGAAAGTGTGGAAAGCCTGAAGCTTTTAGCTGGTTATATAGACATATATCTTCCGGATTTTAAGTATGCGGATAAGGGTCTGGCAGCAGAGCTTTCAAAGGCGGGGGACTATCCGGAATGTGCAGTTTTGGCTATTGATGAAATGGTAAGGCAGATTTCCAAACGGCACCGGCCGGAAGGATGCCACAGTGAAGGAATATGTTCATTTGATGACAGGGGGATGATGCGCTGTGGCGTGATCATCAGGCATCTGGTGCTTCCGGGGCATGTGCGCAATTCAAAGGAAGTTCTGGATATGTTATATAAAAGATATAACAATACCCTGTATTACAGCATAATGAACCAATATACACCGTCTTCTTTGACGAATCCGGGAACATCAAAAATCATGGAAAAATATCCGGAACTGAAGAGAAAACTTACTGAAAGGGAATATGAAAAAGCGATAGACTACGCTCTGGAGCTTGGAATTGAAAGGGCATACATCCAGGAAGGCGGTACCGCAGGCGAGAGCTTTATCCCTGCGTTTGATCTGGAGGGAGTGGAGTGAAAAATATAAATTTCCAAAGACCGGATGTGGTCTTTTTAGCACCGGTTACATGACGGAGTGGTCATATTAAAAAGAGTTTAGTACATATCTTCCATGTTCTTAAGGATAAGTTTTTTGCCGAAGATAACAGCCGGTATGTCAATTACTATCAAGCCGGTAAGAACGATAATGCTTTCAGTGCCTATGCTAATGGGGGTGAATTCGAATAAAAGAAATGCAAAGGCACATACAAATACCGCAATAACCATTGCAATGGCCATATTGAAGAAATTGTTGAGATTTCCTCTGAGGGCACTGTATTCGTCTGACCAGTCAGTGTAAGGGGCTGAACTGTCCATGCACAGGCCTATTACGATGGTGAGTATAACGGATGAAACAGAAAGCACACAGTAATATACAGTGGTTAATGGTGAAACACCGATATAAAAGGCGATAACCAGTATGGTCATTATAAGTGACAGACTAGTAGGAATCAGCGCAATAAGTGCTTTTGCCTGAAGCTGTTTTCCCAGATCCATGGGCAGGTATTTGATAAGGTCTGTATGCTGACCTTCTCTTGTAAATGCCGTGGATGCAAGGGAATTCATGGCAGTAGCTATAAAGGAAATGGCAATAACAGCGATGAGCATTATGAGTTCTGCTCTGGGATATCCGCCGTCACGGTACAACTCAACGAAATAGCTTAGTGTGGCATTATTTCCGCTGGTGAAAAGAAGAATGAATATTCCTACGGGCCAGAGCAGATTTATCCAGATACAGTTTGATGCATATGCCCTTGTACGAAGTAGCGTTTTTATTTCTTTTTTCAGGTAGGATACAAGGGGGGACTGTACTTTGAATAGTTTTTTGTCAATATCAGAATGGACTCTTTTGGCTCCAAGGGCCGCAGCTGCATACAGGCATGAGGGGTAAAGCAGTGAGCCTATTGTAAGCATAATGAACAGCGATGCAAGATTTAGCACCAGGTAAAGCAGCAGATATAAAATGTTTCCTGTCTCTATTGCTTTGCAGAGTATTGGGGTAGTAAAAAATATGCCATTGCATACTGTCATAAACAGGTTATCATTCCCTGCAAGGGAATCCATATAGTTTTCTACTGAAATCCCTCCCAGACCGTTAAATGAAGCAAGGAATAGGAAGATAAAAAGCAGCAGGAAAATATAAGCTGATCTGTGGAATATCTTTTTATTGTGGACATTTTTTAACAATGCCATCAGGATAAAGCTTACCAACGCACAGTAAACAAGGGGGAGCATCGGCATGAGTACAGTGCCGCATAAGGCTGCTAAAACAGCAACTACCATACCGGGACCGAGCTTAATAAAACGGCTGCCGGCTGCAATAAAATATCCTACAAATACCGCAAAAAGTATCAGAAATTCCATTATGCTTTCTGCTACATATGTATGGAAAAATTTTCCTTTAAGTATTTCTATTGGTCTGAAAGGAAGCGTTACCAGGTATTCAAGGTCAGCGGAGAAAAACAGAACATTGAAAATTACCAGCAGAGAAAAGACCATGGAAAAAGCCGATAGTATATGCAGGAGTGAGATAAGACCGTTGGTCATGGCTCCCCGGTTTACTATTCCGTTTATGCCAACCAATCCTTCGGTGCTTATCATAGACTGAGTGAGCATATTACTGATAACTCCCATTGCTATACAGCAAGGAAGCATTATGCAGCTTACTGCGATAAGGCCGAAGGAAAGATATATCTTCCCTTTAGTTCCCTCTGAGGGAAGAGACATTTCGGAGTTTTTCATAAGAGTACTGTAGAGCGTTCCTGATGCTGAGTCTTTCAAGTATTTTCCTCCTGTATTGCAGCAGTTTTACAGGGTGTTAGATCCTGCCGCAGTCTTATTTTTCGTGTTTGTATTCGATCATATCGAGAAATATGTTTTCAAGGTCTTTACCGGGGTGGGCTGCCTCGAGCTCCTCAACTGTCCCCTGATACAGCTCTTTTCCGTGGTTGATTATCAGGATGTGGTCGCAGAGCTTTTCTGCAACCTCCAGTACATGAGTGGAAAAAAGCACGCAGTTTCCCTTTGCGGCATGTTCTTTCATAAGATTTTTAAGTTCATAAGCGGCTGCGGGATCCAGACCGGTCATGGGTTCATCAAGGATCCATGCCGGTGGATTGTGTGTCAGTGCAGCGATTATCATAAGTTTTTGCCTCATGCCATGGGAATACTCACGCATGGGTAATTTTAAAGAATCGGTCATTCCAAAACGGTCTGCCAGATCGATAACCCTGCCAGCGCGTTCTTTGCTGTCTATTTTGTAAACATCAGCGATAAAGTTAATGTATTCCAGACCTGTAAGCTGGAGCAGGACATCAGGATTATCGGCAACATAGGCGAATGAATTCTTAGCCTCTAACGGATTCTTAACTATATCAAAACCGTTTATGACTGCATTTCCTGTAGCCGGTTTTAAAACTCCTGTCAGCATCTTTATAACAGTGGTCTTGCCGGCACCGTTTGGCCCTGCAAAACCTACTATCTCTCCCTTCTTGATATGGAAACTTAAATTATCAACTGCTTTGAAACTGCCGCCGTATACGAAAGAAAGATTTTGAGCGTTTATCATAGAAATGACTCCTGTGTGTGCGGACTATGCTGCGTGATTACTGTTGCAATGTTATTTGTGATTATGAACATCTGCTTTAATTCTAACACATTTGGGGGCTGCGTTTTGAATATTTATAAGAAAATGTATAAACAGGCAGGGGATTTGTTATATAATTTATCATAAGAAGAGCGTATAGATCACTTTAAGGCATAGAGAGCCTGCAAGGAGGGAAAATGGCTGAAGTAAGTAAGTATTTTGCGGCACTTAAATATATTATTCCTTCGGATATGGAATATTTTCTGGAAGAGTCTTCTGCGGAGGGACTTAAGCTGCTGGATCTGGGGCAGAGCTCCGTATTCGCAATGAAATTTGCAGAGTCAAAGCCGGAAAAGGTGAAATATGCAGTAGATTGTTCTGGACTTTCCAAGTCGCTTTATATGCAGACCATATTGGATAAGGGCTGGGAATACATGGGAACCTCGCTTAATTGTTATGTTTGGCGCAAAGTCTATGAGGGAAGTGAAAGACCGGAGGATTTTACGGATAAAAGGGCTATAGCGGGACATTGCCTGAAACAGGGAATAGTGTTTGCGGTGGTGGCAGTTATTCTGCTGGTTTTATATACCCTTATGATAATTGAGCTGGTGGCAGAATTTAAAATGGGGAAGACTGAACACATCCCAATGTATTGTATTGCTATGACGGCCCAGCTTCCGCTGCTTTTGTATTCTGTATGGGCATCTGTAAAGCTTATAAAATATGCCGTGCCTAGAATGAAAGATAAATAACAGAGGAATTGTTATTGACTGATAAGAAGGCTGAGAATAAAAAAGAAAAGGGCAGGATCAGGATTGTAAACTCTTGTCAGAGGACTGGTATCTTTTAGGCAATGCTTGCTTTTTCTATTGTTACCCTTTTGGCTTGTCTTATCATCAAATACAGATTTAAGGAGGACCTGGAACTCGAGGAAAAATATGCAAAGGAAGGCTTCAGTGCATATCTTTCAAAGCCTATAGAATATAAGAAAATGGAAATGGTTGTTAAAGACCTGCTTCCGCCGGAAAAAATCATTTGATAACGGAAGTGTCTTTTGGAAAAGTTACATGGAATTGTTCACTGAAGAAAACAGTAATATACGATATGGGATCAAGGTATCTGTAAGATCCCTTGTTGAATTTGTCCTGCGTTCAGGAGATATAGATGACCGTTTCGGTGGGCCGTCTGTAACTGCCATTAAGGAAGGAAGCCGCATGCATAGGCTCATACAGGGAAAGCAGGGGGGCGAGTATC
>CAMOJK010000122.1 GCA_946616835.1 uncultured Lachnospiraceae bacterium
CCATCCATACCTATAGCCTGCACCTTCATGCCTGATATGACATCTCCGGAAAGATATTCCAAATAGCTTGAAAGCGTACTTTTCCCTGCACCGGGAGGCGCCGCAAGCATTACAATGAGCCGACATCCTTTCCGTGAACGCATTTCCGACAAATGTTCCAAAAGCGGGATGAAGACTGTGTTTATCTCTTCATCACTGTATGTGGCCTTAATCTCTATTCCATTGTTATTAAACAAATATTCCATAGTCCCGGACATTCTACACATCTGTATTTTCTTTTTTCTCAACCAGCGGGATATCCTTGTTTGAACTTCCTCCGGGTTTATATCTCATAAGATTATCAATGACCATCTGAACCTGAAATTCATTTAATTCTATCTCTACATCATGAAACTCTCCGCTTTCCGGAAGCCGTACATGAATTACCGCATAATTCTGATACTCATCGGATGAATATATTCCATCCTCATATTTCTTCAGGCGGACTACTTTTCTTGATATGCCTTCCACAAGTCTGTAATCCACAGCATATACTTTTTTTTCCGTAAATGCATGTATATGTGTCGAACCGAATGCAAACCCGTTTTTCTTATATGTTAATAACCGGCTGTTTTTATATGATGCATTCAGAGCCTCGTAATCTATATCGCCTTTTAGCCATCTTCTTACCGGCATACCTGTATACTCGGAAAATACCATATCGAAGAGAATTCCAAACAGGATCATGCCGATTACGGAAAGGATGTAACTTCCCGAAAAAAGGGCGCAGACACTGCAAAACATCAGAAATAAAAAGAACACCATCCAGATAATGAGATTTCCTCTCCTGAATCTCTTTAGCAGATCCTTCTTTAAATCAGGAATCTCCGGACGTTCAAATGGGTGTTCATTAATATATGTCAGATATTTGCTATGCCACTCAGAACTTTCGAAATATTCACCTCCGGCTATCTGACTGCTCCTTTGCTGAGCCTTTTGATCAGCCCTGTTTTCTTTTATGTAAGCATATATCAGATATAATATCAGCAAAGGGCAAACGATAAATGCTGCCAGCCTGCCTGCCTCATCTCCTCTTATGAAGAAGAAAAAAAGCCCTATCACGATCGTCGATATTATATATATGATAAGTTCCTTAAATGTCATTTTATGAGGAAACCTGTTTCTGTCGGACGCCATTGCCACCTCACTTACGCTCTTTTCCTATTATACTTTCCCGGCCTACGAAATACATAATATACTAACACCCTTAAGTGATTCAGAACGGTTGTAAAAGGTTTTATCATTGACAGGTAAATGATAACACTACAATCATAAGGGAGCAAGAAAAGTGAAATTGCAGATTTCCTGTCCATATTGAAATAGTCTTTTCACTATGCTAAAGTAACATCGCACACTGAAACAGAAAAAATTTTATTCCCGGTAAATAATTATACACAGGTGATCAGAGAAAATGGAACGTGAAATATTTAAAAGCAAACCACTCAGGGGATTTCCGGCAGGATTTGTGCGCGGATTTATATTTGGCACTGTATTTTTGCTGATATCACTGGCTCTGGGAATGGACGATGATATGTATATCCCGCTGTTAGGAGCTTTCGTTGTAATTGGCGGCATCATCGGTGTCATATGCTGTATCGGAAAAGAAATAGAAGCTGATGAAAACGGCCTGTATCTGAAGAAAAAAGAGTATCTCTTTACGGAAAATGATATGTATATGAATGTTCATACACATTATTATCATGCTATCCCCGTGACAGAAAGATACATAAGTGTATCCGGTAAGAACGGTAAACGAACGATAAAGTGTTCGTTTCTTGGAGGTCAGGATGCCGGCAGACTGGCAAAGATCGTAGAAGACGGTATGAGAAAAAAGTATCAGACTGAATCTGATGACTTTGAACTAAATGATGTGTCAGTCCGGTATTTCCCCATACCTGTGGCTGAACTGACTGAAACGATAGATAAAAGGTGCAGGCTGCATATTAATTTAATGTTCTGGATACTGACAGTATTGTTTTCATTGATACTGATATCTATGATCATACAGGATCAGCTTGAAGACTACGGACTTGGTTTTTTGGGATACATGGCTTTAAATGTGCTGCTATTGGGCAGTGTTAGTTTTTTCATATGCGGAAAATTTAAAAAATCTGCGAAAAAGATTCCCTATGCGATCATGCTGAGCGATGGTCAATGTTTTATAGATGGCAAAACATTCCGAAGAACGGATATGAAGAGCATTGTGATGACTGCCGATAAGGGTTCCGGCACCGGCGATATGCGAAAACTGGTTTTTTATGAAAAAAACGGAAATATCAGTGAATACAATTTCGGATTCAGAGCTGACCGGAAAGGATTACCGGGATACGAACAGCTGGTAGAAGCAATAAAAGAAAACTTTGGCGAAATTTTCTCATACGATATGTGTTAAACAATACACATTCTCACGGATGTCGATCCTTTCCCACCCAGCTTCACTTAAATCATGTATCGGAAGCTTCTCTCGTCAGTGCCTCCAACTCATGGACACAATTATCGCACCACTCTTTTATCATCTTTTCATACATGATCCCAAAATCTATTGTGAACTTCCAGTACAGTGCCTTCAGCGGATCGTCTATCATTTTTTGATAGTCCCCTGTCGCCTGCACCGCATCCGACAGACCGTCCGGAAATACCTTCTCTTTCTCGGGAAGGGTTTTGAAATATTCTATATTTTCAGCGATACTGCATTCCCCCCTGAAAAAAGTCCTCATAAGGATATAATTGCGTATAGTGCCCTGTTCGTCCTCTTCCTTCAGCCACCGAACCAGTTCTTTTCTGCCTTCATCGGTAATGGAATGTATGTTTTTGTCCGGCTTTCCCTTCTGCTCCACGTGAGAAGATGTGATCCAGCCGTTCTTTTCCAACGCCTGCAGCTCGCGGTAGATCTGACTAGTCTGTGCCTGCCAGAAATGATTAAGAGAATCCTTAAAAACTGTCCGGATCTCATATCCTGTCATATCACCGTAATTCAGCAATCCTAAAATCCCATGCTTTAACATATTTTCCCTCCATTATTCCACAAGTGGAATATGTTTCATTATAATTATACTTGTGTAATATGTCAATTACAGTAAACGAATATAATTAATCCCTTTTTGCAATTATGTGTCCAGTATAAGAATTGCCTGCATTTATATCTTAGTCGTCCATTTCGAGCAGTCCCAGACCTGCGTTGCAAGATCTTCGTAAAACTCCGGTTCATGGCAGACCATCAGTATGCTGCCTTTGTACGCCTTGAGCGCCCTGTGCAGCTCCTCTTTTGCATCTACATCCAGATGGTTGGTAGGCTCATCAAGTACCAGCAGATTTGATTCCCTGTTGATAAGCTTGCATAACCGTACCTTTGCCTGCTCTCCTCCGGATAAGACCTTGCATTTGCTCTCTATGTGCTTGGTAGTCAGGCCGCATTTGGCCAGTGCAGAACGCACCTCATACTGACTGAAACCGGGAAACTCATTCCATATTTCCTGCAGGCATGTTGTTTCTATATCCGGAGACATCTCCTGCTGAAAGTATCCGATCTCAAGATTCTCACCAAGCTCCACGCTTCCTTTGATCGCAGGTATCAGACCCAGAATACTTTTTAACAGAGTAGTCTTCCCGATACCGTTAGCTCCGGTGAGAACGATGCGGCTGCCTCTTTCCATACTGATGTTCAGCGCCGATGACAAAGGCTCATCATAGCCGATGACCAGGTCTTTTGTCTCAAAAATTATCCTTCCCGGTGTACGGGCATTTCTGAAATTGAATTCCGGCTTAGGTTTCTCCTGGATCTTTTCGATAATATCCATATTATCCAGCTTCTTCTGTCTGGACATAGCCATATTTCTGGTAGCCACCCTCGCCTTATTCCTGGCAACGAAATCCTTAAGTTCCGATATCTCCTGCTGCTGGCGGTTGTAAGCAGCTTCGCGCTGAGCCTTCTTCACCTCATAGACTTCCAGAAACTTATCATAATCACCCACATAGCGGTCAAGGCTGTGAAAATTCCCGTCCATGTGGTAGACGATATTTATCACACTGTTTAAGAAGGGGATATCATGAGATATCAGAATGAAGGCATTTTCATAATCCTGCAGATATTTCTTCAGCCATTCTATATGCTCTGCATCCAGATAATTGGTGGGCTCATCCAAAAGCAATATGTCCGGCTTCTCCAAAAGAAGCTTTCCCAGCAGAATCTTTGTACGCTGCCCGCCTGAAAGCTCCGTGACATCGCGGTCAAGTCCCAGATCCAGCAGACCCAGGGCTCTCGCCACCTCTTCCACCTTTGCATCTATCATATAGAAATCACGATTGGTGAGGACATCCTGTATCGTACCGGTCTCCTCCATATATTCCGTCATTTTCTCTTCGGTAGCGTCTGCCATCTTTTCATACAGTTCATTCATACGCGCTTCCATGGCAAACAGCGGCTCAAAGGCGCTTGCGAGAACATCCTTTATGCTCATTCCCGACTTAAGGACGGCATGCTGGTCCAAGTATCCCGCCTTTACATTTTTTGCCCATTCGATCTTACCCTCATCCGGCATTAGCTTACCGGTTATTATATTCATGAAAGTGGATTTGCCCTCGCCGTTGGCTCCCACCAGTCCTATATGTTCCCCCGCAAGAAGGCGGAAGGATACATCCTCAAAGATCGCCCTGTCCCCAAAGCCGTGGGTAAGATGCTCTACATTTAAAATACTCATTTATTCACGCTCCGATGTTTTTTCATCTAAATCTCTGTTCATTGTTTGATAATTTATTTAGGGTTCTTCACATAACAAGATTAAAGTCTTTCCGGAAATCCGGAAAGACTCTCTGCTTATCAATTCTTTAATAAAAGTTGTTTTTCCTGCTTTGGTTTTATAAGTATTTTTATTTTTTTGGAATCCATAACTATATTCCGGGTATACGCACTTATACTCCAGAGGCTTTGCGTGATGTTATCAGATGTTACACGATTATCCGCAAGCCCTTGAAAACACTAAAGTTTGTGCGAGTGTGTTTTCCCTTACGCTTTCCCTTGTATTATATCATCCCATGTGATCATTTGATACTCATAAGGGCAAAAGCAAGGGAAAGATTACATGACAACACAGTATAACGTGAAACGGCAAGTGGCTGCTGAAATGCTCATAGAAAAGCCCCGGCACATCTGACCTGATATGGGTTTCACGATGTGTCAGGGCTTTTTCTTATATATTTCCAGGTTCTGTTTTATAATTGGTTCCGATATGGACAGAATAGCATCAAAGCATCAATACTTAAATATCTGTCCCACAAGTATGAAGTCTCTATTCTTGATATCATTGAGGCTGACCAGACTATCTACTGTGGTATTCAGCTTAGTTGCTATCTCGCTTAAGGTATCACCGGGTATAACTGTATATGTCCGGGTTCCTATAGCAGTATCTGCGGTATCAGCCGGAGCGGTTTCGCTTAATGTTCCATAGTGATTGTAGAGATACAGCGGTCCGTACCATGGTATTTCAGTGTACGCTTTTGCATCCTTCCCGGAAATCGTCACCTTGTAATCAATTCCCTGATATGTATAGCTGAATATCAGAGTTACTCCCGGATTATCCTGTAAGGTCTTCATGATGTCATAGGGAAGTGCCGTACCCTGATCCCATGTAACTGTCCTTTCTCCGCCAAGGGCTATCTCTGCCTTAAGCTCTCCACGAAGGGGCTCAAGATAATCATATGGCGTCTCGGCCTTTGGCTCGCTGTTTGAATTTTCGCTATCATTTGACGAGTTGTTATTGTTCAATGAGTCATTATTCGAGTCATTACTTGAGCTATTACTTGATGAATCATCATCGCTATCTGAATCTGCCGCATTTACCGTTACACTACAAGTAGCTGTCTTGCTTCCATCTATTGTTGTAACCGTGATGGTTGCTGTTCCGGCTGCAACAGCAGTTACTTTACCATTTGCATCAACTGTTGCAACACTTGTATTATCGCTCGACCACATAACACTCTTGTCCGTTGCATCATCCGGGCTAACTGTTGCTGTCAGTGTCTCTGTACCTCCTACAGTCAGAGTGGTAGAAGTTTTGTTGATTTCTACTCCTGTGACATTAACTACTGATGGCGTTGCTGCATTTACTGTAACAGCACAAGTTGCCGTCTTATCATCACTTGTATTCTCTGTTCCATTAGTTGCGGTAACAGTGATAGTTGCTGTACCCTCTGCAACAGCAGTTACTTTACCATTTGCATCAACTGTTGCAACACTTGTATTATCGCTCGACCACTTAACACTCTTGTCCGTTGCATCATCCGGGCTAACTGTTGCTGTCAGCGTCTCCGTACCGCCTACAGTCAGAGTGGTAGAAGTTTTATTAATTTCTACTCCCGTGACATTCACTACTGATGGAGTTGCTGCATTTACTGTAACTGCACACGAAGCCATTTTGCTTCCATCTGTTGTAGTAACTGTTATGTTTGCAGAACCTGAACCAACAGCTGTAACAACGCCATTCTCAACTGTAGCAACAGCTGTATCGCTACTTAACCATGTAACAGTCTTATCCGTTGCATCATCCGGGCTAACGGTTGCTGTCAGTGTTTCTGTATCTCCTACAGTCAATGTAGCAGTCGTTTTGTTGAGAGATACACCTGTAACATCGACAGTGGTTGGGTTAGCATATCCATAAACCTCAATCTTTGTTATACCTTTAGACGTATATGCCAAAATTGGCATACCATTTACTTGTGGTTCCTTATCCGCTTCTGTGGTTTCCACTACAAATGGATCTTCTCTGTCTGTAGCAGTACGATTGGCATCGTCATAGAATACGCATTTGGTTATTGTATATCCATCAGCAGGAGTGACAGTTGCTATCCAACCATATCCCCACCATCCCCAGCCTGCATAATAGTCTGAGGAGCCGCTCGCTGTATAACTGAACGAAACGGTTGCAATATTCTCTGTGCTGTAACTGGCTTGTTCTTTGCCCGTTGCCGTGATGGTTGTAAGTAATGCCTCTGTAGGCTCCTCTGCATGTGCCGTCATACCCATCCCTGGCATAAATCCTATAACCATCGCCAGTGAGAGCAAAAAACTGAGTAGCACTCTTCCTGCTTTCCTTTTTTTCATCATATGATATCTCCTTGAGTTTAATTTTTCCAAAACAAAAAACCGCCGAGCTTAACAAGACATATCTGTCTCATCAATCCGACGGTTATCCATAACGAATTCCATATTTTATTTTAAACGTTTCTAATTCATGAGATGCAAAAAAAGCGCAGTTTACCTTACTGTCTGTCTGTCTGTCTGTCTGTCTGTCTGTCTGTCTGTCTGTCTGTCTGTCT
>CAMOJK010000123.1 GCA_946616835.1 uncultured Lachnospiraceae bacterium
GGATTTATGTATTCGCTAAGGAAGAGGTTTGGCAATCATGTTGTACTCACAGGGCAGATGCTGTACAGAGAGCAGGTCGTAGTAACAGACAGAGGAAAGAAGGTTTTGAAAAGCGTTCCCGATTTTCACATAAAAGGAATCGAAGATCATAGGGACACATTCAGGGATCTCCCTACCAAAGCATTTGAACTGTTGCTGCCAATGGCATTCAGGTATGCGCCTGATATAGCGTTTGCCATGTGCCTTCAGGCATTCGCAGGCCTCCGTGCGGGTGAGGCTATGAATGTGAGGCAGGTATCAAGCCCATTGGGACAGGGACTGATCATTACATCCATTGCCGGAAGGGTAAAGAACGTATCAATAGACCTCAGGCATGTGTATACGCTCAGGAGTGACGGGATCAAAGTCGGAAGGATCAAAAAGCCGAGGACACAGCATGTTTATCAGAGGTTTCTTGATGCTTTTTATGTCGGCTATGATTTCCATCTGAAACAGATTGCGGAGCGTTCATGCGAGGAAAAATACCGCCCCATGTTCATAAATGGGGACGGCATGGCAATGACGTATGACAGTTACAGGAAGAAGTTTGAAAACCTTGTAAATAATCATCTAAGACCGGCACTGCTTGAAAGCAATGACCCGGAACTGAGGATTTACGGCCAGCTTTTGTGTGAACATCAGCTGACACCGCACTCGCTGAGGCACTGGTTTACTGTCCAGCTTGTCATAAATGGTGAGGATATAGGAGGAATTCAGTTCTGGAGAGGGGACAGGAATCCTCAGAGCGCATTTGAATACCTTCAGAACAAGGGTGACCTTGTAAATGAATTGAAGGAAGCGGACGAGAGGCTTGCAGGTCTCCTTATGAAAGCGGGTGAACAGGCATATGGAGAATGAGAGGATCTATATCTACAAAAAAGCGGAAGCTTTGGCGGAGTCTGTGGGATCGCTTTATAGGGATACGAGGAAATGCAGGGACGATCTGCTGAACTTTTTTATCGTAAATGAATGGTTCGGGCAAACGCTCGAAGGAAACGGGGATGACATATATATCAGGAACAGCACAGAAATAACAGAAAGACTTTCCCTTTGGCTTATGGCTTATAGGAGGACGGATTCCGAAAAGACAGACATTCTCATCGAAAGATTCTCAGAAAGGTATCCCATTACGTGCGCGGAATTCAGGAAATACTTTAAGGAAGCAGGCACTTATGGGAGCGAGGGTTCTCTTCGCATACTCGATTATCTCCTGTCAGAAATAGACAGGGAATTAACAGATTATACGGAGGAAGAAGCCCAGGGGATCATAGCAAATGCTTGTGGTTACCTTGCCATATCGAACTGTGACGTGATGATAGATTTTATGAAAAGCCTCAAGGGAAAAGGAAAACTGCGGCTCGACTGGGAATACGAGATACACAGCAGAAGACTGGTCGAAAGGGACAATACGGCATATCCATTGAAAGATTTTTCGTTTATGGCTTATGTCCTTTTTAACGAAAAGGCTTGGAATGACCGGGCGTTGGTTGAAAAAGCTTTGCATGAAAAGAAGTATGCAGACATGTGGCTGTATATATCTCTGCATTTTGTGTGCGGGCTTAGGAGCACGGACTTGGAAAGGCTTCCGGCACCGGAACTGCCCTACGAGAGAAAACTGCTGATGGAAAAATTATCGGATGGAGATTTTCGGGGTAAAGAAGCCATAAGTCTTGTGGAGCATTGGGAGTACCTGGCGGGCATGACAATGGGACAGCCTAACAAAACAGGCAGGTTTTCATTGATTCCCGATGTGAAATTTTTTGTTGCCGAGAGCCTGAAGGAACCCATAGGGATTATGCTTGCGATTGCCCTTTCACATCATGAAAAGGGTGATAAGTGTATAAGGCCTGCAGCTGAGATAAATCATATAAAAGCCTTTTTGGGAGATGATTTTGCAGAGATTGCAGGAAAGCGCCGGTTTATGACGAGGCGTGCAAATAAGGCATATATCCAGGGAATAGAGGCGACGGCAGAAGTGGAACCGGGAAGCGCAAAGGGATATATGCTTGCGGCGCTCGCAAGAAGCCATAAGGGCGGCATAGGAGAGCTGACAGATATGACAGAGGTATATCTGCGGGATGCGGCTTTCACAGGCTATAAGCCGGACTTCATATTACGGGAGATGTTTGAGAGGGGGATATTCGGATTCATTCCTGCATTGTTCCTTAACGAATACTGCCATGAAGATTATAGAAAGCTTGATGTATCCGGTCAGACAAAAATCATAAAGATGATCGGACTTAGCCCGATGCAGCTTGAAAGCATTGTGAGCAGCATAGACAGGTCGATGGACAGGGCTGAAAAAGCTGTGGGGGAGATACTTTCCATGGTGGATAATTCGAAGGAGGCAGTCCATAAGGTGCTCCAGAATCTTTGCGCCGGGGAAATCCCGGCTAAGCAGGAAGAAATGCTTTGCCTGCGGTTTGCTGCCGGATTGCCATGCTGTCATTCGGACAGAGGTTGCTGCATGGGCTGTGGTTTTGAAATATACACCAAGACCGCATTTCATATCCTCATGCAGGAGTATGTGTTTCTGTCGAAGAAAAGAGGCATGACGGATGGAATGGAGAGGGCAAGGCTCTCAAGGATCATGTCAGAAGGAATCCTTCCGGCGGTATCTCAGATACTTGCAAGCATGGAGATGCTCTATCCGAAGGCGGAAATGGAAAGC
The DNA here is from genome assembly GCA_946616835.1 of uncultured Lachnospiraceae bacterium. Taxonomy (GTDB): domain Bacteria; phylum Bacillota; class Clostridia; order Lachnospirales; family Lachnospiraceae; genus NK4A136. The sequence continues at coordinate 2,711 of CAMOJK010000123.1, forward strand.
ATGCTCAAAATTATGGAAAGGGGGATTGATTATGCGGCCGCTGGTGAATGAAGAAGTAAATGACAGTTATTCGAGGTACTTGTCCTTGTATACGATAGATGCTGAAATGATGGACACAGCCAGAAAAGATTTTCTGCGCTACAGGTCTGATGGAGTGGTTGTTAAGGGCAACTTTGATGATGACGAGTGGGTGCTTAGCAATGAACTGAAGAATTATCATTTCCATTTTGAGATTGACGGAAGAAAATATTCCTCCAAGGCAGGAAAGTGGTGCGGTCTGAACGCCGCTATGTTTAAGCTCTGCCTGAAATCATTCGTTGTTATGAGACTTGGCGAGGTGGTGCTGGGACATTTATGCGCCGTATGCAAGGACATACTTGATCTTTCTTACATGGATTCTGATGAAGTCTCTTACGGAAGAAATGGATCCCACGTTCTGGAATTCCTCAGTGCTCTTCCAGGTGATTCTGAAAACAGGGAGCTGGTGATAGAGTCGCTTGATGATGACAAAAACGGCCAGGTATGGAGAAAAAGCAAAAACAGGAAACTGGAGGAATTCAGTAATTATCTCAGGTTTGATGCCAGACTTAATGATTTTTGGAGATCGGCGGATGAACAGAAGAAAACATATTATTTCCCGGTTTTTTTCTGGTGGAAGCTCACATCAATCCTGCCGCTCAGACCAACAGAGTTCCTGCTCACTCCGAAAAAGTGCATACGGAATGAGGATGGCAAGTATTTCATCAGTGTCAGGAGGACGAGAAATAAGAAGAACCGTACTAAAAAGCAATACAAGGTAAAGGATGATTATGAGCTTTGTGAATACATGATACCGGAGGAACTGTATAAGGAAATACAGGCATATAACAAAAAGACCGGGAAGACAAGAAAAAAGGAAAACCTGACGCTACTTTTGCCCGGACCGGAAGCACAAACATGGTACTTATCATATCAGCAGATGAATTATCGTCTGCATAAATTCCTGTTGCTTGAGCTTGGAATGGATGAAACTGCAGTAAACCTTGGAGACACAAGGCACCTTGCCATGATAAATCTCATGCTTTCAGGCGGCTCGCCGGTGATCTGCCGTGAACTGGCAGGGCACGAGGATATCGACATAAGCTCAAACTATTATACAAATCTTTCAACGGTAGTGGAAAGCACGGTTTATGAGTACTGTCATTCCGGCGATCAGAGGGCGGTGCTGGATGGGAAGTTATATTTTCCCATATCGCTCCCCGACCGTAAAGTTCGTCTGTCTGACGGGTACTGTGATTACATTCCGGTTGAGGATGGGGATATTTCCGAGTGCCTGAAAAACTTCAGTGGGCAGATGCGTCTTGGTGAATGTCACGACTGCCGGCACTTCTATCCTGACAGGCAGGGAATGAAACTTAGCATACGAAATGAGCGGAAAGCGGCTGTGGATATGTCAGGGGAATTCCTGATGCAGATGATCGAGGCTGTAAGAAAGGGAAACGGACAGACGGAAAGCATACAGGCTGCGATGGCGAGACTGGGGAAAGCCGGCAATGATTACGCCGGTGTTTTGTTCAGACAGTACATGGAGGAAATGTGACGATGGGCAGAAATAAAAAGAATGATTCAGAAATACTGGTTAAGTTCGCAAGGGAATACTTTGAAACAGAGGGCGAAGGAAACATTTCCAAGCTTAAGTGCTCCAATTTTGCGAGATATGCTGAAAAGCACGGAAGTGATGCCAAGGCGTATGATTTTAGAAGGGACAAGGCGGTTAGTGACTTTATTGAGGATATGAAGAAGAGAGCCAGAGGCAATAACGAGGCGGTGTCCGGGGCATACCGGACTCTTGATATTGATGCGCTTCTTATCAAGAGCAGGAATGTTAATGAATTTAAGAAGTGCATACGTGAGCTTGATGAATACTGGAAGTCGGTTTATGAGGCATCTGTAAATGCAGAAAAGGAAAATAAAAAGCTGAAGTCAGATAAGGCAGATGCGCAGGAACTTCTTGAAGCGAGGGATGAGATCAACCGCCTGGAGGTCAGGATCAGAGAGCTTGAAAGAGATAACAGGCAGCTTACACTCGCATGCAGGTTTATGAGAAAAATGTTAAAGAAATACCTGTATCCGTCTGTTGCCAATGAACTTCTAAAACAGGAGAAAATACCGGTTACGGAGGACAGCACTGTATGCGCAGACGCATTTGATGAGCTGATTGAGGCCAAATTTCCGGAGGCATTTAAGGGAATCCGAGGGACGGTTCAGGAGTATGAATCAAAGCAGGACAGGCTTTTCAGAGTTATGGAGGAGCAGGTGAAAGATGGGTTCAAATAAGCTTGTACGTGATATTAATTCGCTTGCGGTAGTTAACCCGGCTGTGTCCATGGAGTGGGATTATGAAAAGAACAACCCACTTACACCATATGATGTTGCCGGGTGCAGCGATAAGAAAGTCTGGTGGATTTGCACCGGGCATTCCCACAGCTGGCGGGCTTCTGTAGGGAGCCGGAATACGAATGGCAATGGTTGCCCGTATTGTGCGGGGCAAAAGGTGCTGAAGGGATTCAATGATCTTGCCAGTGCAAATGAGGAACTTTCAAAAGAGTGGGACTTTGAAAAGAACGGCAGTTTAATGCCGGATATGGTGACTGCCGGAAGCAACAGGAAAGTTTACTGGATTGATTCGCATGGGCACAGCTGGAAGGACACGGTGTCACGAAGGAATCATGATGGAAGGGGCTGCCCGTACTGTGCAGGCCAGATGGTACTTACAGGATTTAATGATCTGGCGACGACATATCCATCCCTTGCAGATGAATGGGATACAGAGAAAAACTATCCTCTGACTCCGCAGATGGTTATGGCGGGCACTGAAAAAAAGGTCTGGTGGAATGGAAAGTGCGGACATAAATGGCAGGCTTATATATATTCCAGAAAGGCCGGTGCAGGATGTCCTTACTGTGCAGGACAGAAGGTCTTAAAAGGATTTAATGACCTTGGGTTCAAATATCCGGATATTGCTGCCACATGGAATCATGAAAAGAATAAGGGTGTAACACCGGATATGATTACTTCGGGGTCAAATAGAAAAATGTGGTGGGTCTGCCCAAAAGGTCATGAGTGGGAGGCACCGGTATCGCTCAGGGTCAGGGGATCGGGGTGTCCATATTGTAATGGCAAGCGTGTGATCACCGGCGAAAACGACTTGTCTCATGCGGCAACGGATATAGCACGGCAATGGGATTTTGAGAAAAATGGCAGCAAAACGCCGGAAAATACGGCTTCCACCTCACATTATAAGGCATGGTGGATATGCAGTCTCGGACATGGCTGGCAGGCTACCGTTGCTAACAGATACTACGGCAATGGCTGTCCATATTGCAGTGGCAAAAAGGTATTGAAGGGGTTTAATGACCTTGAAACCACCCATCCGGGCATTGCAGCTGAATGGAATAAAGATAGGAACGAGGGGTTTTCTCCTGATAGCATAAGTGCAAACAGCAAAAAGTATGTCTGGTTCAAGTGCGTTAAAGGGCATGAGTGGCGTGTCAGACTGTCAAGCAGGGCAAATGGAAATACCAGGTGTCCGTATTGCGTCGGAACAAAGGCTGAAACAGGAGTGAATGATTTTAAGACACTCCATCCCGAGCTTATGGATGAGTGGAATTGGGAGAAGAACAAGAGGATTGATCCATCGAATCTTTTGGCAGGAAGCCGCATGAAGGTCTGGTGGAAATGCAGGGAAGGTCATAGCTGGAATGCTTCAGTGGCTGATAGGGCAAAGGGCACAGGGTGTCCGTATTGTAGCCGCAAAAAGAACAAACATGTAGTGTACTCCGGGTATAATGACTTAAAAGCGTATGATCCTGAGATGTCAAAGGATTGGGATTATCAGCTTAATGGTGACCTTAGACCGGAGGATATCTTCCCGAGCTCTAACAGGGAAGTCTGGTGGAAGTGCCTTAACGGACATAACTGGAGAGCTTCACCGAATCAAAGATCAGGCGGACATGGCTGTCCTTTCTGCGATGGAAAGACACCACCAAGAAGGCGACTGATCTGATATACAATTCAATATTTTAATAGCGAGAGAGCATCGAAAACCATTACTTCGGTGCTCTTTTACTATATAGCCGCACTGAAAAAACAGGGCGGCATTTTTATGCGCGCATATCCGGGAGTCAGTCGACGGGCTTTCGGAAAGACAACTGAATATTGCAAATGTGATCTGCTCAGAGATGGAAAGCGTACACAAATTAAGAAGGAGGATGGAACCGGTGATGGGTCCCAAGAATAAACAAAAAATAATGGGATTTGCTTTCCAGTTCCGCTGGCAATCACAAGAAATGAACAAAAAAATCAACAAAACAAAAATCCGGTTCCAGGTATGAATATGGCATTTTTCAACAGCGCAGTAGGCGTACTTCAGACACTCGTTATCGCACTCGGTGCAGGCCTCGGTATCTGGGGCGTGATCAACCTCATGGAAGGTTACGGCAACGACAATCCGGGCGCTAAGTCCCAGGGCATGAAACATTTGATATCTAACAAGTTGGAACTTACATGAAAGGATAAGCACAGTCCGA
>CAMOJK010000124.1 GCA_946616835.1 uncultured Lachnospiraceae bacterium
CATCATCCTCACTATCGTGACTATAGCACTTTATGTAGTGAGATCCACTTCGGTTTCAAAGGCTTTGTCGGCACCTACCATTGACAAGATAGAAGAATTCAGCGGATACATAGTGACGGTAGCACTTTCTTTTATGCCGGTGGCGATGGTTCGTACTGTGCAGGCGGCAGATATTGGCGATACCACACAAAAAGTGGTTTCTGTCGGGACATATGCAGCCTTGCTTTTCTTAAGTCTTGTGTCTGCGATATTTAATCTTATAGTTTATATTGTTATTCACAATTGTCTGGATGCAGTGGAACTTCTTGCGGCAGCGATTCCCATTAAGGGTATGAATGTTGTGGTTGAGATATTGAAGGCTATCCTTCATCTCACTCTTGTAGTGCTGCAGATTGTGAGTCCATTCTTATGCGTGATATTAGGCATCATTTTCTTTATCATTTCACTGATACTTTTCAGGTGGCTTAGCGTGCTTAGTGTTTACTATACACATGTATACGTAAAGCCGGTACTCAGAAAGGTATTCAGGAGCCATGAAGTATCACCCTTTATGCATAAAAAGTTTCCGAAGAGAGGACGAAAGAAATATCCGGAACTGACCATGGCTATTCCTGCGTTTTCAATGAACAGGCGTGCAAGGCTGGTAAAAAAGAGGGAGCTTATATGGCTTTCGGAGCGTGCAGGCGAGCCTGTATTCCTTAAGATAAAGCCCTTAAGAAGAATAAAGGAGATCAGTATGGAAGAGATGAATCCTCTGCACAGGGAGGTTTACCTTCAGAAGACTCTCCGTTTTACCCGTATAGTTTCAGAGGATCACACCGTAGAGATAATCTTCAGCTCCGAGTACAATGATCGTTGGGAAGTGCTGCTTGAGAGATTTGGTCTGAAGGATTACAGGGTTGTGCAGGACAGACTGGCAAATGAAGAGAAGGTCACCTTCAAGAACTGGTGGGAAAAACTAAAGAGAAAGATGTTTAAGCCTAAGGATAATATTGTTGGAACAGTGTAAGAAACTACAGGGTGTGCCATGACGTGAGTTATGTAAACAGCTATATTTTTCTAAGGATTTTCGTTGAAAAAAAATGTTCCGTGCGTTAAAATATCACGGATAAATACATATAGAAGAAGCACACATTCAGGAGGAAAAGAAGTACATGAAGCGGGAAGACATACATCGCATACTAATCATTGGATCAGGTCCCATCATAATCGGACAGGCCTGCGAGTTTGACTATTCTGGCACACAGGCGTGTAAAGCACTCAGGAAGCTCGGTTATGAGATCATTCTCGTAAATTCAAATCCGGCAACCATCATGACGGATCCCGAGACAGCAGATGTTACATATATCGAGCCCTTAAATGTAAAGAGGCTTACTGAGATAATTGAAAAGGAAAGACCGGATGCGTTGCTGCCGAATCTTGGTGGACAGTCCGGTCTTAATTTATGTTCTGAGCTTGCTAAGGCCGGAGTACTTGATAAATATAATGTGCAGGTTATCGGTGTGCAGGTTGATGCCATTGAGCGTGGTGAGGACCGTATCGAGTTTAAGAACACCATGAATGAGCTTGGTGTGGAGATGGCACGCAGTCAGGTGGCATACTCTGTTGATGAGGCTGTAGAGATAGCCTCAAAGTTAGGCTACCCGGTAGTATTAAGACCTGCCTACACCATGGGCGGTGCCGGCGGCGGTCTGGTATACAATGTGGAAGAATTAAAGACTGTCTGTGCAAGAGGACTTCAGGCTTCTCTCGTGCATCAGGTACTTGTTGAGGAATCTGTTATCGGATGGGAAGAGCTGGAGCTTGAGGTTGTCCGTGATTCCAAGGGCAAGATGATCACGGTATGCTTCATTGAGAATATAGATCCCATGGGTGTTCATACAGGTGATTCTTTCTGTTCGGCACCTATGCTTACCATTTCGGAGGATGTCCAGAAGAAGCTTCAGGAGCAGGCTTACAAGGTTGTCGACAAGGTACAGGTTATCGGCGGATGCAACTGCCAGTTCGCTCACGATCCCAAGACCGGAAGGATCATCATAATAGAGATCAATCCCCGTACCTCCAGGTCTTCTGCACTTGCTTCCAAGGCAACAGGATTTCCTATTGCACTTGTTTCGGCGATGCTTGCCTGCGGACTTAATCTTGAGGATATCGAGTGCGGCAAGTACGGTACTCTTGATAAGTATGTTCCGGACGGTGAGTATGTTGTTATCAAGTTTGCAAGATGGGCATTTGAGAAATTCAAGGGTGTTGAGGATCACCTCGGAACACAGATGCGTGCCGTTGGTGAGGTAATGAGTATAGGTAAGACTTACAAGGAAGCTTTCCAGAAGGCTATCCGCAGTCTTGAAAAGAACAGATACGGCCTGGGATACGTTAAGGGTTATCATAATATGAGTCTTGATGACCTGCTTTCACAGCTTATCTATCCTAACAGTGAGAGACAGTTCATTATGTACGAGGCACTCAGGAAGGGTGCTGATGTAGATAAGCTTTATGAGCTTACTAAGATAAAGAAGTATTTCATCGAGCAGATGAAGGAGCTTGTTGAGGAAGAGATAGAGATAGCTAAGGCATCCCATGAAGGGGCTAATGATAAAGATTTCGGTGCATGCACACCGGGCAAGGTTCCTTCAGCTGAGCTGCTTACAAAGGCTAAGAAAGATGGTTTCTCTGATAAGTATCTCTCTATGATCTGCGGTGTGAGCGAGAGCGACATCAGGGAGGCAAGAGAAAAGATCGGTGTAGTGGAAGCCTGGGAAGGCGTACATGTAAGCGGTACACCCGACAGTGCATACTACTACTCATCCTACAATCTGCCTGAGGACAAGAGTCCTGTGAATACAGACAGGCCTAAGGTCATGATTCTTGGCGGCGGTCCCAACCGTATCGGACAGGGTATCGAGTTCGACTACTGCTGCGTACATGCGGCATTCGCACTTAAGAAGCTTGGTTTTGAGACTGTAATAGTTAACTGCAACCCTGAGACGGTTTCTACCGACTATGATACATCCGACAAGCTTTATTTCGAGCCTCTTACACTTGAAGATGTGCTCGCTATATACAGGAAAGAAAAGCCTCTTGGTGTTATCGCGCAGTTTGGCGGTCAGACACCCCTTAACCTTGCTGCAGAGCTTAAGGCTAACGGTGTGAATATCCTTGGTACCACACCCGAGGCAATAGACCTTGCAGAGGACAGGGATCTTTTCCGCAACATGATGGATAAGCTTGGCATCCCCATGGCTGAGTCCGGAATGGCTGTTACCGTTGAGGAGGCTAAAGAGCTTGCAAATAAGATCGGCTATCCCGTAATGGTTCGTCCTTCATACGTACTCGGCGGACGCGGAATGGAGATCGTGCATGATGATGAGCAGATGAATCTCTATATGGCTGAGGCGGTAGGTGTTACCCCTGACAGGCCCATACTTATAGACAGATTCCTTAATCATGCTACAGAGTGTGAGGCTGATGCTATCAGCGACGGAAATGATGTATTTGTTCCTGCTGTCATGGAGCATATCGAGCTGGCAGGTATCCATTCCGGAGACTCTGCATGCATACTTCCTTCCAAGCATCTTACGGATGAGCAGATCGCTACTATTAAGGATTACACCAGGAAGATAGCTAAGGAGCTTAATGTTGTAGGTCTGATGAACATGCAGTATGCCATAGAGGACGGAAAGGTATATGTTATCGAGGCTAATCCCCGTGCATCCCGTACCGTTCCCCTGGTATCCAAGGTCTGCGGTATCAATATGGTAAAGGTGGCTACCGAGATAATGACTCTTTCCATTACCGGAAACGAGTCCCCTGTCAAGAACCTTAAGGACAGAAAGATACCTTACTATGGCGTAAAGGAAGCGGTATTCCCCTTCAATATGTTCCCGGAGGTTGATCCTGTACTTGGACCTGAAATGAGATCCACCGGTGAGGTGCTCGGTCTTTCGACTGACTGGGGCAGAGCATTCTTTAAGGCTGAAGAGGCTACCCGTACAGAACTTCCAATGGAAGGAACCGTGCTCATAAGTGTAAGCGATAGGGATAAGCCTGAGCTTCTTGAGATCGCAAAGAGCTTTGAAGAGGATGGCTTTAAGATTCTTTCCACCGGCGGTACCTACGATATGATAAAGGGTGCAGGCATAGAGACAGAGAAGATCAACAAGATATATGAGGGCAGGCCCAATATCGTTGATGCTGTCAAGAACGGCGAGGTGGATCTGATCGTCAATACGCCTACTGACAAGAAGGATGCACAGTCTGACAGCTATATCCGTCAGAATGCCATCAAGCATCGTGTGCCTTACATGACCACAATGGCCGCAGCAAGAGCTACGGCAGCCGGTATCAAGGCAGAGAAGAAGGGCGAGGGCATTCCTGTAGTATCCCTTCAGGAATACCATGCAATGATCACGGATTAAGTGAAGACTGCACAGAGCAGCTTTTGTGCGGCACTTTAAAGAGTGCGCAGCATAGGGGATCAGATGCGCATAACCATACTTTGTGTAGGAAAATGTAAAGAGAAATTTTATTCAGACGCGGCAGCCGAGTATTTAAAACGGCTGTCGCGTTATGTTAAGGTGCAGATTATCGAGGTGGATGACGAAAAGACTCCCGACGGGGCTTCTGAGCGGGAGACTGAGCTTATACTCGATAAGGAGGCGTCACGTCTTGAAAAACATATTCCGGACGATGCCTATGTGATAGCTCTGGCAGTAGGCGGAAAAGAATACACAAGTCCTGAGTTTGCAGACAGGATAAACAGGCTTGCCCTTGGAGGCAGGAGTCATATCATATTCATAATAGGCGGGTCGCTGGGGCTTGCTGATCGTATATATAAAAGAGCTGACGAGCAGATAGGTTTCGGGAAGATGACATTCCCTCACAGACTCTTTAGGGTAATGCTTCTGGAACAGGTCTATCGGGCGTACCGGATAACCAACAACGAACCATATCATAAGTGACCTTCTTTTACAAAATACGATTTAAAATCCCTGATTCTTTGTGATAACATAAATGAAGATACAGAAAAGAGTTTTGTCGTTTTATATAATTGATGCAGGATGATCTATATGACAGGTGTGATAAAGCTCATATTTTTTCTGCTGGTCCTTCCTTTCTGTGCAGGACTTGTTTTTGTGCCCGTTGACAGGTCTTTAAAAAGAACATTTCATATAGCATATATATACGGTTGGCTGCTGGATATGGCTGTTTTCTTTCCCATATCAGTAATCTGTGTTTTTTTCATCGAGCAGAATAATTTTATATACTGTGTGACTGTGTATGCAGCATTACAGATCCTGCTGGCAGTAATGGGAGTGGCTGTATTTGCAGGAAGACATATGCGGAAAAATACTGAAACCGGCAGACATACACTGGAGCATGGTGATAAAACCGCTGTGACTGACCGTGTCGAAAGCGCGGAGATGCAGAGTGCGGCATCTTCTTTATTGCCCGAAGAATCAGCGAATGCAGGGAACGGCGGCTCCATAGAATTTAAGCTGCGTGGCAGCGGCAGAGTTTTTGATGCTGTACAGGGGCTTTCTTCAACCCTTAAAGAGCGAGGCCGAAGAAACTTTTTGGAGGCCGTCATTCTGTGGACAGTGTTCGGAGTCCTGCTTGCATTCCAGCTGTACAAAGCAGTGACTACTGTATTTTTTGATGGAGATAATATCTACTATGTAGTGCAGTCACTGATCGCAACGCAGCAGGGGACGATGTATAGGGAAATGCCTTATATCGGGGGATCAACAGAACTTGATATGCGCCATGCGCTTGCTGTGATGCCCATGTGGTTTGCCTATTTATCAGAAGTGAGCGGGATACATGCGACCATGCTTTGCAGGACTGTTATGCCCTTATTTATGCTTCCCTTTGTATATCTGATCTGGTTTGCGGTCAGTGGGGAGCTTTATGGAGTGCTGTCCTCGCAGGATGATTACAGTAAGCCGGCCGCAGAGAGAGCAGCGGATACGGGATTTTTTATGTGTGCAGTCAGCATGCTGTCTATATTCGGAAGCGTATCTATCTATACGGCTGAGCGCTTCCTTATGACCAGGACCTGGCAGGGCAAGGCAATGTTCGCAAATATAGCGGTGCCTCTGATCCTGCTGGGGGTACTTTGGATAAACCGCGAGCATGGCGCTGTCAGAGGTGATACGGCCGGTAAAAAGTTTTCATTATCCTCACTGTTATTTTTCAATGGCTGGTTTATGTTCCTGCTTGTGAATATACTTTCGGGCATGTGTACATCCATGGGGGTGGCTTTTTCCGCTGCTTTGATCTGTGCGTCCTGTCTTGTAAGTGCCGTGAGAAAGCGGAAACCGCTGCTTATGGTGTATGGGATCCTGACGTGCATTCCTAATGCACTGTACATGGCGGTGTACATGCTTTTGAAGTGAAATAGTGTGGTGAAATAATGTCCTCATTACTGAATTATCTCCAATTGAATATTTCTACACTGGTAAATTACGCAGGAACAGGTTTCCTGCTGATCATCTACGCACTGTCCTATATCTATCTTTTCATTGCCGAAAAGGATGACCGGAAGCGTACATTTTTCATCTGGATTCCTGCAATTCTTTGGCTTGCGTTTGTACTGCCGCCTGTCAGATGGATTTTCATAAAGCTCGTAGATTCAGGGGATACATATTACCGCGTAATCTGGCTTATACCAATCTCTGCTACAATAGCCTATGCGGCAGCAAAGCTGTCCTCGGGATACAGGCTTATAGGGCTTGTGGCGGTATCTGCCGTAATAGTATTATGCGGCAGCAGTGTCTATAACGCAAAAGCGGGCGATGTGTCCATAGTAAGCTCTGCACAGAATCTTTATCATATTCCGGATGAAGCCATAGAGGTGGTGGAATTGGTAAAAAAAACTGATGAAGGTCATAAGATCAGGGCTGTTATGCCGGAGGAAATGACTTTCTATGTGCGCCAGTATGACACGGATGTTTATCTTGCCTTCGGTCGTGAAATGGTGATGGGGTTTCCTGCAGCAAATGGCATGTATGAGGTAATGACTGCAAACCCGGTGGATGTATGGGAGCTCATCCGCAAGGGACGGGAAAGACTTGTAAGTGCTTATGTTTTCGGCAAGTACCAGCTCTTAAGTGATGATCCGGAAGAGTATGGCCTGATAAAGCTTGGTGAGACTGAAAATTACAAAGTATATTACGATCCTGAAGAACTGGAGTATGTGAGGTCTATAAATTATTTTTATTTCAAGTAGATACGTACAGGAACTATTAAACGTTTGTTTTGGGGGACGCTCGGA
>CAMOJK010000125.1 GCA_946616835.1 uncultured Lachnospiraceae bacterium
ATGCAGAAGGAACTTTAAGAATTAGCAGAAGTGAGGCTTCAGGTTGAGAAGCTTAAGGATGCTGATGATTCAGCTTCCATAACTGCACCGGCTGACGGAATTTTGACAAATATTACAATAAAAGAGGGAGATGCTGTTACAAAGGATAATCCTATTGCAACCATCCAGCTGGCCGAAAGCGGCTATGAAGTTGAGACTACTATCTCAAAGGCTGAAGGACAGTTAATTCATGCCGGCGATGAAGCAACTATGGAAAATGTATGGTCTGCGGATGCTACAGCCAGTGTTAAAAGCATAAAGCCCGATCCAAATGATCCGGCAAAAAATCTTATAGTAAAATTCGAAGTTAAAGGTGAAGAGATAAGCATTGGTCAGACTATACAATTTGCAGTCGGCAGCAAAAGCTCGAGATATGACTGCATAGTACCGAATAATGCGCTTAAGGAAGACAGTAAGGGTAATTTTGTACTCGTAGTAAAGGTAAAGGGCACGCCTCTTGGAAACCGCTACATTATTAAAAGAGTGGATGTTACAAAACAGGCTTCCGATACAACCAAGACAGCTGTATCGGGCGATGTGTCGGAATATGATAATATAGTTACGAATTCATCCAAGAGACTTGAAAATGGTCAGCAGGTAAGACTTTCAGAGAAACAGTAGGGGATAGATAGCTGCAATGATTGAAAGACTAAATAAAAAAACTTTAATAATTGCACTGATAGCTGTAGATGTTCTTTTAATCCTGATAACTATTGGAATCAGTTTCTTTCAGAAGGAAAGAGTTTCGCGTATTTATACTCAGCAGGCAGCAGAACGCTGGGAAAACAAGAAGATGGCCTATTCTGAGGTAAGCGCATTTTACGGGGCAGGTTCGGCAGATGTGAAGACCGTAATGGAAGTACGGAATAATATTATGTCGAAGTTGGTTGAGGATACATATCTTGATGTTACCGATCAGTCCGGCGCCAGAGTTTTTATAGATGCTTACTGCGGGTCTTCTCAGCAAAAGGTTGAACGTGGGGTATATAATGTAACAGGTGAGATATATGGCGTAAGTGATGACTTTTTCCTTATCCATAATATTCCCCTTCTCAGCGGAACCTATATGAATCCTGTGGAGAAAGCTGTAAAAGAAGGAGATGGGCGTGACCCGTTTCAGATAGTTTTAGATGAGAATATGGCTTGGAATCTTTTCGGTAGTGTTGATGTTGCAGGTATGAAGGTGAACTTAGGCGATAAGGTGTTTACCGTAATGGGTGTGGTTGAGGCATTTCAGACAGATTCCGAAAAAATGGCTTATGGAAATTATGATGTAGCATATATTCCATATAAGGCTTATGAGATTATGAAGCAGGAGATTCCTATTTCCTGCTATGAAGCTGTTATTCCAAACCCCATAAGCGGATATGCGCTCAATACCATCAGTTCTGCATGCGGACTGGGCGATAATACCGAGGTAAATGAGGAAGAAAGCAGGTCATCTCTTAATTTCGGTTCGTTGGAGATTGTCGAAAATACTGACAGATATAAAGCCGGAAACCTTATCAAGTATGCAAAGAATAAAAAATATTCGTCCATGAGGACTTCAAATGTTTCTTTTCCTTTCTGGGAAAATGTTGCCAGATTTGAAACAGAGCATGCATATAAGGTATTCAGAATCTGCTGTATTCTTATGGTACTTCCTGCACTTACGGTATTAGGAGTATTGATCTGGCTCTACAGTAAGAGAGGAGTTGTCTTCAACAAGAAGAACAAAGAGAAGCTTATCGACGTTCTCGGTGAATTTCGTGACGGAATTGTTGAAAAACTCACAAAAAAGGAAGAAGAAAATTATGATGATGACCCCGATGATGAATCGGAGGAAGAACCGGATGTTGAATCAGATGAGGTGACAAATGATATTAATTAAAAAAGGTCATGTAGTATGTCCGGTTACGGGGACAGACAAAACTTTGGATGTATTACTTGACGGAAACAGAATTATCCAGGTGGATAGTAACATCGAAGTTGAAGGAACATGGCTTAGTGAAAAGAATGTTCAGGTTATAGATGCCTCGGGGCTTATAGTAGCTCCGGGGCTTGTTGACGTTCATGTGCATTTCAGAGATCCCGGATTTACTTATAAAGAGGATATAGAGACAGGTGCATCAGCAGCCGCAAAGGGCGGATTTACAACTGTAGTATGTATGGCAAATACAAAGCCTGCCGTGGATAATATCGATACTTTAAAATATATTCAGGAAAAGGGAGAAAAGACTGCTATACATGTACTTCAGACGGCAACGGTAACAACAGGAATGGCCGGAAAAGAAATTGTTCCCATGGAGGAACTTGCTGATGCAGGAGCAGCAGGCTTTACTGATGACGGGCTTCCGATAATGGACGAAGAGATACTGAGAGAAGCTCTCATAAGGGCGAAGGAACTTGATCTTCCTGTAAGTCTTCATGAGGAGGATCCACTCTTCATAAAGCAGCCGGGTGTTAATATGGGAAAAGTCTCGGAAAGTCTGAATTATGGAGGCGCCGCTTCGGCAGCAGAGTATGTGATGGTTGCAAGAGACTGCGCACTGGCTCTTGAAACAGGGGCTACTCTCACGATTCAGCATATAAGTGCAAAGGAAAGTGTGGACTATGTAAGGCTTGCAAAAAAACAGGGAGCGGATGTCCATGCAGAAGCAACTCCGCATCATTTTACACTAACTGAAGACGCTGTATTGGAATATGGCACTTATGCCAGGATGAATCCACCGCTCAGAACAGAAGAGGACAGACAGGCTATAATTGAAGGCATCAAGGATGGCACGATAGATATGATAGTTACGGATCATGCCCCACATTCCCGTGAGGAAAAAGAGAAGCCTATGGCAGAGGCACCCAGCGGGATAACAGGTCTTGAAACTTCGCTTGGACTTGGTATCAAGTCACTCGTTCAGCCGGGGCATATATCGCTTATGAAGCTTATGGAGCTGATGAGTAAAAATCCATCACAGCTTTATAGAATGATTCCCGGTGCAATTGAAGAAAGTGCACCGGCAGACATTGTTATATTTGGCGAAAATGAGGAATGGATCGTTAAGGAAGAAGAATATGCATCAAAGGCGGTAAACAGCCCATTTACAGGATGGAAACTTCCGGGTAAAATTCATTATACGATCTGCGGGGGAGAAATTGTTTATAAATCATGAGATAATGAACGATCATGAATTATCAATAAGTCAGAGTAATAAGTTAGAGTAGTGAATCAGAGTAATGAGGTTGTATAATGGATGTATTGATAATAGATGCTCAGGGTGGCGGAATAGGTAAGCAGCTGATCACGGGAATAAAGAAAAAGCGCCCTGAAATAAATATAGTGGCTGTAGGGTCAAACAGCCTTGCAATGCAGGCAATGAAAAAGGCGGGTGCAGATGAGGCTGCAACAGGTGAAAATTCCGTTATAGTATGCAGTAAAAGAGTTAAGGTTATAGCGGGACCGATAGGAATAGTGATAGCTAATTCAATGCTTGGTGAGATAACTCCCGGTATGGCGAGGGCAGTCGGTGAGAGCGAAGCAGAGAGGGTGCTTGTTCCGATGAACAGGTGCGAAACATATGTAGCCGGCTTAAAGGATACAGGCGCAGCAGAGGCACTGGCTGATGCTGTAGATAAGATATGTGCCATAGTACCGGATGATTTATGAATAAAGATGATGATGAATTCTTTTTAAATTATTTATAATTCTTATCAAATTATTAAGCCATATTTTGATTTGTTTAAAGGTCGTCTGACCCCGTTGACATTGGGGGGATGCGGCTTGTATACTCCACTTAAAGTCAGAAAAATGAGGGAGTAAGGATATGGCATTTTTAATATCATATGGTGAACTGTTTTTAATAATTACAGCTTTATGGATATTTCTGAGAGTCATTTTTGCTGTTAAAAATAAAGCAGTCTGCTGGAAATATGAGTTAAAACTTTTATCAATATATATCTGTATCTTGGTTATTGTAAGACTTGTATGCTTTCCACTGTTTCCTTCCGGTGGACAAATGGAAAAGCTGCTGGTTTATACAACTAAGGATGTACGGAACAGACTTAATCTGATACCATTTGCATTTATGGTTGAACTGTATGATGGATGGGAGATCAACTTCTTTGGTAATATAGCGATGTTTATACCGCTGGGCATGGCACTTCCATTCTGTTTCGAAAAAATGGATAATATTAAAACTGTAACCCTTGCAGGCTTCTTATCATCACTGTTTATAGAAATATCACAGATGTTCATGTATAACCGCGGGACAGATGTGGATGATCTTATAACAAATACTCTGGGAGCATTTATCGGAGCATTTTTGTACTTTTATATATTCAAAAAAAATGCTGTCAGATACAGTGTGCCGGAAAGTGCTGCGGCAAGGTAGCAGTTATACATTAATATAAGTAAGTAATAATTGTAAAATAAATATTGACAAAATAACAGTGTTATGTATATAATCCAACCGTACATAACACTGTTATTTTTTTAAGGCGATTTATATGGAAAATGAAAAGGAAACTAAGAAAAAACTAAAAAAGGCTGCGTTTAAGGAATTCTCGGAAAAAGGATTTATGAAAGCATCTCTGAGAAATATATGTAAGGAGGCAGGATTAACAACCGGGGCACTGTATTTCTTTTTTAGTGATAAAGAGGATTTATTTGACAGTCTGATAGAGGAACCGCTAAAAAAACTGAATGCTGCTATAGAAAATCATTTTATAGAAGAAATGAGTACGTCTAAGAAAATGGCGGGGGAGAACCTGAATATTGCTGAGATGGCAGCAGCTCAGGGCTTTGAAGATGATAAGGCTATTGCCCGGGATATAGTACATCTGTTATTTGAGTATAGAGAATCTTTTGAACTTCTGCTCACCAAAGCACAGGGTACCCGATATGAAAATATAAGGGATATGATTGTTGATAAGGTGGAAGATCATTATACCGGACTATATGTGATGATGAAAGGGATTGAGTCCCATAAAAAGCTGAGCAAAGAAGATAAGTTTATCATTCACTGGATGTCACATGATCAGATAGAAGTATTTATACATATATTGCTTCATTGTAAAAACGAAAAAGAAGCACTTAATCAGATGGAATATATGATTGACTACATAGTCGGAGGATGGTTCGGAGTTATTAATTCCAAGTAATGGTTTGTAAAAAATAAAATGATAAGTATTTGTGGCTTGGTTCATACCGGGCCATAAAATATGCTCTTCACATAACGATGTTATGTGAAAATGTGAGCATATGATATTTTATACGAGAGCAATATTAAATATTAAAATAAATGGAGGAAAAAGATGTTTGTAGAGGTATCAAATATTAAAAAAAGCTATGGTGAGGGCGGAAGTTATGTACAGGTACTGAAGGGTATATCAGTAGGCGTTGAAAAAGGTGAGATGTGTGTTATTCAGGGAACATCCGGTTCAGGTAAGTCTACTCTTCTTAATTGTATCGGCGGACTTGATGCAGTAGATACGGGATCAATTAAGATAGATGATATGGAAATAGTCGGACTTAAAGGTGATAAGCTGTCTGATTACAGAAGAGGTAATCTTGGATTTATCTTTCAGTTCTATAATCTGATTCCGAATCTTACAGTTAAGGAAAATATACAGGTGTGCGAATATCTCACTAAGAATCCTCTTGATATGGATGAACTTCTGGAGGTACTGGGATTGACAGAACATCAAAATAAGTTTCCGTCACAGTTGTCCGGCGGACAGCAGCAGAGATGTGCCATAGCCAGAGCACTTATCAAAAATCCTAAACTGCTCCTCTGCGATGAACCGACAGGTGCGCTTGATTCGAAAACTTCAAGAGACATACTCATACTTATGGAAAAGATAAATAAACAATACGGAACAACCATGCTTATAGTTACACACAACAATTCAATCAAGAATATGGTTGATCATGTTATATATATCAAAGACGGAGAGGTTTCCAAGAATTATATGAACGATGTTAAAGTTCCGGCAGCAGAATTGGAGGATCTGTAAGATGCAAAAAGTACTTAGAAAAAGAGTTTTAAGGGATCTGAAAAAAAATATAATGAGATATTTTGCCCTTGGCTTAATGATAGCGATGGGTATTTTCCTTGTAGTTACGATAGTCGGATCTGCCGAAACATTAACTGAAGGTACCGAGGATATAGCTGAAAGTACAAATCTTGAAGATGGCGAATTTGAAGTATTTGTACCGTTATCCGCAAAAGAGGTGGATGAGATACGGAATCTTGGATTTGAAATTGAGGAACATTTCTACTTTGATTATGTGATGGAGGAAGATGATAAGAGTACTGTCAGAGTTTTCAAGGTGAGAGACAGTATAGACAAAATCTGTTTTGTGGAAGGAAAAGAGCCTCAGCGTGAAGATGAAGCTGTTGTAGAAAAAAGATATGCAGAGGAGCACGGAATCAGTGTCGGAGATAGTTTTGAAATGGCCGGGGTAAATTATAGTATAACCGGAGTCGGCGTGGTTTCAGATTATGACGCGCCGCAGAAGGAAATATCTGATACCTCATGCAATTCAAAAAATTTCGGTCTCATTTTCCTTACAGATGCAGGCTATAACGCATTTGGAAAATCCGGAAAATCGCAGAAATCCGAAACCTACTTGTATGCATACAAACTGGGAAAAGATAACACCGATCAGAATTTAAAGGATTATTTGAATGATATTAAGATCGATGCATCAGAAATCGATGATCCCTTGTTTCAGGAATACTGGGACAGGACCGGTGGTGTTGAAGAAGATCTTCGAGAAGCTGTAAGTGATCTGAGGGAAGCAACCGATGATGTAAGAGACGGTCTGGATGAACTGACAGACAATAATGATGAGATAAATGATGCTACAGCCGAACTTTTTGATGCTTATCTGAAACAGACCCAAGATGCGCTAAAGAGTTATGGACTTAGTACAGAACTTACAGAGGAAAATTTTGAAGAGGAGCTGGATGGACTGATAAATTCAGTTGACAGTGCTCTGGTCAGTTTTGCAATAAAAGATGCGAAAGAAGAGCTTCTGAAAATGCAGAAATATAAAGATGGACTGACTGATTATACAGATGGTACGGATGAACTGCATGACGGAATTTCAGAAATGAGTGATGGTGTTGAAGAACTGGACAACTCAGTAAATGATGCACTGGACGAGTTTGATTTTGAAC
>CAMOJK010000126.1 GCA_946616835.1 uncultured Lachnospiraceae bacterium
AATACCGGATAAGCTGTTTCAGATCTCTGGTCAGTTCCGGCGAGATCACATGAATGGTACTCTGGGCATCAAGAATTCCGACTGTAATGTAAACACCGCCAACGAAAGTTTCAGGAAGGACATGGGCGAACTGCACCGGAACAGGTTCGCCCTCTCTTCCCTCAGGAAAAGCATAGGGGCCGACAAATCCGTTAACACCTTCCATTATCAGATCATAGATTCCATACTCGTTTGCAGCGCCCTTTGGTTCACCGGTGCTGCCGGAAGTGTATATGAAGAAGGCAAGGTCATGATCATCAGGATCGGCAAATTCATAGGAAGGTTCCAGCTGCATAGCTTCTTCCCATAAATGCATATCAAAAACAGCCTTACAGCCACAGTCCCGGATCACATATTGGATCCTGGCACTTCCCATCATATCCTCAAGGCCAACCCAGGCTGCACCGGCCATTATCACACCAAGACGCGTAGCAATGTACTCTGCCCCTTTATTAAAATATATGGCAGCCACCGATTCTTTACCGATATCATGTGCTTTCATCCAGTGATTAACTCTTGCGGCCTGATCATACAGCTGACGGTAGGTTGTGCTTCTTGTTCCGTCACGGTCGACTACAGCCACTCTGTCCGGGAACATTTCTACAGTCTTCCGTAACATTTTTAGAAAACGGATCATTTTGTTTTCTCCTTCACATTTGTGTATCCTTTGATTGTACCTTTCCTTTCCGTTTTGTCAAATCGAAGAACTATCATTTTATCTCTTTCAGGAACCTGCTCGGGGTGATCCGTTTTTCCCGGTTCTTTTCAAGATGGCACAGAAACAGTTTTTCCTTAGCCCTGGTCATTGCCACATAGAATACGCGCCGCTCTTCCTCCAGTTCTGCAGGCTTTTCACATTTCTTTGAAGGTATATTGCCTTCATTCAGATCAGGGATTATCACCATCCTGTATTCCAGACCTTTAGAACCATGCATGGTCATCAGCTGCACTCCGTCCTTTGATTCTTCACTCTGTGCATTCTTAAGACTTTCTTCATATTCCTCAATAGTTTCCAGCCAGTGTATATAATTATCGGTATTCTTTGCCGATACGGTTATCTCATCCAGTTCATTTATAGTCTCGTTTTTTGTTATGCCACGCTTTTCATTCTCCTTTATCATAAAGACCTCATAACCCATAACCTTGCGAATATAATTCATTCCAGCAAAGGGATGCATACCACAGAGTGTATTCAGATGATAAAGTAATTCCTTTACATTCTTTTTAACATACTCCTTTATGTCAGTACTATAAAGTATGCGCATAAGCAAATCAGTATCATGTCTTTTATCCTGTAGATATGTTTTTACTACGCCATATCCTCTGCTATCTGAGTAAATTCTATCTGGATCATCTCTATCTGAATTATTTTGGTCTGCATATTTTTCCTCTTCAATATCGCATCTCCTTATATACCGCACGGGCTTGTTCATGAAACGAAGCAGATTTTCCCTTGTTTTTTTTCCGTTTGCATATGCAAGAACTGCCATCAGGTCCTTGGCCATTGTCCCGTCAAAAATATTCTTTATTTTTTCCTTCATGGAAAAATGTATCCCGGCTTCCGACAGAGCCTTCGCATACACTCCGGCGGAGCTGTTCGTCCTGAATATCAGCGCAATGTCATCAGCCTCCACAAACTTAAGCCCAGCCTTCACAAGATTTATCACGCCCTCTGTTTCAGCTTGCTTATCCTTAAATGACAGTACATTTACTCCGCCCTTTCCTTTGTTTGCAGCCATCAGTGTTTTTTTGAATCTGTTTTTATTATGCCCTATCAGGCTGCATGCGGTATTCACCACCTCCGGAGTACTGCGGTAATTGTATTTCAAAAGCACGCTTTCAGCCCCTTTAAATGCTTTCGGAAAATCCAGCATTATCTGTGGACAGGAACCTCTGAAGCCATAAATGCTCTGGTCATCATCCCCTACAATGAAAAGATTGTTAAGAGGAGCTGCCAGCATCTTTACCACTTCATACTGCATGGGATTTATATCCTGAAACTCATCGATCAGGATATACTTAAACCGTCTGCGCCACATTTCAAGTATATCCGGATTTTCCACAAAAAGCTGCCTGCATTTAAGGACCATGTCATCAAAATCTACTTTACCGGCAATATGCATTATCCGAGCATAATCATAATAGATTTTTTCAAAAGCCTCCTTATCCACCAGCCTGCAGGGACTCTCATACATTTCCGGTGTGATACCGTCATTTTTTATCTTGGAAAATGAATCAAGAAGATATGTCATGGTAAAGTCATCCGCATTGACCGCCGGATAAGACGACAGCGCCTCTTTTATGAACTGCTTTTTCTCCTTTTCAGTGACTATATCCGAGGCGCTGTAACCAAGGGATTTTTTAAGAAAGCTAAAGTATATCCCGTGAAATGTCCCGAAAGTCACACCGGTCACATTACCGTCCATTAGCGATTCAAAACGCTCCTGCATTTCTACAGCCGCCGCCTTTGTAAAAGTAATCACGAGTATTGACTCAGGTGCAATGCCGCACTGTACCATATTTCTGATCCGCCTGGTTATGACAAAGGTCTTGCCGGAGCCCGGGCCCGCCAGCACCATCATAGGACCTTCAAGATGCATGACGGCCCGCCTCTGCTCATTATTCATCTGCTCTGACATAGTTTTCCTCCTTCTGATTTTTTTATTTTTTTAACTCCACTTTTTTTAAAGTATTTCTGATGTTACTTGATACAAACTATTGAACGCTCATTGATTGTGGTACCACGAAATGTTTATAGAGTTTCGTAACTGATAATTGTCTTCCAGTGAGACAGCGTGCTTTTCGCTGGCTCACATGGTACGAATCCTTAGGGACTGTTGGCAGCTAGCTTGACGGATGCGATGCATAGGCCGACACGGAACATATACACACCCCCGCACTGTATGCTTAAATTTTCACTACACTAAATTTTATTCTTCGAAAACTAGCGATTATCGCTTTCGAAATAACTAAATAAAGATCAATAGACTAAAATATAAAGAATTCCCACACCGGCAGAATAACTACCGATGTGGGCCATATAAATTTACTTGCTTAATAATTCAATACCCTTACGGATGCGTGCCAGAGATTCTTCCTTGCCGAGCACTTCCATAATCTCCGTAGCACCGGCCGGAGTCATCTGTTTTCCTGATACAGCAGTCCGGATAGGCCAGAGGACATAACCGTTCTTATACCCCTTATCAGCTACATACTTCTGAATCATCTGATAGAGGGCATCATTTGAATAATCCTCCTGCGCTTCCAATAAAGGCAGTATGTCCTTAAGTACTTCCAGTGATGATTCCTTTGATGTCTTCATCTTCTTGTGACAGTACATTTCCGTATCATATTCGGGAAGCTCGTTAAAGAAATCTACCAGTCCCTCAATATCCGGGAATATCTCTATCCTTGTTTTTACCATTGCGCCTATCTTATCCCTGTCGAGTCCGGGCTTAAGATACTTATCAAGATAAGGTCCTGCAAGTTCTTTAAACCTTGCATCATCCATTGCCTTGATATACTCTCCGTTCATCCATTTTAATTTTGTATAGTCAAAAACCGACGGAGATTTGTTTATCTTTTTATAATCAAATTCCTTAACCAGTTCTTCCAGCGAGAATATCTCCCTGTCACCTTCAGGTGCCCAGCCAAGCAGCGCAACAAAATTCACAATGCACTCTGCAAGGAAGCCCTGCTCTATAAGGTCTTCAAAGGATGAATGCCCGCTTCTCTTGGAAAGCTTCTTGTGCTCCTCATCCGTAATAAGCGGACAGTGAACATATACGGGGACTTCCCAGCCGAATGCATCATAAAGACGGTTGTACTTAGGTGATGAGCTTAAATACTCATTTCCCCTTACCACATGGGTAATCCCCATCAAATGGTCATCCACCACATTTGCAAAATTGTATGTAGGAAAACCATCTGACTTTATGAGTATCATGTCATCCAGCTCCGAATTATCTACGGAAATATCTCCGTAGATTTCATCGTGGAAGGTGGTCTGTCCTTCTCTGGGATTGTTCTGTCTGATAACATAAGGCTTGCCTGCCGAAAGATTTGCCTCCACTTCCTCCTTTGACAATCCCAGGCAGTGCTTGTCATAAATGGTTATTTCCTTGTTATCCTCTCCAATGGATGTCTTAAGGGTAGCCAGCCTTTCCTTATCACAAAAACAGTAATACGCCTCACCCTTGTCTATAAGCTTCTTTGCATATTCAAGGTAAAGCCCCTTTGCCTGACGCTCACTCTGTACATAAGGTCCGACATCTCCGCCCACATCCGGGCCCTCATCATGCGAAAGTCCTGTCTGCTCCAGAGTCCTGTTTATGATATCAACAGCTCCCTCCATCTCGCGTTCCTGATCCGTATCTTCTATACGAAGGATAAAATCACCATCCTCATGCTTTGCAATAAGGTACGAGTAAAGTGCAGTCCTTAAGTTTCCTACATGCATCCTTCCTGTCGGGCTGGGTGCAAACCTTGTTCTTATCTTCATTTCTTCCCTTTCCGCCGATTTTTACGGCTGTCTGAATTTTTATCAAACTTATTACATTATTTTTCTATCTCGTCAATTACGCATAAACCCTCAGTTCATCAATAGATACAGCCACTTCATACATTTCCGGAAATTCATTTTTTAATCGTATCATCATGCGTCTGCAATACGACAGTCTCTCTCCCCAGTTAAATTTCAGAAGATTCTTGTGGCCCCAGAAATGAGTAAACAGCTTCTGTTCCCTGAGCGCATCCATATTATCACAAAAAGAATAAATATTCATCTGTTCTGCCACAGCGCACATCGGCAGGATCCTCTGTTCCGCAAAAACCATATGGCAGAGATTATCGCCGTCAGGTATGCTCTTTCGCATAAATTCCATGGAATGCTCCACATAACGGTTCTTAAAGTCATTATCCTTTATAAAAAGCAGAGCCGTATTGGCCGGTCTGACTGTAAAGTCCCATTCCGGAGGAAACTCATACCCTTCCTGCATCCTGAAAAAATGCGGATCCGGATATGTAGATTCCGTAATATCTTCACGATGTATCACCGCTATATCGGTTGTATCCCTGTCGAAAGCATAATCAAGATTCTTCCAGATAATAAGATCCGTATCGATCATCACAGAGGGCATCTGCTCTCTTCTAAGCGCTTCAAGCTTTCCGGCAGCCCAAAACATCAGCGGATCGATACCTTCAGGAACAGTCAGCAGCTCCGTCCCATTCTTAAAACACCTGTCAAGCGAAAGGCTCTCCAGATACTCAAGCGCCGTCTCATCTGCATACATCTTAGCAGGACCGTTGTTCTTTTGGTATGAAGCTAAAGACAACAAAAGCATCAGCAGTTCATAATCCTGCATCACAACGGTAGTTGCTCCGGTGGTCTTTCCGGGTGCTGTCCACAGTGAATAAAATCCCTTCATATCAGATCCAGTCCGTATCCCATCTCGGCTATAAGCCTGAAAGAAGGTTCAAGTTCAGCCTTAGGTATAAAGCTCAGGCCGCTCTTTGCCGGCCGGCTGCCATTGCAAAGAGCAAGATTTGAATCATTAATGAAACGGTTGCCCTGTTTATTTTCATTATCCAACGCATCACTGCCCTGCGTGACAGCCCTTCCACAGTAACTTCCGCTTAATAACCTTCCTGCGAAGCTGCCTTGTGTAAAAGCCCCATTCCGAAAGCTTCCGGAAAGTCTGTAACCGGTACCGTAACTTCCACCGGCATAACTGCCAGCCAGCCTGTACATCCCGCTGTTATAGCTTCCGCGTGAATAACTGCCCAGCAGTCTGTACATCTGTAAACGGTAGCTTCCGCCCAGATAGCTGCCTGTCAGTGCCAGTCCTGCAGCCATTCCAAAGGATCCGAACAGCCAACTGTAGCTGCCGATACTAAAACTTCCTGCAAAGAAATTTCCAAAGCCCCAGAAATTGTAGCTTCCTCCCACCAGACGGTAACTTCCCTGCAGAAACTGTTCCAGCCTGTACTGACCGCCCATAAAGCTTCCTGTAAAATAGCTTCCGGCCGACCATCTATATGTACTGTAACTGCCAAATGCATATTTCCATTCAAAACCTTGAGAAACAGCATAACTTCCAAAAGAGTATGAGCCTGAAATATACGAACCAAGCATGAAAGTTTTGAAAGAATAACTTCCGGCCGTATAACTGCCGGAGGAATAGCTCCCCTGCTGAAATGCACTCAAACTATAGCTGCCTGTATTAAACAGTCCGGCGGCATAGCTTCCTGTTGTATAGCTGCCGTTTGAATTATCAAGCAGGCTGTATTTTCCAAACTTAAACAAGGCCGGATTATAGCTTGTGCTGAAGCTTACACCCCTGCCATTATATTCATCATACTCAGAAGCATCAACAACGACATTTTTCCGGCTCACAAAACAGATATTCTCAGGCTTCCTTATGGGACAACCGTTATAATACATGTCATAAAGTGCACCGTCATTTTCAACAGCAAAAAGAATAGCTCTAAGCCGCCCTCTTGATGCCTGAAGCTTAACATATACAGGCAGGCCTTCACCCTTATTCAGGAAGGAAACAGCTCTCTCCCGGTCACAGTGGAGCATAAAGCCTCCGTCCGGCAGGCGCTGCGATAATTTCTTATTGAATTCCCCATTCCATACAACATATACGGAAAAAGCGGACAGATCCTGGCTGTAATTTTCGTACATAAAGAAAGCATAGCCGGAATGAAATGCAGCAAGATGGTTTATTCGGTTGTCAAATGTCTGGAGGGACTCATCTTTGCGACGGTCAAGCCAGCCAAAAACTTTTGACATATAAACTCTTTCTTGGGGAAAAGCACAAATTTATCAACATAACCCCAAATTACAATATTCTGCTTAATTATAATGGTTTACTGTTTGATTTACAAGATTTGTATTACATAAAGCTCATAAATATCCATGCGGTATAGAAAAAGAGGCTGTCACACTTTAGTGCGACAGCCCCCAGATTCCGTATCGGACTTATGATTTCCCCGACAGCATCAGGGAGTGGTGGTCTC
>CAMOJK010000127.1 GCA_946616835.1 uncultured Lachnospiraceae bacterium
GGCATGGTTCATCCCCACGTACTTGAGCTCAGAGGCATTGATCCCGAGAAATATGTAGGCTTTGCTTTCGGTGTAGGGCTTGAGCGTATTGCGCTTCTTAAGTATGAGATCGATGACATGAGGCTTATGTATGAGAATGATGACAGATTCCTGTCTCAGTTCTGAGGATGCATAAAAACATCAGTAAAAACATAAAGCTGCTGTCAGCCGTAAAGATTTTGAATAGCTTGTAATTTGCAGATGCAGATTCGAGTTGCTTAGCCGCAAAGAAGTGGCAGAAGGAGGAAAAATGAATTCAGCATTATCATGGATCAAAGCATACGTTCCGGAGCTTGAGTGTACGGACCAGGAATATTTTGACAGGATGACACTTACGGGCACAAAGGTAGAGGGGTTCACAAGACTTGATAAAAACCTTGAGAAGATCGTGGTCGGTAAGATACTGAAAATAGAAAAGCACCCCGATGCAGACAAGCTGATCGTGTGCCAGGTAGATGTGGGATCTGAGACAATACAGATCGTTACGGGTGCACCTAATGTAAAAGAAGGCAACATGGTGCCCGTAGTTCTTGACGGTGGCAAGGTGGCAGGCGGCCATGACGGAGGGCCGCTTCCTGAAGATGGTATCAGCATAAAGAGTGGAAAACTCAGGGGCGTGGAATCCTTTGGCATGATGTGTTCCATAGAAGAGCTTGGTTCTGACAGGAATTTTTACCCGGAGGCACCGGAGTACGGGATCTATATTTTTAATAATCCGGACCTTAAGCCCGGGGACGATGCGGTAGAGGCCCTTGGCCTGCACGATACCGTATTTGAGTACGAGATCACATCCAACCGTGTGGACTGCTATTCCATACTGGGAATCGCAAGGGAGGTAGCTGCAACTTTTGACAAGCCCTTTGTACCTCCTGTTGTAAAAGAAACCGGAAACGGTGAAGACGTAAATGATATGGTAAAAGTCGAGGTGGAGGCACCCGACCTCTGCACCAGGTACTGCGCAAGAGTGGTAAAGAATATAAAGATTGCTGAAAGTCCCGAATGGATGAAGAGGAGACTGGCAGCAAGCGGTATCCGTCCCATAAACAATATCGTTGATATCACTAACTATGTGATGGAAGAATACGGTCAGCCTATGCATGCTTTTGATCTGGATACGGTATCCGGTAACAAGATCATAGTTAAGCGTGCAAATGACGGTGATAAGTTCGTGACCCTTGACGGTCAGGAGCGTACACTTGATAAGGATGTGCTGATGATCTGCGATGCGGAAAAAGAGATCGGCATAGCCGGCATCATGGGCGGAGAAAATTCCAAGATAACCGATGATGTGAAGACAATGCTTTTTGAAGCTGCTACATTCAATGGCCCTAATATAAGAAAATCCGCCAAGCGTCTGGGGCTGCGTACGGATGCTTCCGGCAAGTTTGAAAAAGGTCTTGATCCCAGAAATGCACTTGATGCTATCAACCGTGCCTGCCAGCTTATAGAAGAGCTGGGTGCCGGTGAAGTCGTAGGCGGCGTGGTTGATGTCTGTGCAGGTCTTAAGGATGAGGTAGAGCTTGAGTTTAAGCCTGAGAAATACAATAAGCTTTTGGGTACTGATGTATCAAAAGAACAGATGCTTGAGATATTTAAGAAGCTTGATATAGTTTATAAGCCCGAGAACAATATGCTTCATATCCCGTCTTTCAGACAGGATCTTCTCGGACAGGCTGACATAGCTGAGGAAGTGGCAAGGTTCTATGGCTATGATAAGATACCTACGACGCTTCCGGGGGGCGAAGGCATGGAAGGAAGGTTAGCTTATCCCATGCAGATAGAGGCTATTGCAAGAGAGGCTGCAGAGCGCTGCGGATTCTCCCAGGCAATGTTCTATTCTTTTGAAAGTCCCAAGGTATTTGATAAGCTCTTGGTACCTGAGGATGATAAATTAAGACAGGCAATAAGCATTTCGAACCCGCTTGGTGAGGACTTCTCTATAATGAGGACTACTACTTTAAACGGAATGCTTACAAGCCTTTCCCTTAATTTCAACAGAAGGAACAAGGATGTGCGTCTCTATGAGCTGGGCAATATCTATTTGCCCAAGGCACTTCCTCTGACAGAGCTTCCGGATGAGAGGATGCAGTTTACTTTAGGTTTCTACGGTGACGGGGATTTCTTCAGCCTGAAGGGAGCTGTAGAGACATTCTTAAGGCTTGTGGGAATGAAAAAAGCTGTTGAGTATGATCCGAACGGCGGCTATAGCTTCCTGCATCCGGGCAGACAGGCAGTCATGTCCTACGAGGGAACAGTGATCGGATATCTTGGGGAAGTGCATCCTAAGGTATGCTCAAATTACAATATGAAATGCAGGGCTTATGTGGCTGTGCTTGATATGCCTGCAATCGTACCGCTTACAGGATTTGAGCACAAGTTTGAGGGAATCGCAAAGTTCCCCGCTGTTACAAGGGATATTTCCATGGTGGTGCCTAAGGGAGTTCTTGCAGGCGACATCGAAAAGATGATCAGGCAGCGGGGCGGCAGGATCCTTGAAAAGGTTAACCTCTTTGACCTTTATGAAGGTGACCAGGTTAAGGAGGGACATAAGTCCATTGCTTATTCATTAAGCTTCAGGGATAAGGAAAAGACCCTTTCTGATGATGAGGTCAATGCATCGATGAAGAAGATTTTGAACGGACTTGAGAGCATGAAGATCGAGCTCAGGTCGTAAATATATTACAGACTGCAGGTTCTGCGTATGCTCATTGCACAGTGGCGCACAGGTACGATATATGTATGTTACAGACTACAGTTCCGATACGGTGTGTGTCTGTTTAGCGTTTCAGGAGGAAAAGGAAATGGAGAAAAAATCAGTATGGTTAAAATATACTGAGGCTGAGAAAAAGAAAGCCTTTGCATTTGCGGACGAATATAAGGAATTCTTAAGTAATTCAAAGACTGAAAGGGAAGTTACGGAATATATCATCAATGATATAGAAAAGAACGGATATGTTGAATTCTCGAAGGCTGCATCAGGTCGTAAGAAATTAAAGGCCGGAGACAGGGTTTATTTCTGCAATATGAATAAGGCTCTGGTGATGTTTGAAATAGGAAAAAAGCCTCTTGGAGAGGGGCTGGCAATCCTCGGTGCACATGTGGATTCACCCCGTATGGATATCAAGCAGAATCCCCTTTATGAAGATGGAGACATGGCATATCTGGACACCCACTATTACGGCGGAATAAAGAAGTACCAGTGGGTAACTGTTCCGCTTGCGCTTCACGGCGTGGTGGCCAAAAAGGACGGGACGGTAGTGATCGTAAATATCGGTGAAGATCCTGATGATCCTGTATTCTTTGTGTCAGATCTGCTGATACATCTCGCAAGTGAGCAGATGGAAAAGAAAGCGGCCAAAGTTGTTGAGGGGGAAGCACTTGATATAATCGCCGGAAATATGCCCATAAAGATTGCTTCCGGGAATAAGAAGGCTGCAGACGGCAAGGACAGTGAGACAAAAGATGCAGTTAAGAAAAATGTGCTCAATATCCTGAAGGAATACTACGGCATAGAGGATGAGGATTTCATGAGTGCCGAAATAGAAGTGGTTCCCGCAGGCAGGGCAAGAGATGCAGGTTTTGACAGGAGCATGGTGCTGGGGTATGGACATGATGATAAAGTCTGTGCATTCCCGTCATACAAGGCAATGCTTGCCATGAAAGTGCCTGAACATACAAGCTGCTGCATACTTGTGGACAAAGAGGAAATCGGTTCCGTAGGCGCAACCGGAATGCAGTCAAGGTTTTTTGAAAACTGTGTCGCTGAGCTTATGAATGCTCTCGGGCAGTATTCTGAATTGACTCTCAGGCGCGCACTTGCAGCTTCCTATATGCTGAGCTCTGATGTTACCGCAGGTTTTGATCCGTCATACGCATCACGTTTCGACAAGAAGAATGTTGCTTACATGGGCAGGGGCTTTGCATTTAACAAATATACCGGTGCAAGGGGCAAGTCCGGATCAAATGATGCGAATGCTGAATATGTAGGAGCGCTGAGGCGTGTTATGGATGATGCGGGAGTACAGTACCAGATGAGCGAGCTGGGCGCAGTGGATGCCGGCGGCGGCGGAACCATAGCATACATAATGGCACTCTACGGAATGAATGTCATAGACTGCGGCGTGCCTGTCCTTAATATGCACGCTCCTCATGAAGCCATAAGCAAGGCCGACCTGTACGAGGTTTACAAGGGATATGTGGCTTTCTTAAAAAATATCGAGATGCCGTAATCCGATTTATGTGAATGTATTCCATACAGTATGCGGGTGCTGTTCTTGTTTGGTTCAACGATCTAAATTATGATTGTGAAAAGTGGAATTGCCATGGATAAGATTTTAAAAAAATCAGATTATTATTACGACCTGCCGGAAGAACTGATCGCCCAGGATCCTCTGGAGGACAGAGCTTCTTCAAGGCTTATGCTTCTGGACAAGGAAACGGGAGCGTGCGAACACAGGCACTTTTACGAGCTGCCTGAGTTTCTTCGTGCCGGGGACTGCCTTGTGCTAAATGACACAAGGGTAATGCCTGCAAGACTATATGGCACAAAGAAGGATACCGGCGCTGTGGTTGAAGTGCTGCTTCTTAAAAGGCTTAAGGACTCCTCATGGGAAGTACTGGTTAAGCCGGGCAAGAAAGCCAGAGAAGGTGCTGTACTCGATTTCGGCGGCATGATGACAGGAACAGTGGAAGAAATCCTTGAGGAAGGCAACAGACGGATAAGGTTTGAGTTTGACGGGATTTTTGAAGAAATCTTGGACAAACTGGGAGAGATGCCTCTGCCACCTTATATCCACCATAAGCTTAAGGACAGGGACAGGTACCAGACCGTTTATGCAAGGGAGGAAGGTTCTGCTGCGGCACCTACTGCAGGTCTGCATTTTACAAAGGAACTGCTGTCAGAGATAGAAGGTATGGGCGTGAATATAGTATATGTCACCCTCCATGTGGGCCTTGGAACATTCAGACCGGTTAAGGAAGAAAACATACTTGACCACCATATGCATACTGAGTACTGCAGGGTAGATAAACAGGCTGCGGATACGATAAACAGGGTGAAGGCTGAGGGCGGCCGTATAATATGCGTGGGAACGACCTCGGTGCGCACACTGGAGAGCATGACAGGGGATGATGGGATCGTAAGAGCTGGTTTTAAGGATACGGATATCTTTATTTATCCCGGATATAATTTCAGGGCTGTGGATGCGCTTATCACGAATTTCCATCTGCCGGAGTCAACGCTGCTTATGTTAGTGTCTGCAATGGCCGGCAGGGAGAATATCCTTAATGCTTACAATGAAGCGGTACGGGAGCATTACCGTTTCTTTTCATTTGGCGATGCGATGTTCATTCAGTGAAAAATTACCGGAAAAATTACCGGAAACGGCTGTTGCTTGCTTATTGCAGCAGTAAATGGTATAATATTTGATGTGTTTTATGTAAACCTGGGCTGTGACCGGGATCATAAAGGGTTCCCGGGGGTGTAACATTTCTGTACCGATGGGGGGCGGAATGATATCTGCATGGGAGACATGCTGATCGTACAGTATTTGAAATCAGGAGAGAAAATGGAAGAGAAGAGAAAGAGCAAAAGAATTGATCTTGACTGCAAGCTGGTATTAAAGAGGCTTGACAGGGAGGATGACGGAGCGGCACGTGAAGTTTCTGTCCATGTTCTTGATGTTTCAAAAAACGGTATCGGATTTGAATGTCCGGAAAAACTGTCCATCGGCGGTGTATA
The DNA here is from genome assembly GCA_946616835.1 of uncultured Lachnospiraceae bacterium. Classification (GTDB taxonomy): domain Bacteria; phylum Bacillota; class Clostridia; order Lachnospirales; family Lachnospiraceae; genus NK4A136. The sequence continues at coordinate 5,780 of CAMOJK010000127.1, forward strand.
CGAGTGTTATCTTACCATCTGGACCAAAGAAACCATACATTCGTTTGTACAGGTAGTAAGGGCGTTAAAAAAAGATGACAGCAGTTTTTACGGAGGTATATTCATCGGCATGTCCGAAACGGATATAAACAGGATAAATATTTATTCTGAGTTTTCTGAAGTGAGTTTCAATGAAAAGTAATGTATCAGGAGTCACTAAAGCGATAAGAAAGGTAAAGAAATAATGGCAGATTATGTAATAACAACCTGTTCGACGCAGGACATAAGTGATGCAAGATGTGAAAGAAGAAACATTAAGTATGTCAGCTTTCATTTTGAAATAGACGGAAAGCAGTATCCCGATGATAACGGCAAGACAGTTCCTTTCAAGGAATTCTATGATGCCATGAGAAATGGGGCTATGACCAAGACCAGCCAGGTAAATGTGGAAGAATACGAAGGCTTCTGGGAGCCGTTCCTCAAAGAAGGCAAGGATATAATACATATATGTCTCACTTCGGGAATATCAGGATCGATTAATTCTGCCAACATAGCAAAAGATAACCTTTCCGAAAAATATCCGGACAGAAAGCTTTATGTTGTGGATTCCCTTGCGGCATCTGTCGGAATGGGACTTTTAGTGGATACTCTTGCGGATTTAAGGGATGAGGGAAAGAGCATTGATGAGCTCTATGAATTTGCAGAGAAGAATAAAAAGAGGATACACCACTGGTTTACGACGCCTGATCTTACATACCTTATAAGAGGCGGACGAGTATCCAAGGCAGCAGGCTTTATTGGAACCATGATGAATATCTGTCCGCTGCTCAATGTAGATTATCAGGGAAAGCTTGTGTCCCGTGAGAAGATCAGGGGCAAGAAGAAGGTGTACCAGCGTATGGTGCAGATCATGGAAGAACATGCCGAGGGCGGTCTTGATTACAATAAGAAGTGCTTCATCGGAATGACGGACTGTCTGGAAGATGCTGAAAATGTGGTTTCAATGATAGAAGGTAAATTTACCAAGATGGCTGAGCCTATGGAGATACAGTGGGTAGGCTCCACCATAGGTGCTCACACAGGCCCGGGACTTATCGTCATTGCTTTCTGGGGTGATGAGAGAGTGAACTGAATTTAAAATAACTGTTCAGTATGTCCGTGACAGCAAGTGTTTCCGGATGCTCTGAATAGTTGCAGTTAGTATATACAGAAAAATAGAAGCAGAGGCCGGAAGGCTGCTGCTTTTTGAGTTAATCTTTT
>CAMOJK010000128.1 GCA_946616835.1 uncultured Lachnospiraceae bacterium
ATGCTTTCAAAGCCCCTGCCGCCGGGAATCTCCAGAAATTCATACATCTGCTTTGCAAGACAGTCTAACAGGTCGCTATTTAAAATACTTCCGCTTGACTGATGTGCAAAATCCAGCGTATTAAGATAAAAGCGTTCGATATAATATTTATCCCTTTCGGAGAGTCGCTCATTTTTTAAAGAAAGAATATAATCTGTGGGAACCCAAAGAAATAAAGCCAGGTCGTCCCAGTCTTTTTCGGATCTTACATTACGCAGCTCATACAGATTCAGCAGCTCGTTCCTGTATTCCCTGCCGGTCAGTTCACCGCTTAGATACTGTGACCGCAGTACCAGAAAATGCAGCATATTTTCATCTATCTGTGTTGAAAACCACTTCCGGTCAGCATGCCACATCTCATCCAGTTCCTTCATCCACCTGCACAGTGTCTTGAGTTCATCCGGATCAAATCCTGCTTCATTATTATGATCAAGGATCAGTGCAAGATAATAATATATGCGTTCAATATGAAGCTTCCAGTCATATACCGGCATTTCCCTCAGGTAGTATGGATCCTCTGCCAGCTCAAGGGACTTCTTCAGTGCATCCAACAGCCATTCCCTTTCCTCTCTGGTAAGTTTCCTGCCCTCATAAAGCACCGTCATATACCTGGAATTAACTATCACTATATGCCGGCTGTCATTATCTCTCAGTGTATCAAAATTCTCCGGGGCCAGGTATTCCAGCAGCTTTCTGCCCGCCTTTAATCCCCTCTGCCTGTAATACTCGGAAATATCCGGCCTGCTATATATTTTCTTAGTGATAAATACCAGAAAATAGCAGGCGGTAACCTCTCTGTCCAGCTGCACTACCATCTCATCAGCAGAAGCCCCCTTCTTTTCCAATTGCTCCAGTATAAGCCCCGAAAGCTTTGCATGCATGAAGGGATCAAGATGGTCTATCTTTAGTGAATCCTGCAGCGAATCTTCTAACTCTCCGAAAGATTCAATTATTTCATCATCAAGTACGGTATCAGGTGAAAGATATGGATAAAAGCACTTTGAAAGTATTTCGCGGTTTTCAGCCGCAAGCCTGCCTATGAGAAGATAGTTATCCTGCAAAACCACGCCGTAATCATCTGCCGCAGCTATATCTTTAAGCTTCGCAGATGTAAGCATTCGAATCTTTTCAGTATTTTTGACATAATTTTCCAATTCTTCTCTCATACCAAATAGTTTACAAAATATTGGAAGATTTTTCAATTTTTATTGTTGAAATGTTCCAAGGCATATGAGAATCATATTTCCTTTTTCCGCAGAATATTTGCAGAATTATCTGTTATAAATATCTTTTATCAGAAAAAACACCCTCCGCGTATCGCAGAGGGTGTTAAGAAAACTAAAAGTAATACCCCGCCGTCAGGTAAGACTGCACGGTACAGGAAGCTTCACTTACTTAATTGTTGTGTACATGAAGTACTTATATCCTAGAGGGTTCGAGAAGAATCCGTCTACCTTGTCGGAAAGCAGGTACATATCAGTGTAGAAATACAGCGGGCAGATGCAGCCTGTGCTCATGATCATGTCCTCTGCCTCGTGCATCATCTTGTAACGGTTATCATTATCAGTGCAGGACTTAATGGATGCGATAAGCACATCATAAGTCTCAGCCCATGTGCCGTTTTCAACCTTGGTATCAAATCCGTAAGGTGTAAGGTCGATGCTGTAAACTGCATCATCAGCATGAGCGCCGCGGCCGAACTGTACATCATTGTTACCGGAGTCTGTTGTCCACATATCTAAGAAACAGATAGGATCGTTGTAGTCAGCAAGCCATCCGTTACGTGCGATAGAATATGCACCATCCTTACGGGTATTAAGGAATGTAGCCCACTCCTGGTTCTCAAGGTTCATTGTGATGCCTATGCCTGCCATTGCATTCTGCAGGTACTCACCTATAGCCTTGTGGCCTTCGCTTGTATTGTATATATATGTAAGTACAGGGAAATCAGTAAACTTGCCTGAGGTTTCATCATATGTATAATACTTCTTTAAGATCTCTACAGCTTCGTTGAAATTATCAGTATAAGCATCAGCAGATACATTGTAATATCCATCGAAATCACTGCTTACACCTACATTCTTGTAGAACTGGCTGCCGTCAGCATCCGTAAGTCCCATTGATACAAAGGAGGAAGCAGGAAGCTCACCACCCTGTGCCACATCATTTACGATATAGTTACGGTCAAAGAGAAGTCCTACTGCCCTGCGGATCTCAGCCTTTGCATTCTCATCATCAGCATAAGGGCTTCCTGCAGGAAGGATATCCTCATTTACATTCCAGCATACATAGTATGTACCAAGCTGGCCTGCAATAACAAACTGATCATTGAATTCTGACTTCACGCTGGCTATCTCATTTGTGGGGATATCATCAATAAGCTGCCAATCACCGTTTTTGAAGTTTGTCAGCATATTGTTCTGATCATCCGAAAGATAGAAATTAATGGTATTCATTGTTATCTGGTCAGCATCGACAAAGGAATCATTCTTTTCAAGAGTGATCAGACTGTTGTGCTCCCATGATGCCATCTTGTAAGGTCCGTTGCATACATATGTGGAAGGATCTGTTGCCCATGCCTCGTTGGAAACCACATCCTCACGGACAGGGAAATACGTAGGGAAAGCAAGAAGCTCATTCCAGTATGATACAGGATTATAGAGTGTAACTACGATAGTCTTGTCATCCGGTGCCTGTACATTAAGCTTTGCATCAGGATTGGCAGGTGTGCCGTCCTCATTTACATCAGCAACTTCGTTATATCCGTCAACTACCTCAAACATATGTCCGTAGTCGGCAGCAAGCTCTGCGGATGCCGCACGGTTCCATGCGTATACGAAATCAGAAGCCTTAAGATCCTGTCCGTCCGACCACTTGAGGCCGTCACGAAGTGTGTATGTGTAGGTTATGGTACCGTCTGCATTCTCCACACCTTCAGGAAGCTCTACGGCCGCATCGGGAACGATTTCAAGAACGCCGCTGTCGTTCATCTCCCACTTGGAAAGACCGGAATACAGGTGTACAAGAAGTGTTGCGCCGTCAACTGCAGAATTAAGTGCAGGATCGATAGTATCTGGCTCGGAGCCGATACATACATTGATGGCGCTCCCGGAAGCACTACTGCCGCCGGGAGTTGATTCGCAGGCTGTAAGAGCTGTTACAGCCATGACGCCGGTCAAAGCCATTGCCAAAAATCTCTTTTTCATAATTTTCCTCCTTCTGCCGCACTTACGCGACTTAAAAATGTATATTATCCGTATGAAAGATATCTATACGGTAATAACCCTTCAAATATATTTTTAACAATTATCCAAGCTTGCCTTCTTTTACAAGGTGGCATGCTACGAAGTGACCGCCTCCCATATCCTTAAGCTCAGGCATCGACTCAGCACACTTATCACATGCGTGTGGACATCTTGTCCTGAAAGGACATCCTGAAGGCGCATTGAGAGGACTGGGTATATCTCCGGAAAGCACTATTCTCTTATTCTCACGGGCAGTCTTCGGATCAGGTACAGGAACAGCTGAGATAAGAGACTTGGAATAGGGATGCAGCGGATGATCATATATTTCTTCCGCATCAGCAAGCTCAACCATCCTGCCTAAATACATTACCGCTATCCTGTCGCTTATGTGACGGACAACCAGCAGGTCATGAGCTATGAAAAGATAAGTAAGCCCCAGCTTTTCCTGCAGCTCATCAAACATATTTATAACCTGAGCCTGTATCGAAACATCCAGTGCGGAGACAGGCTCATCACAGACTATAAATCCCGGCTTTAATGCAAGTGACCTTGCTATGCCGATACGCTGCCTCTGACCTCCGGAAAACTCATGGGCATAGCGGGATGCATGCTCGCTGTTAAGTCCCACATACTCCATAAGCTCAAGTATACGGTCACGCCTTTCCTTACTTGAGGAGTACATCTTATGAATATCCAAAGGCTCAGCGATTATATCCGCCACAGTCATGCGGGGATTCAGTGAAGAATACGGATCCTGGAAAACCATTGTCGCTTTCTTTCTGAAGTCCTCCAGACTCTTCTTATCCCCTATTTTTATACCGTCATACCATATTTCCCCATCCGTAGGCTTATACAGATGCAGTATGGTACGGCCCACGGTGGTTTTACCACAGCCCGACTCTCCTACAAGTCCTAGGGTTTCACCCTTTCTTATGGTAAACGAAACATCATCCACAGCCTTAAGCGGCCTGGACTTGAAAAAACCTTCGCTTATATCAAAATACTGCTTAAGGTGCTTTACCTCAACGAGAGGCATGTCCTGCTTTTTTTCTTCTGACATTATGCCTCACCGCCTTCCATATTTTTCTTAACATTCATCCAGCAGGCTGCTGCATGCATATCATTTATCTGCATGCGTTCACACTTTTCCTTAAGGCATATCCTCATGGCCGCATCACAGCGTGGTGCAAAAGCACAGCCCTTAGGCATATTCAAAAGGTCAATAGGTGTACCCGTTATTGGCTTAAGCTTTTCTTTTCCGCCATCAGCCGTAGGTATGGACCTTAAGAGTCCCTTAGTATATTCGTGGCACGGATTGTAAAAGATCTCATCCGCACTTCCCTGTTCGCATATGGCACCTGCGTACATAACTATTACTTCATCACACATCTGTGCCACAACTCCCAGATCATGGGTGATCATGATTATAGCCATTCCCAGCTCTTTTTGAAGAGACTTCATAAGCTCCAAAATCTGTGCCTGTATCGTCACATCAAGTGCTGTAGTAGGCTCATCTGCAATCAATATATCAGGCTCACAGGCAAGTGCCATGGCTATCATTACACGCTGCCTCATACCTCCGGAAAACTCATAGGGATACTGATTCATACGCTTTTCAGGTTCATTGACATTGACAAGCCGGAGCATTTCCACAGCCCTCTCCCTTGCCTGATCTTTATTCCTGTCGGTATGTAAAAGAATAGCCTCCATAAGCTGATGACCTATGGTATAGGTGGGATTTAAGCTGGTCATGGGATCCTGGAATATTATAGAAATCTTATTGCCCCTGATAGTCTTCATGACCTTTTCACCGGAATCAACAAGCTCTTGACCACGGAACTTTATGGAACCTGAAACGATCTTTCCCGATCCAGCCAATATCTGCATTATGGAATAAGCAGTCACGGACTTTCCGGAGCCTGACTCACCCACTATTCCCAGTACCTTGCCTTCATCAAGGAAAAAGGATACGCCGTTAACGGCCTTTACTTCGCCTGCATCCGTAAAGAAGGAGGTATGCAGATCTCTTACTTCAAGCATGCTCATCTGTTTTTACCTCCTTAAGTATTAAGCTTCGGATCAAAAGCATCACGCAGTCCGTCACCGAAAAGATTAAGCGACAGCACGATCAGCGAAATCACGATAGCAGGTATGACCATTCTGTATGGATATGAACTGATGCCGTTAAGCGCATCAGATGCAAGCGAACCAAGGGACGGCATTGGCGCATTGACGCCTAAGCCTATGAATGAAAGATAGCTTTCCGTAAATATCGCACTGGGGATCTGCAGTGCCACTGATATAAAAATAACACTCATGCAGTTAGGAAGCAGGTGACGGCTTATTATCCATCCTCCCCTTGCCCCGGCAGCCTTTGCCGCAAGAACATATTCCTGCTCGCGTAAGGACAGCATCTGTCCTCTTATAAGTCTTGCCATGGAAACCCAGTAAAGAACACCAAATACAATAAACAGACTAATGATATTGGAACCTATGGATTCAAGAATAGTGCCCTCTATTGCAGAACCAAGCACCAGCTTAAGTACTGATGCAAGAAGTATTACCATAAGCATGTCAGGCAGCGAATATATTATATCCACCACGCGCATTATGAACAGATCCACTTTACCGCCGCAGTAACCGGAAACAGCACCTACCGTCAGTCCGATCACCAATACTATAAGACTTGCAAAAAAGCCTACGGCAAGAGATATTCTGGTTCCATATACTATACGGATAAAATAATCTCGTCCGGCAGAGTCGGTTCCAAACACATGCGGGAAAACACTTTCCCCTGCAGCTATCATCGCCTGTTCGGAATTACTGTACTGAAAGGGTTTCAGATTATTATATGAAGAGTCCATGGGCTGTCCCGGGACATTTCCCAGCATGCTGTCATAAGAATAAGGCCAGACTAACGGCAGGAATATTGCAGCAAGTGTAATAAGAACTATTACAATAAAACTTACAAATGCAACTTTATTTCTTATAAGCCTCTTTACGCCATCCTTAAAAAATGTGGTGGAAGGTCGCATCTGGACGATATAAGCCTTCTCCTCGTCTGTAGCAGGGATAAGATCGTCCACATTTATATGCATGGTTAGTTTTTTCTTATTAGTTTCTTCCATTAGTTTCTTTTACCTTTACTCCAGGGTAATCCTGGGATCTACTATCTTGTACATGATGTCACTTACCAGATTCATAATTACTATCAGAGTGGCAAGTATGATGGTAGTCCCCATGATCATGGGATAGTCACGACCGGTAATGCTTGAAATAAACGCACGGCCTATACCTGGCACTGCAAATATCTGCTCTACCACAAGGGATCCTGTGACAATATATGCAAGCATGGGACCGAAATATGTAATGACAGGCAGAAGCGAATTTTTAAGCGCATGCCCAAAGATTATCTTAAAATACGGAACCCCCTTTGCCTTGGCTGTACGGATATAATCCTGTCCAAGGACATCTAACATAGAAGATCTGGTAAGTCTCGTGATATACGCCATAGGAGAAAGTGAAAGCGTGATTATCGGAAGGATAAGTCCTCCGGCCGCAGCACCGTTTGCAGGAAATACATGTAACTTTACTGCAAATAATATAAGCAGAAGCGAACCCATTATAAAGCTTGGCATTGAAACGAAGGCTGTGGTCAGTACCATGATGATCCTGTCCATTATGGTATTTCGTCGCAGAGCCGCAA
>CAMOJK010000129.1 GCA_946616835.1 uncultured Lachnospiraceae bacterium
GATGTGTCGATGTGGACGTATCACATTTGAAAAACAGGGGCAATGTAGATGGAAATATGGAATATTTTTAAAAAGAAAAGAATAGTAGTACTGCTTATGTTTTTCGGTTTTATGATCATATATTATGTCGGAACGAATATGAGCCTGTATGGAATGTTAACTTCTGTGAGTCTGCCGTCATATGCAGAACGGGTTCTGCCGCCTAAAACCGGTTACTTTGCCTGCTGCGCCGGGTCAAGGCTTGGAATTGAAGAGGTGTACCGTGTTCCAAAAGATAGGGCGGATGATATAAACTACGGAGAAGAAAAAAGGGTTGTGGTAGAACCTTACGAGGAATCCTGCTATTTGAATGGTCTGGATATCACTGTGCGTGGTTTTGAGCATGACTGTTCCTATGTTTACACATATGGGAATGTTATGAGCCTGCCGGGGTATCGGGATGACGATGGATACTGCTATATCCATGTTTTGGGGCGAAAATACCTGAGTTCCGGAGACGGCATTACATTATATATGCTTGCGGTAATCAGTATCTATTTGGGTTTGCCGATAGTGGTTTTATATATGGTTTTGAAGTGGTTGACGTACAAGGTAATCAACAGGCTGCGAAAAAATCCGGGAAATGATGGCATGTTTAACAGCGGGATGCCAGAATAATAGTGAGAAAATAGAAAATGCAAAGCAGGAATTTCCAAAACCATATAAAAAAGCATAGCAGATATATCTTTTGACTTGGAGCTTGTTGATAATGGTAACAATACATATGATTTTGTACTTAAGGACTTTGTATTTGCAACGGTAACCCTTAAAGGTGACATGTTCACATATACAGTTGAAGGTAGACACCATGTATTTTGAGTGTGTGAAATAAATAAACGATGTCAAGTTCCGTGAACAGTTTATTGATGCATTTGTATATATTTTACTAATGTGACAGTAAGTTATTTTGAAAGAACAGAAGGCAAGAAGATGTTATGGCGTTTATTGAATGAGTATGAGCTATAAGATAAAAACAATATTAATATGCTTTGTATCTGTGTTGCTTGTGATTACCGGATGCGGATCGTCCGACAGATTTCACGGCGACCGGCCTTACGATTCGTATTTTGATACGGCTAAGGAGTTTGCCGAGTATTGGTGCGGCCCGTGCGAAGAAGTCGACGAATATACCGTGGAGACTTCTTATGGTGATGTCATCGTTCATAAGATGCAGGATACGGAATTCGGATTTGTCTACTCCGTGGAAGAACGGGTGGAGGAGTACACGACTGGTGTTTACAGTGATTATTCCACCAACGACTTCTCATATTATTATCTTCAGACTTATCTTGAGTGTGCGGATCTCGAGAACATCATCGATGAGTACTCATTGACCGTGGATATTGGTGAGATCAGCGAAAGTGCGACCGAAGGACTGACGGGCTTCTACCTGCCCGGTGTCGATATATACACGGACCTGCTTTTGTCTGACTCGGAGTGTGATCTGATCCTCGATTCGTTTGTCGATGAGTTCGAAGCATTCGATGTTCGTGGCAATTTCACACGTGAATATGACAATGCGGTAGTCTTCTTCAATTTATATTCCGCCCCGACCGCCGAAGAGCAACAGAACGGTTACTATCATCATAGTGAAGATAGAACTTACGGGTATCAGCAGTAGAAAATCGGAGTGTGTATTGTATTTCAGGTTCGATGAAAGCAAAAAATATATGAAAAAACACAAAAAAAATACCCCCTGTAAATTTTTTACTGAGAGGGTGTGATAATACAATGTTCATTTTCAATCTGAGGTTAAAGGTTTATTGTTATTGATAATGTCGTATATATACGATAAAATATACCATATATTTAAGGGTAAATACGACAAAAAACGGCAAAAGTGAAAGGGTGTAATATGAACCATAGTATACTGAAAAAGGTAATTTAAAGAACTTCCGATTCCTGTAAGTATGGCAGAAAAAGTAGAAAAAATACTCATGGATGGCGGTAATAATATTTATGGAAACATCGCACCTTTCTGGGATGGGGAAGATGAGAGATTTTATATAGATAAATTAAGCGAAGCCGAATTAAAGCAGTTTCCGAATCTTAAAAAAATGTGTGTTATGACATCAAATATCGATAAGCTGAAGAAGATATGCGATCCATTAGGCATCGAGGTTGATATATTTTGAAAGATCGGATACAAAACACACAAGGCTGAATATAGTCCAAGCGAACGGCATCGCTGTCAGGACGGCTGCAAGTGTAGTATATGCGTGATTAAGCTGACCGCAGACAGGAAAGTAGAGTACAGAGAGCCTAATAAAAGCTGTCGATATACATAAGACTCTTTCTGTATTTCGCCGGAGTCTCCCCGGTCAGTTTTTTATATGCGGCAGTAAATGCACTCTGGGAGGAAAATCCCAAGGAAAAGGAAATGTCAGCAATGGAGTAGTCGGTTTTTTCAAGCATGTTCTTGGCTGTACTTATTTTGACGGACAGGATGTAAGCCTTTACCGTAGTCCCTGTCTCCGCAGCAAAAAGCTTGGAAAAATAGCTGGGATTCAGGTTTTCATTTTGAGCAAGGCCTTCCATTGTAAGCGGTTCATGAAGGTGGTCATAGATGTAGTCGATCGCATGTCTCACATAGGCAGAATAGCGGTCGGTTTTTTTTAATTCACGCATATGTTCGGCAAAGTCAAGCTGGGCCGCTCCTATGAGGTCTATGACTTGCTCAACGCTTTTGCTTTCATCTGCGGCCTGTATGTAGATGTCGCTGATGGTATAGGCTTCATCGTGGGGGAGCCCGGAATTGATGCAGATACGGGATATGACGCCAACGGAAACTACCAGATGGTAGATGCAGTTACGCAGCGGATCTTTGGACAGGACGCCTTTACCCTTGAAGAAGTCTTTTCTGATTTCTTCAAAGTTGGCCTTTACTTTTTCCACATCACCGTTACGGATATCCTCATAGCGGGAGTATTCCTGCCTGATATCCGTGCGGACAAATTCTTCCTCGCGCTGTATGTAGAGTCTGTATATCAGTTCTTTTTTTGCATCAAGTTTCTTTGCCATAGTATTGTCATAGTATTGCCATAGGAATGTTCCTTATTCTGTACATAACATACCATAAAAATGTAAAAAATGCCATATTTTTGATAAATTTTCGGAAAAGGTTTTCTTATAATGCACACAACGGAGAGAGAAGAGCGGATTCTCCGGAATGGTTAAAGATGATATTCATCTTTGGAGGTATAGTGATGAAGGTATCAGGTCAGGTAATGACAAAGAAAGTAACAGACCTTACAAAAGGAAACATCACAAAACACATACTGAGATTCTACTGGCCGCTGCTGCTTACGAGCATGCTCCAGCAGCTTTATAATTTCGTGGATACCCTTATAGTGGGCAGAGGTATTAATGACAATGCCCTGGCATCGGTTGGAAATATGGGCTCGCTGTTTTTCCTGATAGTCGGTTTTTCACTGGGGCTTGCAAACGGTTTCGGCATACTGATAGCCCAGAGCTTTGGTGCTGGCAAAAAGGAACAGCTCCGCCACAGACTGGCCGCAACCATTCAGGTGGCTGCTGTGCTCACCCTGGTTCTTACTGCGGTAAGCGTATTATTTCTGCCGTTTGCATTAAGGCTCATAAGGACTGACGAGGTGCTGATGGCAGACTGTCTGCGTTATGGTTATATCGTATTCGGCGGCCTGTTTGCATCCATTGCCTACAATGTGAGTGCTGCAGTACTCAGGTCACTGGGAGACAGCAGGACACCGCTGTTGGCCATAGTGGTTTCCTCAATAGTAAATTTAGGCCTGGACTGCCTCTTTATCTTCGGATTCGGTACAGGCGTGGAGGGTGCAGCAATCGCAACGGTTGTATCCCAGCTTGTATCCGCGGCTGTCTGCATAAAGAGGCTCTCAACCATAGAGCTGGTACATTTAAGCCGTGATGATTTTAAGAATGACAGAGGCGTTTTCATAGAGCTTTTAAAGAACGGTCTGCCCATGGCTTTTATGAATTCCATTACTGCTGTGGGCTGCATGGTGATACAGTATTTTATAAATGGCCAAAGCGTGGATTATACCACCGCATATACTGTATGCAGCAAATACATAAATCTCTTTATGAATCCGGCATGTGCTGCAGGCGGCGCAATGAGTGCTTTCGCCAGCCAAAACTACGGTGCAGGCGAGAATGAAAGGATACGTAAGGGACTTCGTGTATGCTTAAGCATTGCCTTCGTATCGTATCTGATCCTGGGTTCTCTCATGGTATTTGCACCTGAGATGCTTGCAAGGATCATGCTTGAGGGAAGTGTTCCTATCAGGCTTGCCTGCGAATATCTCCCTATAAGCGGTGCTGCCTTGATAGGCGTCAACTGTCTCTTCGTGTATAGGAGCGGAGTACAGGGAATGGGGGATGCGGTAATGCCCATGTGGTCAGGCGTGCTTGAAATGATAATGAGGATAGCTTTTGTTTCGATACTGATGGGGACTCTTGGATTTAAGGCTGTGGCTATAGCTGAGGCAAGCGCCTGGATATCCGCACTTTTCTTAAATATGTTTGCTTTCTACCACCGTATCGGAATGGAAGAGTCTGCAGTCGGATACAGGAAACACAGACTGCTTCCCAGAAGAAGAGCTTCATATATGTGATGAAACAGATGATGTGAAATAATTAAGGGGGCTGTGTATGAACGCATAGTCCCTTTTTGAACTTTTGACGGGTATGTGGTAGTATTTCAGATAGATAGGATTATTTTGAAAAGTGATAAAAAATCAGCAATGAAATCATTTCAGGCGTCTGTGCGAAAAGAACGGTATGGTCGTGATACATGGACATAGTTTATAAAGGAGAAAAACTAAGATATATAGAGGATTTCCACGGCGAACCGGTACTCTGGATAACTGCGTCATCGCAGACGGATATGGAACATATGACATTTGTGGGCGGACACTCGGATGAGTATTGCATCTTTCTGAAGGACCTGACGGCTGATGAGCAGGAAGCTGTGAGAAAGCAGACAGCAGGAAGCGGAAAAACTGAAACAGAATTATCCGAATCAGAAAAATCCGTATCAGAACACCCGGTATCCGTTAATAAATACTGGAATCTGTTCAGGGATAATGCGGAACGGTTTCTTGTATATTGTTTTGGCGGCTGGCTATATGAATCCATTTGGTGTTGTGTGATAGTACATCACAGGGGATTTATAAACAGGGGATTCCTTTTCGGACCGTGGCTACCCATATATGGCATCGGAGTTTTTATAATACTGGGAATCTTTGCACTGCTTAAGATAAAAAAGCCGGTCATCGTATTCATGGCAGGGGCGGTCATCGCAACCATTGCGGAACTTACGGCAAGCTATATCATTGATATGACTATTGGAGTACCCATGTGGGACTATACAAATGAGTTCTTGAATTTCGACAGCAGGATAGCTCTCGTACCGTCTTTGATGTTCGGACTTTTAATATGGGTGGCGGTATGTATTGTGCAGCCTCTCATAATAAAAGCACAGGAAAAAATCCGTGATGCCAAGGCCCATAATGTGGTCTTTATCATTATAGTGCTTTTATTTCTGGCAGACCTGGTCAGCAGGATCTGGCTTGGAAGCAATTGTGTGGGGTGAATATGGGGATATTTGATTTTATACTGAGTATTTCCAATCCAAAGGAAAAAAGAGGCTGGATAAACACCACCGCTACATATACAGGCAAGGTCAGGAAATGCTTTACGGGGCGTCCGGGCAATTACGGACACTGTGATATCAACGAATACGAGTACCTTTATTATGTTGATGATAAGGAGCGATTCGGATATCAGAGATGGTATCCGCTGCCTGATCCGGACCCTGAGGAGCTGAAAGGACAGACCTTGACAGTAAGGTATAATAAAAGAAAACCGTTTCTTGTTGAGATAGTTGCAGATTAGCGTTCAGCGCCGTTTCAAACAGCAGAAAAGGGGGTAAAAATGGACAATATCACAATTCTTAATCATCCACTAATTAAACACAAGATTTCAATGTTAAGGAACAAGCATACCGGAACCAATGAGTTCAGAAAGCTTGTAGGAGAGGTGGCAATGCTCATGGGGTATGAAGCCCTGCGTGACCTTCCGCTGGAAGATGTGGAGGTGGAGACTCCTATTGAAAACTGCATGACGCCAATGCTTACCGGAAGGAAGATTGCAATCATTCCCATACTCAGAGCGGGTCTTGGAATGGTGGACGGGCTTTTATCGCTGTATCCTTCTGCCAAGATCGGACATATTGGTCTGTACAGGGATGAGATCACTTATGAACCGAGAGAGTATTACTGCAAGCTTCCTGAGGCTATTGATGAGCGTATTATCATCGTTACCGATCCCATGCTTGCTACGGGTGGATCCGCAGTGGATGCCATAGGTCAGATAAAAAAGCGTGGCGGCAGGAATATTAAATTCATGTGTATCATAGCCGCACCGGAGGGATTAAAGAAACTTTCCGAATCGCATCCGGATGTGCAGATATATGTCGGCCAGCTTGACAGGGAGCTTAATGAAAATGCATACATCTGCCCGGGACTTGGTGATGCCGGAGACAGGATCTTTGGTACTTACTGACAGGCAAGGCACTGAGGAAGAAGCATGAAGCGCTGATGGTGCAGCTTTCCGAAGCAGAGGATAAGATCAGGGAACTGAACCGGATGAAAGTACATGAGAGCTTTGAAGTTACGAGGCTGACCGATGAACTTCTGGATGAATACGTGGAGAATATTGAGGTTCATCCGGGGAATGAAGTCAGGATCAACTGGAAATAGGAGCGAGGGGCTTGTCAGAGA
>CAMOJK010000130.1 GCA_946616835.1 uncultured Lachnospiraceae bacterium
CATTATCCATTGCCCGGATTGATTCTATGATAGACTGCACTGCCTGTACCGTTGATTGCTTGTCAGAAGCGTCATGAAGCAGTACAACGATCGTATCGCTGCCTGATGCATTTATCTGGCTTATAACATTATTTGTAATGGTTGATGCGCTGTGATATCCGCCCTCTGCATCCCTTCCGGAAACATTCCAGTCAAAATACGAAACATCCTTTGCCTCCAGATAGCTTATGCAGTCCCTTATATCCATGTTGCTTACAGTATTGCTGCTTCCACCGGGAAATCTGTAAAATCTGCTATCCACACCTGTCACATTATAAAGATATGAATGCAACATATTATAGTCCTCTGCAAAGGAATCCAGGTCCGCATACACATCCGAAAATACATGCGAATACGAGTGCATGCCCAGAGTATGTCCGTCTGTGACTATGCGACGGTACGACTCTTCCATACCCTCGTGATAATTAACAAAGAATGTAGCCTTTACATCATACTCATCAAGTATATCCAGAATATCATCAGTATAGATGCTGGGACCATCGTCAAAAGTAAGATATACCTTCTTCACGCCCTCGGTCTGTTCACCGGTCAAAACACTATCGTTATCTTTGCCCTCTGCCATTCTCTCCATGGGATAAACATCCTTCACGCTGTTGTGAAGAGCCTGCAGCATTTCCTCATCCTCGCTTGCAGAAGCATTATTGACCGCATCAGCCAATTCCCCTATATCCGCATTCTGACCATAAGGGTACTCCGGCAGCCTGTTGGATATCTCCACCAGTATATCCTGGGTTTCTCCCAGCCGCCTGTCTATTGTCCTTATCTGCATAAGAGCCACTAATGAGAGTATAGTGGGCATAAGTACGAGAATAAAAGCAAAAGCAACGATCACTGCTTTAAGCCTCTTTATCCGCTTTCTGTGCTTAATGGCTTCTCTATTATTTTTTTCTGAATTAATCTTTTCAGACTGCATAAAATAAGCTCCTCCCAAAGGTGCAAGTGCTATTTTGCGCTTAAAACTTTCTACTGTCAAGATTACGTAACATCTGAAAAGTTAACCTCAATTTGTTGTATTTTTCTTTTTTTAAGTACACTCTATATAGTTAGATACTTATGATGTTCCTGTTTTTTTTACACAGAAGCGGTCCGGCGTCTGTATCAATGACGACCTTTTATAACATAAAAATGTAATCCCTTTTCATGCAAACAAAAACCGCCGGGATATCCCGACGGTTTTCATAAGCTTTATTTTGATTTTCGCTGTCAGATTACTGCATCTGTTTTGCAACTTCTTCTGCGAAGTTCTCTTCCTTCTTCTCGATACCTTCACCTGTCTCGAAACGAACAACAGACTTGATAGCGAAGTTTCCACCGTTTGCCTTAGCAACCTGGTCAACATACTTAGCAACGGTCTGCTTGCCGTCCTCAGCCTTTACATATACCTGCTCGAAGAGGCATACATCCTTGATCTGCTTGGAAACACGGCCCTCTACAAGACCTGTGAAGATCTTGTCGCTAAGATATGCTTCCTTTTCAGCCATTCCAAGCTCAGCAAGTGCAGGAGCTGCAGCCTTTGAAAGGAAATTGAAGAGGTAGTTCATATTGCTCTTCTTCTCCTCATAGATGGCGATATCCTCATCGCTCCACTTCTTCTCCGCGATAGCCTTGTCTATAAGCTTCTGAAGGATGGGCTTGGGGAGTGTTGCAGGATCGTTTATGGAGCTGTCTACAACGATTTCTCTCATCTTTGCAAGCTCGTCAGCAGAGATATCCTCTCTCTTTACATACTGGGGATTCATAGCTGCTACCTGCATAGCGATGTTCTTCATAGCCTCACGGATCTCAGCCTTATCCTCACCTGTAGCCTCTACGATAACAGCGATCTTTCCGCCGCCGTGGATATAGCTCTCTACCAGACCGTCTGCGCTTACAACCTTCTTGAATCTGCGGATATCAAGCTTCTCACCGATAGTAAGAACCATTTCCTCAAGCTCAGCCTTAACTGTCTTGGACTCATCATCGATCCAGTTCTCAGCCATAAAGCCTTCCATGTCTGCAGCATCGCTCTTAAGTGCCTGAGCAGCAACACGGCCTACGAAAGCCTTGAACTTTTCATTCTTTGCAACGAAGTCAGTCTCGGAGTTAACCTCAACTACTGCTGCAGTCTTGCCATCATCAGTCTTTGCAACATCGCAGAGACCTTCAGCAGCTATACGGCTTGCCTTCTTAGCAGCCTTCATAGCTCCGCTCTTCTTAAGTATCTCTATAGCGGCATCCATATTTCCATCAGCCTCTGTAAGAGCCTTCTTACATTCCATCATTCCTGCGCCGGATGCTTCTCTTAATTCTTTAACCTGTGCTGCTGTAATTGCCATTTCTTTTTCCTCTCTTTTCTTTTTATTGATCAGTTCTTTGCAACTGGCCTGTATTTTCTTTCTTTCTAAAATATGCCGCCTGAAAACAAGCGGCATATCGGGTTAGTCATGTTTTAACTTAAGGAATTAAACCTCTCCTGCTTCAGCCTGCTCAGCCTCTGCAGCTGCGCTCTCAGCCTCCTCAGGGGTGATCATCTCCTCACCCTGTCTGCCCTCTATAACGGCATCAGCCATCTTGGATACGATAAGCTTAACTGCACGGATAGCATCATCATTACCGGGGATAACATAATCAAGCTCCTCGGGATCGCAGTTAGTATCTGAGATACCGAAAAGTGTTATACCAAGTGCATGTGCCTCCTGGATGCAGATATGCTCCTTCTTAGGATCTACTACGAAGATAGCATCGGGAACACGCTCCATGTTCTTGATACCGCCGATGTTCTTCTCGAGCTTATCCCATTCCTTCTTAAGCTCGATAACTTCCTTCTTGGGAAGTACATCGAAGGTTCCGTCCATGCTCATCTTTTCGATTTCATTGAGTCTCTTGATCCTTGACTGGATAGTCTTGAAATTGGTAAGCATACCTCCAAGCCATCTCTCATTTACATAGTACATACCGCAACGCTCTGCCTCTGTCTTGATAGCATCCTGAGCCTGCTTCTTTGTACCTACGAAAAGTACTGTACCGCCCTGTGCAGCGATATCAGAGATAGCATTGTAAGCGGAATCGATCATGCCTACAGTCTTCTGCAGATCGATGATGTGAATACCGTTTCTCTCAGTGAAGATATACGGCTTCATCTTAGGATTCCATCTTCTGGTCTGGTGTCCGAAATGTACACCTGCCTCCAACAGCTGTTTCATTGAAATTACGCTCATTTGTTTTCCTCCGTGGTTTAAACTTCTGTGCAATTAACCCTTGATACCGGGCACCTTACGGCTTTGTGCACATGTTTTTTCGCAACGTGCATATTTTAGCATTAGAGGTTTGCTTGTGCAAGGACTTTTTTATTTACTCGAAGTCAAATTTCCGGAAGCGAATTTACTCTGCATTACATCCTCACCGGCAAATGCCTCAATCTGTCCGGATATCCCGAATATTCAAAAATCAAAGTCCATTACCTGTGAGTCAAAATAGTCTCCTTCGTTGCTTACTGCCGGGGTATATACTATAAGACGCACAGGCTCGTCATTCCTTGTGGAAACCGTGTCTGTGTAGCATTGCTTTCCATCCAGATACAGTCCGTAATATCCGCTGTCTCCTTCATAATAGGCAAGCACTCCCATTGGAGTTTCTGCTGTAGCGCCATTCGTCCAGTAATCCTGCGCAATGGTTCTACTCCCGCCCCCGCTTTCCATTACTATGAGATCCGGGCACTGAAGACGTTCCTCTTCCGTAATGCCAACTGCATCCGCAAATGCTACAAACTCAGCATCCGTCCATACCGCACTGTCATTAACCTGAACGATCATTACAGAGCCTTCCATCCGTGGAAACCATGTGTAAAAAAGTACCGGATCGTTAAATGTCTCAAATACAAATACAGTTTCCAGCCCATCCGTCGTGCGAAGAAATGAATTTATATCATTTACGGTACTTTCTGCACCATAATATGAATCGAGATATGCAAAACGATCAGATACAAATACCCTGAAATCATCAAGTCCTGTCTCCGGATCATTATGGTTGGAATCCGGCCATCTCTCTATATCCCTTGTGAAGGCGCCGGAACCGTAGATCTGAGCCTCAAGCCGGTCCAAAAGCGCATTCACCTTTTCATCAGACCATCCATCCATGCGCAGCGTCTGATATTTTTCAACAATTTCCGTACGTATCTCCGGATCACCATTGACCAAAACCTGATGAAGAGGTCCGTCATCACTGAGTACATTTTCGTCAGGCGGCACATCATACAAATCTGCCTCTGTCTTCTGTCGGTTTCCCCATGTAAGATCCAGATCCCAGGGTATCATCAGTATGTGCCACTCTCCTTTTTCCTCCCAGACCGCCTCGTAACGGTTAGTGAATCCGGCCACATGTATATTGTCCACTCCCTGTGTCAGATTTGTAAAAAGGTGATAGTCAATCGCATTATCTACATCCATTATCGACCTGAGTGCCTCATTGTCATTCCGGGCATTATAAAACTCCTCATAATATGAAAGAACCGGACTCCAGTACTCCGTATCAATACTGCCATCATCCATAGTCTTGCGCTCTGAGAATCCGTACACCCTGCCATCAGGGCTGAAACCTATCACATTGTCATTGACCTGGAGACCCGAATTGTTGCTGGAAGCCTTATACACAGAGCCCCTATCCTTTATCCCCAGCGACTTTTCATCCGGTGGACAGCATATTGCAAAAAGCCCGGCATACCTTCCGTCTATCAGCACCTCCGTATAGCGGTATGTAATGGAAGTATCGATTCCGAAGGCGTTATCTTTACCGCAGCTTTCCTCCCAGAGCATAAATGAAAAAACATTCCTTACCCTCTCCTGGTCGTTATAGGCAGGGTACAGATACCAGGTAAAATCCTCCCGCATATCAAGCAAAGAAACCCTGTTTTTCTTAAAACCCTCCGGAGTATTTGTGCCCAGCTCAATATGATAAGGTTTCTTGGGATATTTTCTGGTGGTATATCCCCTGAGCCTTGCATTACCGCCGGAGGTAATAAGATGTGTTTCTTCACCATAATTATCTATAAGCTGAAAAACTACGGGCTTATCCTCTTTTTCCTTTTCATCCTCGGCGATCCCCCCTTCAGGAAAATCCATTGTTATGATCGGAAGAGGCGTCATATAAATCTCGCCACAAAAATAAGAGTCATCATTATAGACGACGAATTTCATTGGCACACTTCCCCTTATGCTCTCCTCTGTTACCTCCATATCAAGGAAAGCTGCCTTCAGCCCCTTCTCTCCGGAAATCTTTACTATTGGATCCGGCTTTGCTATCACTCCCTTGGGAAGCGAATAGTACCATTTGTCTGCAGTTAGATCTGCCGGCAGCGTAATATCGTCAAAAATAAGGCTAAACTCCATTTCAGGAGCTTCTTTCCTGCCATTTATTATGGAAGAAAAGCTGCTATCATTAACGGTCATCCCTGATAATCTCGTCCCCGATCCCTTCACCAGGAGAAGTATGACCACGACAGAAATAAGCAATACTGCCAGTCCTGCCACAGCTATTATCCCGCCTGTTTTATTATTATTGTTTCCGGTATTTTCCTTACCCTTCACTGTTTTGTTTTCCTAACGCAGTAAATATAGCTAAAGCTTCCCACGAATAATCTGTGAAAAGCAGAACGACGCCCTGTGCACTCAGGTCATTATATCATAACCGTTATAAATTTATGCAACTATCTGAATACCAACTGTAACAGCAGGGATACATGAATTATATATCTAATGTTCTTTATTTGTGCTATAATAATGTGTCTTGTCTTTTCCGGCGCCGTCCGGAAGACAATTGTCATAGCAGTATGCAGTAATGATTTAGGAGGAATGAAAACAGTGAGTTCAGAAAACAATAAGGAAAACAAAGATGCCGAAATGGTATCCGAGGAGTACACCCCGAAGGCATCAGTAGAAGACGAAGCAGATAACGGCAGAAAAAAAACTATCCTCATAGTAGAGATAGTCATTGCAGTGCTTGCAGTGGCATTCATAGTAGTTGCCATTATTATTAAGAAGACACCCGCTCCCGAAGGAAGTGTAAGCGGTCCTGCAGCAAGCAATAATGTCGTAAGCACAGAGACAGTTTCCGGAGCTGAAACTGCATCAGTAAACAGCACGGTATTTGATACCATGCCTGAAATCCCCGGTGCAGACAGCTTTAATACCGTGACAGAAGCAGACTGTGAAAAAGCTGTGGCAAACGGCACGATGCTTAAGCTCACCTCTCCCGAAGGTGCCACGGTATATGTTAACGACTACAAGAAAAACCTTAAGGGCAATGTCTCCATAAATGAAGCAGACATAGACGAGCTTATCCATGATCGCGTCACCGTATACTATGGTGAGGATGTGCCTGCAGACCATGATGTGGCAGCCCTCTATGATACGGTAAGCATAAACTATGCCGGCAAGATAGACGGCGTTGCATTCGACGGAGGCACCGCTGATGACCAGGTGCTCACTCTCGGTGCAGGCGGCTATATAGACGGTTTCGAAGACGGCATAGTCGGAATG
>CAMOJK010000131.1 GCA_946616835.1 uncultured Lachnospiraceae bacterium
ATATCTGGGAGATAAATTCTACCACATTTCGATGAATTATTGAGAATTAATTATTTTACTATTTCTGCTTTTAATGCTTCAAATTCTTCCTCTGTTATGTCCTGGGCATCCTTATAATATCTTTTATTTCCGTCATCATCCCAGTCTTCCCATCCAAATGTGAAAGAATCTACTACTTCCAGATTTCCATCATACTTTTCCAAATTATAGGTACATCTTCCTTCATGTGTACTATCACTATGTACTATCCAGTTTGCACCGTCATAGTTGGTATAAAAACAGTATCCGGTTGTGCCTTCTCCTTGTGCGAAGCACACTACCTCTCCATCCTTGCAGTCAAAACAATTGTCGCCATATATTTCATTCTCTAAGATAAATTCCACTTCACCATCATTATCCAAATCAACAGGATCTGCTATAGTCACATATAAATTAGGATCGATTTCTTCTTCCGGGGTACCTAAAAACTGGAAAAAACTTGCATCCATTGTTACTTCTTCACTACCGGTTGTCTTGACTTCAGCAGTTATTTCTCCCTCACAAAATGCCTTAAATAGCTCTTCTGGTGTGGTTTCATCCGCCTTTGCTTCATCTGTCTTTACTTCGATAGTTGTGGCTTCATCTTTCTTTGCTTCGATAGTTGTAGCTTCATCTTTCTTTGCTTCGATAGTTGTAGCTTCCTTAGTAGCCACTTCCTGCGTAATTCCGGTGTTTGTAGAAACATCAGCTTTTCCGCATGATGTCAACATTCCTACAGATATTAACACACATAATTCTCTTTTAACAATACCTTTTTTCATAATATCTCTTTTCTTTAGTTTATTTTTGGTTATTACTAATAGCATAAAAACCAATTTCGTATTATATCACATATCGACTATTTGTGTGTTAATTTTTCCTTAAGATTTGTCAAGCTTCTATTTCTTTTTGCTCTCTTACTAAAAAAAATACTAAAAAAATATCATATAGTTTCTTCAAAGGCATATACTAAGATGGTAACATCGATATTTATTCCGATCAATAACTCGGATCAATAAATCTAGTGGCGATACTTTCTTAATGTAAATTTTAACTGAAATAGACCAATAAATATTGCAAATGCTCCAACAGTTCCTTTTCCATATTCATTGCGTTTCTCGGGATCTTCGGAATTAACCTTTACTACTATTGTGTCACCTTTAGAATATTTATGCTCTAACCAGTCTGTTTCATAAGTATATTTTTTCTCATTAACCACATATTCACATATTGCTTTATACTTATACTTATCCTTGTTCCTTTCTCCACTTTTCCTCTTATATAGTTTCGTTTCAACCCTCTTAACAACAGCACTAACCTTCATATCATAATTATTATTTTCTTTTACCTGTAAAAGTATAAAATAAACACCAAATACAAAAAGTAAGACTACTATTGCAAGTGAAAACAACATTCCTGATTTTTTTTTCATATTAATCAATTATACTCCTTAGTTGTATTTTAATTCAATCAACGCCCAATCATCTGAAGTGATATCGTACTCATTTTCACAATACGGACATTTTTTTAATTTTGTTGCATCAAAGCTGGCACCGCAGGACGGGCAGCTTATCTTTGTCATAGAGAAGTTGAAATCAACAGGTATATCAGTTCGTCTCTTTAAGGTTGCAGAAAACACCTGTGGCTTATAATACACCTTATTTCCTTTAGCATAAAGCACATCAAAGTAAGCTTTCGTCTTAACTGTCACAAAATCCCCTTCATCCTTGAATTTTATAACACCGAGAGCTCCTCCATAATTTAAGTCAATTATATCCTTCATCCGTAAATCAAGTCTATCTCCAACATACAATGCAAGTTCTTTTTCATCTTCAGAAAACACGGCTGTTTTAATAAGAGATATAGCCTTACTTGTAAAATATTCGTATGAAAATTCAGGACTGACTTTTTGCATTCTAGATTCAAATCTTCGTCTTGAACCTACCGTTCCAAATTTATTCGAATTAACTATCAGTTTAACCATGCCTCTTATAAATATAAAAAATATAGTTCCCATGTATGTAGCAATAAAATTTGTTATGATAAGTGCAACAACACCACTTATCATAAGAAAATTATTCTCTTTCATTGCAGATAGTGAAAACATATCCGGATGCATCAAAGATGCCAGTATATATAATATTACTAAAGAAACAAAATACAATTTTTTATATAATGATTTAAACTCACCCTTATTTACATTTGAATCATCTAAAAAATAAAATGATGAAACCTTTGGAAAAAGATCATCCATTTTAAACTTTGTTCCGCATTGCGGACAGCCATCCTGCAGTCCGGATACAGTAGATACAAAGCCACAGTTAGGACAAGAGAATGGATCATCATCCGGATGAACACCACTTATTACATCTGTAACAGTTCCATATACTACGCTTTTTTTGTCATCCTTATAAATAGCTTTTCCGTTTTTTCTTACTACTCGTTTTATTCCACAAAAATCGCTGCAGACAGTATTCAAATAATGCATGTCCTTCCAATCACTTAGAGGTATAAACTCAAATTTATTTTTTCCTCTTGGATAAATCTTGTAGTCAATCTCAAGATCTTTTGACTTAATCCTGTCTTGTTGTAGTTCTAGCGAATATGCAATATCTCTATCTGCAAACGAAACATTTTTTCTTTTTTTAAACGTCTCTCCAAAGGACTCCAAAAAATCACTCAATTTATTGTTTATTGCCCTTGGAACTTTTTTCCCATTGAAAAAATTATATCCCATAAATCATACCTCTTTAAATATTCTTTTTTCATTACATATAATATACTATATCATTATAGCACAAAAAACAGAGCTAAAACAGAAAAATATTATATCATATTTTCCTAAAATATAATATTTTTCTTTTTCCATTATTGTGTTACCGACACATATCAATAAAGACGCAGGTCTTTGACACTTTTTTCTCTTAACTTTTCTTCAGAATAATGAAATCAGAGTTTGAAGCCAGACCAGTATATGTACAAAGGGACGACAGAACAAGGGCACACATGAATATGACTTTGTTATCTGGAAAATCAGCATCATAATAAAAATCACGCATATGAAACAAGCGCCACCTGTAGATTATAGCACAGGTGGCGCTTATGTGATTTTGTGGATGTAAAAATTTCTAATCTGTCCCGGTATCATGTCCGCCCTTGTCGTAAATTCACTGATAAAATGAGATAAAGAATATTATATTTATTTCTGCGCAGCAGATTTCGGGCTTTTGAATATCATCCTGAAATAATTGTATAAATGAGGCTTGACGCTTGTATGATCGTGCCCGGTGTTTTTCATAATGTGAGAGAGATACATCTCTCCGTTTTCAGTAAGAATATTTCTGTAACTGTCAGGTGAACCTGTCACCACGCCGTCAGCCTTAGATGAGCTGATGAGAAGCACATAGGGCTTGTTTTCTTCACTAAACCTCATTTCACTGCTCTCCAGCTGCCCAGGGTGCATAGCCGATCCGGGTATTTTCACAAGTCCCGGTGCCGGGCAGACTGCTCCTATATACCCGAACAGCTCAGGATGCTTAATGCCAATAAAAAGCGATTCTCTCCCTCCCATAGAAAAGCCGGTGATTGCTGTATTTTCCCTGTTTTTTGAAACAGAGAATGTTTCTTCTATAAAGGGCATAAGGTCAGATGTAAGGTCGTTAATGAAGTTATCATATGCAAGGCAGTTAGCCATATCCATCCCCGTACAATATGGCATGTCCTTGTCACAGAAAATATAAGGGAGAACCACAATCATCTCCTTTGCTTCACCGTCATGCTGAAGATTTGTAAGAACAGTGCTCAATGCAACAACATCCCTTGCCATCCAGTCCTCGTTGTCATAAAATCCGTGCAGGATATAGAGTACAGGATACTCACGGCTTTCATCATAATTCACAGGCAGAAGTACATTAACATTTGTTTCGCGTTCTGCTGTCCGGGAGTAATAGCTGTACTTCTTAAATTCAGGATATTCAATTCCCTCGCGCTTCTTGTCATAGCCTTCCGGAGGAAGCTCTTTTATCATATCTTCATATAAATTCATTCCTATACCCTCATTTGCGTTTTCCTGCTCATCTTCTTTCGCCTGTTTCGCATCATCCGTATAAATAACAGCACTTTCATCATTCAATTCCATACCCTTTTTTGCGTTTTCCTGCTCATCTTCTTTCGCCTGATTCGCTTCTTCCGTATAGATGACATTACTTTCATCAGCCGGCGCCTCCGCATTTTTTGCAGGAGCCTTAGCTCCGCACGAGGTGAGCAGTAGCAGTGCTGTAAATACAACTGCTAATAAACCCTTCTTGTTCATTATGCCTTTCTCCTTAATCAAATTCAGGTAGTTCATCAAGCGTAATAACTTTATCGCTGTTATAAACTTCTGTCAGGTTTTTCTTATTATTGCCTGTGATAAAATCGGTGTGCCAAATCATGAACCATGACCAGATGTCACCGTCATTTTCAAATTTTTCAACGCTCGGAATGTTTCCACATTCATGAAACGCCATAGGCTTGTCCGATATACTAACTAGTTTTTTCCAAGCCTTAATGTTAGTCGAATTATCATAAGTATCGGATCCTATCACATCCACATACCCGTCTCCCGGATACCAGCCGTCTTTTACCTCACCAGAATAACCTAATACCCATATAAGATTATCAAGTTCATACTCGTTGGTAAATTTGTCATGCATCATTTGCCAAAGCTTTATAAAGTTATCCTTGCCGCCCTTGCCCCACCAGAACCACTGTCCGTCAAATTCATGGAAGGGTCTCCACAGAACAGGGACACCTGACTCTTTCAGATCCTGCAAAGCTTTTGCTGCCTTATCCCAGCTTTCCATAAGCTCATTGTATTCATCAGTGCCTTCAGTTAAAAGCCTGTCAAAGTCAGGATCATCATCGAGGCTTTCCTGATATCCGCTGCTCTTAACTCCTGTATGCCAGCAGATAGTAACAATTCCACCCCTAGAATCCCATTCTTTAGATCTTTGAACAACTCCGTCAAAGTCATTGTTCATAAAGTCAAGTCCCCTCATAGCCGGAAGCTTTCCAGTGGTTTCCTCGATATAGTTTATCTCGTAATCAGGAGAGCCCATCCAGGTAGATTCCTGCTGACAGCTGAGCATAGTTTTTCCAAAGCTGTCGCATATATAGCTGTAAATCTTCTCTTTTTTCTCATGCGCAGTAACATTCCCGGCGCTATTGCCCTCGTTTTCTTCCCCGAGCTGCTCCGCTTCCTGAGGCTGTTCTGTTACCAGAGTCTGCTCTGCTTCCTGTGACTGCTCTGCTTCCTGTGACTGTACCGCCTCCTGAACAGGCAGAGCTGATACAGCCCCGCTGCCGTCACTTTTTACTCCGCATGAAACAAGCACCTCAAGCATTGCAGCTGCTGTCAGAACAGAAATTAATTTTCTTTTCATGTTTTTCATATTGCTACCTTTCGATATTTCTGATATGGATTTAGTTTCTTATGGCAATACTATATCATCACAGGTTCAATTTATCAAGTTTAAATAATGAAAAAACATGCAATATATAATGTTCAAAATTTAAACATTTATTTATAAACCCCCCTTATTCCGCAGCTTTATGCTATGATTTCGGGTTCCTTTTACCTGGATGTTGACATTTTATCAAGCATCTGTTATGCTGATAACGGAGGTGAAATTCATGAATCTTGAAACGAGTTATTATCCCTATAATCCACAGCTTGAAATGCTGCCTTTCAGACTTACAGGCATTGGAGGAAGCCGCTTTCAGAAGCATATTGACCGTCCTGACGGCTATATGTGGCATCAGATTCTGTATTGCGCAGACGGCAGGGGCTGGCTTAAATACAACGGTTCATGCTACGAGCTTAAACCGGGAAGCTATGTATTTCTCCCAAAGGATTTTCCTCATGAATACTACCCGGAGACAGATAGCTGGGAAGTAAACTGGGTGTGCTTTGACGGACACTGCTGCGACGAGACTCTTGCGTTGCTAGGGTTTAATTCTGTTCTTGTTATTGCCGCAGATGAAATGGGCGGCGCTGAGAGTTTTTTTGATAAGATGGCAGAGGCGTACACCACCGATGTCCTGTACAGCGGCTATACCTGCTCGGGGCTTTTATATGAATACATACTATCTCTGAAAAGACTCCTCATTTCTGCCGACAGCCAGGCAAAAAGCCGGCATATTTCGGTGCTTATGCCCGCCCTGAAATATATTCACGAAAACTATCAGGAGGATATTTCAATGAATTTCCTTGCCTGTCTTGCCAAGATAACGCCGCAGCACCTCTGCCGTCTTTTTAAGAGTGCATTTGCCCTTCGCCCAAACGAGTATCTGAACAATGTTCGCATTGAAAAGGCTTTTCATCTTCTGAAAGAAGGGCACTCTGTCAATGACACTGCAAGTGAATGCGGATTTCGTGACCCCAGGTATTTCAGCACGGTATTCAGACAGCACACAGGAATGACACCGTCAGAATACAAAAAAGGACCTGATCAAAAAAGACACCTACGAAAGTGCCTTTTATCAATATGATCGATATCTTATTTCA
>CAMOJK010000132.1 GCA_946616835.1 uncultured Lachnospiraceae bacterium
TAGCTACCGCTCTTCGCTGACATAAATAACTATTTCTTCTGCACCATCTGAAATATGGTGTATTCAGATGGTTTATTTGTCATGCACTTTTATACTGAATCAAAAATCTTCAAATAGTACTTGACTGTTTATAGTTTGTCACCTCATTACCTATGGATTATTCCGAGAATATTTTATCACAAAGCCCGTTTATTCGCCAACTTAAGCCAAAACTCTTTTCCCGGATAAAAAGAGCTGCCGCCTTAGATGATACGGATCATCAAGGCGACAGCCCCGTTATGTTTTATTTTCTTCAGCTTAATGTATCACTTGTGAAAAGCTTGTAACGCCCATGGTCTGAAGTGCCTGATTCATATAGGCCTGTGCGTTAGGGCCATCCATGTTGTTGTACATATCCTGTGCCATCGGAAGAAGCGTTGTATCAAAGTTTCCGTGATTGGCATTAAGGTATATGATCTGCTCGACATAAGGATTAGTCGATGCAGCCACATAGGATGCGCAGAGTGCAGCAGCCTGTACCTGATCTCCCTGTCCGTTTGCTATGCCCACTTCGCTGAGGAGTATAGGCCTTACCGTTCCCGCAGGACTAAGCAGCGCAGGATTGGTTGCCATGTAATTGGTAATAGTCGTAAGATTCTGGAAGGATACCATCTTGTTGCTGTTTATCATATTAGCCATATATCCCCCGTCAGGACATCCTGACATATCCCAGAACTTTGCATAAGTAAGCGGAACCGTGTAGGGGTGCTGTGCAAGTCCCCAGCTGATATTACCGGTAGCGGAAATATCGGCTGCAAACCGGTCAACGAAGTCCTTGCCATCCATATATTCATAATATTCACTATGTGAAGCAGGCCTGTTCCTGTCCCAATTCTGATCAAGACAGAAAAATACTTCCGCATTGGCATTGTTGCTCTTTATTGCAGTATAACATACCCTGAAAGCCTGCTCATACTGCCTCATATACTCATCCCAGCTGATGAAAATCATATAGTTCCACTGGCGTACATTTACTTCATTGCCGATGATCCAGTCATCTGTTGCACCCGCATTGGCAGCATAGTATTCCATCTTGCTCGCAAGCAGGCTTACGCCCTGCGCATCATTGGCATTGAGCATATAGTAGCTTGCTATCCCGGGATGGGGATCGGTAGGAATGATGCCTGCCCTTGAATAAGGATTGGTCATTGCCTGATCTGCGCCATTGTTGATAACCTGTGCCACGC
This sequence comes from uncultured Lachnospiraceae bacterium, assembly GCA_946616835.1. Taxonomy (GTDB): domain Bacteria; phylum Bacillota; class Clostridia; order Lachnospirales; family Lachnospiraceae; genus NK4A136. The sequence continues at coordinate 1,227 of CAMOJK010000132.1, forward strand.
GCGGAAGATTAGCCGGAGAGATCTGTGTTGTCTGATTCATATGAAGATTCATAAAATCAACACCCTGCAGCCCCTTCTTTGCATTAGCCTTTCTCGGGTGTGTATGTGTTGCGAGCAGCTCGGGATTGGTAATGTACTGAGGCTGGCATAACATAGTCATAACACCGTTTATCCTGCTTGCAACTACAAATTTGGAATACAGTCTGGTGTCTGCCTGCTTATGGTTAAGGGCAAAAGTGAATGTCGGCTGCGTACTATTGGCAGCCTGAGCTATAGGAGCGTTCGCACCAATAGCATACTCATATGTGGCAAGCTGATAAAGATAAAGCAGCCCGTCATCACTCGGCGCCACTGAAGGAAATACCGCTGTAAAAGAAACAGTATTACCATCAAGAAGAACTGCAGATGCAGAGCTTGCAAATGTCGGTCCGTAGGTTACGGCTTTAGCTGCGTCCACACCAATGGTACCGCTTATAAAAGTGATCACCATAATGACAAGCGCAAGCATGCTTACGAACCTTCTCAGACCTCTGGTTTTGATGCCTTTAGATCCAACAATCAAATCAGTTAACATCCTTTCACCTCCTTAATTTTGTTTTGATACGATATGTTTTAATTATATCTCTATGGGTATACATTGTTAATACCAAGTCACACTTTAATACTCTACATAAACAGCCGGCCTTATTCCCATCTGATCATCAGGATCAGCATCTGCTATTGCACCAAACTCATTGATGCTCATCACTTTCCTGTTTTCCGAAAGAGTACGCAACAGCCAGTTGCAGCTTCCTTTTGAACTGCCGGGTACAGATATCTGCTCGCATGGATACAGTACCAGCATCGCATTGCAGTTCATGGGATCTGATAACTCATAACTCTTGTTCAATGTCTTTCCGTTAAAAAATCTCATTGCCTCGGACTGACTCAGCAAAAATACATTATCATCAACCACGCCGTCAGCACCGCATATTATCATTGCCTTTTCTTCATCAGTAAATGTGCTTTCATAAAATACCGTATTAAGCCATTCCCTGATATGACTGTTCTGCCAGTTAAGCTGTTCCCTTCCTGATGCAGACATGGCTGCGTCATAACAGTCAGCGGCCAGGGCATATCTCGATACCAACAGCGCCTTTCCATCTTTCTTGTCTGCCACCAGCCACTCAACCTTCTCGTCCCCTGCTGTATATCCCTGATCATAGCTTCCAAAGAAAACATAATCCCCGGTCTTTACATCCCCCAGAACAGCCAGTGCATTTCCTATAGAAATCACCGTATCATACTTGCCATTGCTTCTGTTGACATGAACATAGGTATTAGCCAGTTCCTCTGCCGAGGCAGCCAGAAAATCCCTTAAGCGCTCCGATCCCGTATCTTTACTCAGAAACTGAAGATACGACACCCCCTGAGTGGGTATGGTTTCATAGTTTATTTCTGTAATCTCACGAAGCTCTATATCATCTTCTGAATAATATATCTCACATTCCTTCAGGGTTACCACCATTTTTTCTTTCCGCATAAAGCCATAATCAGACTTGTACGCATTTGCCTCACCTTCAAAAACCGTAATCCTGGCATCATGCTCATCATATGAATCATTTATGCGAAATATCGACTCTTTTGTTTCAATGCAGCAGCAGCTTGAATTAATGAATAGCGGGTGGTCGGCCTCAGGAAGTACTCTTCCTGTTATTGCTCCGGAATAAATAAAGATATCTGTACTAAAACCTTCTTTTCCTCCCAGATCCTTCAATGTTATATCAGTTCCATCCTCAAGGCATAATACCATGCTCCTGTCCACAGTAATGACAAGCGTACCATGCGATAGAATGATCTCATCGTTCTCATGTAAAGGAACACTGTCATACAGATTGATATACTCACCATCACGAATAAGCGTTGCGCTCCCCTTTAGCTCTGCTACTCTGACCTCACTGTATGACCGATGCTTTTCTCCCCATTTTCCATATACTATCAAAGCCACAATAACGATAGTCAGAATGGATACCAGGGATATTAATATGATGCTTATAATTTTTTTAGCTTTTTTTTTCATAATCTTGAATATTATAGCATAATCATTACTGATACGACAATTGAGTCAGGGTAAAAGCACCCTCCTCTGCTGCCGGTTCATTGCAAAAAAAGATCCGGATGGAGGATATCCATCCGGACCCAAGAGAGGTGGGGAGTATTTTTAACTAAATTTAAGTAACTGTCGTAACTGTCAGCTTATAGCTATGAACTTCTTTTCCTCAACCTGAGGATGTTTTCTTTCTGACGGGAAGTCCAAGGTGAGAATACCATTCTCAAAACCTGCCTTTATGTCATCCTTATCCAGATAGCTGCCTACATGGTAGCTTCTTCTGCACTCGCCGGTGTGACGCTCCGAATAGATAACATTGCCTTTATCGTCCTTTTTCTCTTCATTATCATCTGTCTTGCCGGTTACTATCAGATAACCATTTTTAAGCTCGGCGGTTATGTTCTCCTTCTTGTACCCCGGCATCTCTATCTCCATGTGATAGTCGCCGTCCTTTTCGCTGATGTCGGTCTTCATTGTTGCAAGTCTGTTGACCACACTGTGCGCTTCTGTTCCGGGAGTCTCAAATAATCCGTCAAAAATAGAATCCATAAGTCTGTCATCAAAAATACTGGGTGCATACATCATAAGTCATTCCTCCTTATTATGCGGGGGATTTGCAGGCCCTGTGCCTGTCCGTTTCCCGCTTCTTCTTTCGTTCTGACATTATAATAGCACCATTATTAGCACTCGTCAAGTGCGAGTGCTAATAATTTTGTGAATTTTTTGTGAAGCCCCTATTCCGTTCTTGTTACGCATGTCGTACTATGTGATTTTCATATTATTACGCCTGCTTTTTTCCTTTTCTACAATTTCCCTGAATAAAAATTTTTTCTGAAAATAATAAGACACCAGGACAAAAGGAACAGGCATTATTATTTTTATCCCAAATTCTGCGACATTCAATAACACATATGGTATATCAGGAATATACTGCATGGAAGGTCCGTGCTGATCTTCAGTAGCAACAATATGGCGAACTGAATTCCATATGACCGGACGATTTTTTCCCATAAAGCTTTCATTTCTATCCTTAGATTCATATCTAAACTATAAAACTCATAATAGCACTTGCGAGATTTGCAACAAGACTGTAGACAAATCCCCGTAATACCCTGACCTTACCACTCTTATCCCGCAGCATTACGGCATAGAATGCCCCCTCTATCAGTATTATCAACACCTCCGCATATTGCAACACAAACAATAAAAGAATACCGCCCAACGGCGCATGACTGATCAAGTAGCAGCTCAGGGAAATATTCGTTACCGTATTAATAAAAAGAAAACTGAATTCATTCCTTTTAGTTAAAGGATATCTGAAAAGCTTAAGTACTATGCCCTCAATAGCAAGAGTGACTATATAACACAGCACCACAGCGATAATGCGTCCTCTCACCTTATTATCCCGATTTTCCGTCAGGGATCCGGTCACTACATCCAGAGTACACTCTGCATTGTATTCCTTCTGGTAAAGTACATCACTGATATGTACATCCCCGTCAGCATCTATAATGATTACTTTGAATGGATTCGGTACACTATAACCAAAATGATAACGACCTTCAGCATTTGAACGGAAATAACTCTGCCCCACCGGTGTTTCATGATAAAACCAGCCATAATAAAGAAATCCCTCAAGATAATCCTTTACACTTTCATCGTTTACATCCTCAAGCTTGAGCTTACTGTTAACATTTGGCACTCCGCGTTCTTCAGGTGTAGCCCAGTTTGTAAGCAATGCAACATAATAGCTTTCCGGTGCATTAACAACCGTAAGATCAATCGACGGCTTCGGACCCATATCTGCCCTTACCGGAATAACGCAGACAAGTATGCCGTAGAAAACAAAAGTGATAGCAAAAAATATCTTAAGCATTGTCTTATCTTTGTTCATATTTCTCTCGTTCCTCGCATTTTGTGTTTATATCAATATTCTCCCACATGAACCTCCGCGTTCGGGAATAATTCCTTCAGTTCCTGCTCATATACATCAGCATCTTCACCATAATACTCTAACCTGATATATTTCAAATTAGGCCAGGCTTCCGAATCTGCCTCGGAAATATCAGAACAGTCATAAATTAAGCAGTATAGACCTTCTGAAAAACTTAAGGTCTCTTCAAGGTCTTTCCAGTTATTTACAAAAGGGCGGTAGATCCACCATTTTCCATAAGTTCCATTCGCATATTTCTGCCATTCAGGATGATACTCATCTCTTTCATCAACATACAAGGGGACGGTTCTTATTTATTTTTATCATTTACCGGCCCTCTGAAAGACGGGGAAAAGGATAATAGCTTATAGGTAAATATAATGTCCCATCTGTCTTCATATTTATCATGACTATGATCATTCACTGCGCCGGGAAAGTCATAGTTGTTATCATAAACCACAATATTATTTACTCTGCCCGAATCATCCAGCGAAACAATATAATGATAATCACTTTCGCAGCCATCAAACCATTCCCAATCATAAATCTCTCTGCATGCAAAATGATAATCAGGATTCGTTATTTTCTTACTTTTATAGTATTCCGGACATGAATATCTCGCTTCTATCTGTTCGAGAGTTTTTCCCATAAGCCAGTCCTTGTCCACATTTTTCCTGCTTTTTACAAAATCGCTTTGCAACACAGTCATCAGTAAAACCATGGGAAATACTATCCCTACCAGTACCCCTATTGACATTCCTATAATCTTTCCTGAAACACCTTTCTTCCGAATAAGTAATAAAGCAAAAATAACCCCAGCCGCAAACAGCACAAACATAAGTATAAGCAGCCAAAAGTTTTCAAGAAAAATACATAGGTAAGCTATAAATATAAATAGTATGTCTTCCAGTGTTAACATGGTTTGTCACCTCTTCGCAATCATCAATCCTCATAGTTTATATACATCCCTTTTCCAATTTAATAAAAATGTCCGGTCGTACATTACATATAAACGGCCTATATAGTCTTTACCATATCACAGCTTAAAAACATTTTAAATATGCTGCGGCACTTTTCACATGAGCGGTAACTTTTCCCTCGATGTATTATAACAATTAAAAAATGCCTACACTGTAGTTCTGCAGAAATAGACATTTTTTTGTACAAAATAGACATTTTTATTACAACTGTTTA
>CAMOJK010000133.1 GCA_946616835.1 uncultured Lachnospiraceae bacterium
AAACGAAAAAGGGCTGAAAGTGATGGGGAATGTTACGGATAAGGATATTAAAGGCCCTTCGTTGTCAAAAGAGGAAAAGAAACGCTACATAAAGGATGTACGCAATCGTGCCAGGGCAGAGGGCTGGGACAATAAGCTTTTCGGAAGATTTGAAGATCCTAAGGTTAAGCCTGTCAACAGGGATGTACTCAGCACGCCTAATCTTAATGTGCCTGAGTCTCTGGATAAAGCATATGATGCTCTGGAGAAAAAGCATAAGAATGCTAATGTTAACAAGACTGAAATGAAAAAAATGCGCAGTATTACAAAGTCAGTATACGAATTTAACAAAGGCATAAAATATGCAATTCCCAAGGAATACTATGAATCCCTGAAGAAAAACAAATATGTCGGACAGGATCCCCAGAGCAGGCTTTGTCTCATGAGACCGATAAAAGTAAATGCTGACGGAAATCCGATCAACAAGGATGAGGAACGCAAATTGAATGAAAATATGCGCGAATGTTATAGTTTAATGAGTGAGGATCTGGCTGAAAGAAAGCCATTCCTTGACAGAGTCCTAAAAGATGCAAAAGAGATGATATTCAGCATAGATGAGCTGAAGGATCCTAAGTTTATCCTTAAGAATAAGGAACGGGCTATCAGGCATCTTGCATTTATGCACAACCTGACTTCGCTCTATGATGCTCATGCGGAGTATTACCTGAAGGATGCATCCGTGAAAGAAGAGGACAGGGAGTTTTTGTTTATGCTTGTTAAGGGAACGAAGTACATCAGCTTTTCAACAGAAAAGATCCATCAGGCGCTGTTTGCAAATGGCGTTGAGTGTTCGTATGTAGGAGAAAATGCTTTGCCCGGGGAGATACTGGGAAAGAAGGGTAAGAAAGTATGCAAGGTGGAAGATCTGGGAGCCGGTGAGAAGGCAATATATAAGGGTTGTTTCCCGGGAGCAAATGGAGATGTCGACGAAGAATATTCGGAAGGAATCATAAGGAATCTTTTGATACCATACACGGATAAAAAGACCTCGTCGTCTGTCGACCGCAACAAGGTCAGGAGCGGTATGGGAACTTATATGGAAACCGAAGAAGTAAAAAATGTTGTGCAGTATAAAGCAAAGCCTGCCGAAGCAAAGAATAAAGACAAGAAATAAGTGATATCAATAACCCCGTATGGTATAATATGGTCTCAGGAGGGCTGGAAAAATGCAAACAAAGAAGAGAAAATCACTGAAAAAAACACTGTTAACCAAGATCATCATCTATGTTGCGATCATTATAGTGATAATCACCCAGATCAGCATCAAACTTGCTGCTGATAATATCCAGTCACTGACCAACAGTATTCTGGCGAGGGAGTCTGCCACTTATGCCGGTGAGGTACAGAACTGGTGGAGCAGTATAGAGGAAAGAGTGGGACAGACCGCAAGTGTTATAAAAAACAGTCCGGAGATGTCATATGATGACACTCTGGCAATGCTTCTTGAACTAACAAAGGAAGATCCGGATTCCCAGGATATTTATATGGCTTTTGGGGATACGAATAAATTCCTTGACGGATCGGGCTGGGTTCCTGACGACACTTTTGTTTTCACAGACAGACCGTGGTATCAGGGAGCACTTGAAAAGAACGGTGAGATTTTCTCTTCGGAACCTTATGTAGATGCGTCTACCGGAAAGACCTGTCTTGCATGTGCGGTAATGGTGCGGGACAATGTGGTGCTCAGCAGCGATATTAATTTTGACAAGGTTGCCGAAAAGGTAAACGGATTTGAATCAATTTCTTCCGATGCAAAATATTACATAATCAATAAGGAAACAAAGGATATTCTGGTAAGCAGCGTGCCTGATTGTGTCGGACAGACTCTTGCGGATACGACAGATCCTGTAGCGGCAGGGCTTGGAAAAGTGTTTGATTCCCTGAATACAAGCGCTGACGCCGGCGGAGATAAAGTCATGACTGCAAAGACGAAAGCAGGATCTATGATGTTTACCGCTACCGATATAGAGGGAACTTCATGGGTGGTCGTAAGTGCAGTTCCTTCAAGCCTTCTCAGCAACAGTATCCTTAAGGTTATGCTGGTAACATTTGTCAGTGCGATAATACTGATAGCGTTATTCTCATTCATTATTTACATGGCTATCAGCAGGGCGATAAATCCTGTTACTACTGTTACGGAGCGTATTACGGATATAAGTAAGGGCGACTTCACTGTTACGATCGTACCTGAAGGAAATAACGAGATAACGACACTCAGCGAGAGCCTGAACGAATACATCGGAAAGATGCGGATGACATTAAACAGCCTGGCGGATATTTCCGGAGAAATGAACGGCAGGGCAGGTGAATGCTTCGATATTTCACATATACTTTCGGATGCGTGCCAGAATCAGGGCGAGTCAATAGAAAAGCTTAATTCCACTCTTTCTGATATGAATGCTTCCATAGAGGAAGTGGCGTATGCGGCTACCGATCTGGCTTCCACTTCCGGCCAGCTGGCAAAGAATGCACAGGATGTCAAGAATCTGTGTGATGAGACTCTTGAGGCATCTGCAAAGGGCAAGGATGAAATGACGAGCATGACGGAGAATGTAAGTACCCTTAATGACACTATCGGAGAACTTACATCACTTATCCGCGCAACGGCTAAATCCGTTGAGGAGATCACCGGCATAACGGATACCATAAATGCCATATCCGAACAGACTAATCTCCTGTCGTTAAATGCTTCAATTGAGGCTGCAAGGGCAGGCGAGATGGGTAAAGGTTTTGCAGTTGTTGCTTCGGAAGTGGGAACCCTTGCTAACCAGTCTTCAGAAGCTACGGAGACCATACGCAAGTTGATCGATGATATCACAAAGAATATTGTTGATATCAACAGCAAGGCTGATATCTGCGCTAAGGATATGGAAGCCTGCATGGAAGGTGTTGCAGGTGCCAATGATTCCTTTGATAAGATATACGGTGATGTTGCAAAGGCAACGGATGGTATCATAGAAATAGCCGGCGGCATAGAGAAGATCAGCAGTGTTGCGTCAGGTAATGCTGCGACTACCCAGGAGCAGGCTTCGAATATAAATGAAGTCCTTGGCTTAAGCGACGTGATCGTGACGGAGAGCAACAAGCTCCGCACGGAGACGGAGAATATAACCAGTATATCCGAAAGTCTGAACCACTATGCGGATGAGATAAATTCCGATCTTTCACAGTATACGGTTTGACAGAGTACAAACAGAGTACAATGATTATTTGGGTAGACAAGAACTTTCAGCGTGATATAATGAGGGAGGTGTTTGGATAGCTGATATATTGATAGATATTCAGTATGTTGTTATGGTATCAGCACTTTAGATTTTTTAGAAAGAAGGTGGTTTCGTGGATTCAGGTTTACCGGACACGGATTGTCGACGATGGGATTTGAATAAATATACCGGAACCGCCGCAGAGTATCACCTGACCGTATGCTGATATAAGCATTGGGGTCTGCTGATAAGTTTGGGATGTCTTTGAACCTCCTGCGTGACGGTTGCCGCAGGAGGTTTTTTCATGGAGAGACAGGAAGATTTCACAAGTCTAAATGAACTCATAAAAACAAAACAATATACGACGCTGCGTCAGGATCTGGCTGAGATGAATGACGCAGATGTGGCTGCATTCCTTGAAGAGATAGACATTGAGGATGCGGTAAAGGTTCTGCGCATACTGCCCAAGTCCATGGCGGCAGATGTTTTTTCGTACCTTGAAATAGAAAATCAGACCACATTTATCCAGCGGCTTTCCGATAAAGATGCTGCAGGCATTATCAATAACCTCATGGCGGATGATGCTGCAGACCTTATGGAAGAGATGCCAGCCAATATAGTTAAGCGTTTGTTGGCAGGAGCGAGTGCCGAAGCCCGCAGAGATATAAATCACCTGCTAAATTACCCGGAGGATTCCGCAGGATCTGTCATGACTGTGGAGTATGTGGACCTCAAGGAAGATAATACCGTTAAGCAGGCAATTGAAAGGATCAGGAAGATAGGAATAGATTCCGAGACCATAAATATCTGCTATGTGCTGGATTCGAAGAGAACGCTTGTGGGAACGGTTGCTCTGCGTTATCTCCTGCTTATGGACGAGGATGAAGTGATCGGCGACATAATGCATGAAAATGTCGTATCCATTCATACCCTGACCGACCAGGAGGAAGTGGCACATACCTTCCAGAAATACGATTTCACGGCGATGCCGGTAGTGGATAATGAAAACCGTATGGTGGGTATCATAACCGTCGATGACGTTGTGGATATCATGGAAGAAGAGGCTACCGAGGATATCGAAAAGATGGCAGCTATCGTGCCGTCCGATAAGCCTTATATGAAGACCAATGCTTTCGAAATATGGAAGAAGCGTATGCCCTGGCTCCTTTTGCTTATGGTATCGGCAACTTTTACCGGTAAGATCATTTCGAATTTCGAGGACTCCCTGAGTGCCTGTGCCATACTTGTGGCATACATTCCCATGCTCATGGATACCGGTGGTAATGCGGGATCACAGGCATCTGTTACAGTAATCCGCGGACTTTCACTTGATGAGGTGGAATTTAAGGATCTGTTCAGGGTAATATGGAAGGAAATAAGAGTGGCGCTTATGTGCGGCGTGTCACTGGCAGCAGCTAACTTCATAAAGCTCCTGCTTCTTGACAGGGTAGAGATGACTGTTGCACTTGTTGTGTGCGTGACGCTTGTGATAGTAGTGCTTATAGCAAAGCTTGTGGGCTGTACTCTGCCTATGTTTGCCAAGAAGATAGGCTTTGACCCGGCGGTAATGGCGAGTCCGTTCATAACAACTATTGTTGATGCCCTTTCCCTTATGGTGTACTTTAATCTGGCAACGAGCTTATTGCATATAGGGTGAGAAGGCTTAATTCAGAATTCCACGAATTCCGGCTTTCTCTCGTGGAATATGTGATATCCTTTGAATCCACAGTTTTTCAACAGTTCTTCAGCTTCATTAAAATACTGGGCCATATTTTCCGGTTTGTGAGCGTCTGATCCGATGGTGAGTATCTCCCCGCCCAACTCTTTATATCTTTTCAGTATCTCTTTGCAGGGATGGGGACCTCCCATTTTGTAATAGTAGCCGCTGGTATTGGTTTCTATCCCCTTACCCATGTAGATGATCTGTTTTAGTATGCGGTCTATATCTTCCCTGTAATCATCGAATACAAATCCGGTCTTTCCTCCGGGACCGTATCTTAATACATAGTCAAGATGTCCGTATGAATCGAATTCATTATAGCTGCTCACTATTTCATATATATAATTAAAGTATCCGTGCCAGGCATCTGTTTTGCTTCTGCCTTCCCAGTAATTTTTAAGATAGGGATCCATGCCCTCCGCAAGGTGGGAGGATGCTATTATGAAGTCGAAAGGATATTTTTTTGCATACGCCTTATTCTTTTCATTTATATGTGTCTGCATTCCCAGCTCTATGCCGAAATTGATCTTTATCCGGTCTGAGTATTTATCACGGTACTCAAAGATCGTTTTCATATAGGAATCCGTGTCAACTTCAAAAAATCCCTCCGGCTCACCTTCTTCATATATAAAATCGAAATCCATATGCTCGGTGAAAGTGATCTCCTTTAAGCCAAGGGAGAGGGCTTTTTCTATCATGTTTTCCATTGGGGCTTCCGAGTCACCGGAAAATGAAGTATGTAAATGACAGTCTGAGATTATTGACATAAGCGGTCACCTGTTTATGATTATTTATTCGCTGGTATTATAATATCCGCCGTGGGTATTTTCAATATTTTCAGCATTTTCAAATAGAAGCGAGCTGTCGTTCCGCTTTCCAAAAACTAAATGCGGGAAGTTTTTTGTTATTTAATTTTCATATTTCCACGGGGATTTATCAATCTTGTTTACATAACATGAAACATAGAAAAAATAAGCATTTCGCCTTGAATTTTACATTGTAATTGGATAGAATAACACTTGTCGTGAGAGAAAATCGGTTCTCTTGCAAAAATACATTTTTTATGGAGGAACAAAACATGGCAGTAAAAGTTGCAATCAATGGTTTTGGCCGTATCGGTCGTCTCGCTTTCAGACAGATGTTTGGCGCAGAGGGATTCGAGATCGTAGCTATCAACGATCTTACTTCTCCTGAGATGCTTGCACATCTTCTTAAGTATGACTCAACACAGGGTAAGTATGCATTAGCAGATAAGGTTTCTTTCGATGAGAACAGCATCACTGTTGATGGAAAGAAGATCACAATCTATGCTGAAGCTAAGGCAGCAGATCTTCCTTGGGGAGAGCTTGGAGTAGACGTTGTACTTGAGTGTACAGGTTTCTACACCAGCAAGGACAAGGCTCAGGCTCATATCGATGCAGGCGCTAAGCATGTTATCATTTCTGCTACTGCAGGTAATGATCTGGCTACTATTGT
>CAMOJK010000134.1 GCA_946616835.1 uncultured Lachnospiraceae bacterium
GGCGCAATTGCGAGTGTCGTTCTAAGTAGTTCAGTTAGTGGGAAGTTTTAGTAATTTCCTGTGATCGGGAATGATTTATCGGAGATTGTCCATGGGTGTTATTACAGTAATAATCATATATTTTGTAGTGCTGAATATCCTGGGATTTGCTTCCATGGGGATAGATAAATGGAAGGCTGTTCATCATGCCTGGAGGATCCCTGAAAAAGTCCTTTTTCTTATTGCCATATTCGGAGGGTCTGTTGGTTCGATAGTAGGCATGTATACATTCAGGCATAAGACCAAGCACTGGTATTTTGTATATGGCATGCCTCTCATAATGGCTGCACAGATAGGTATTGCCTGCTGGATCATTGGCTCCGGTCAGATAGAGATCATGTGAGGGGAGTGTTCCACATCCTTACTGCCGCATTGAGTTCGCCGGCTTCATTTTCCATTCTGATTTCGTGTTTCAGATTATCTATGAACGAATACTTAAAACTGATCTTTTCACCCTCGGTTATTTCTTTCCTATAATGTATCCTGAAATTGTCAAAGGGGGCCTGTGCCCAAATGTCGGCAGGCATCATATCCTCCGCCATATCTATATATCTAATGTTATGCACATGTCCCACAAGATCTAAAGCGCTGCGGCCTATGATGGAGGTTCCCATTAATTCAGGCTCTGCTTCGGGAATACCTGCGGATGCGGCCTTTGGCCTGTCTATCTTTACCATGGGATCGGTTTCGAATACCTGTTTTTCCTCTGCACCGAAAGCATCGAGAATCTCGGGGGTAACACGTGTTATCCTGTGTCTGTTCATATCTATTATCACCCATCTGGAAGTGGCAAGGGCACGGAGTTTATCATTTGAATCCCTAAGCTCATAGTCACGAATAAGTGACATCATCCTCTTTTCCGGACGTCCCCAGGTGGATACTGTAAGGTCTTCACTGTAGCCGGGCCTGTCCAGGACACGCACATACCAGTCTAGCAGGACGAAGGTGATGCCGGTATTGTCTATATCCAGCATGCCATAGCCCACAGCATCAGAGTGGCCTCCGGCTGCATTTTCCAGCATTTCCAGTATGGCTACGTTTTTCACCTTGCAGTTTTTATCTACATCCTTGAGTCCTATAGTCTGGGATAATTTATAAAACATTATATGACCTCTTTCCATTAAGCTGTTAAATCCCTCCCCGGATGCATCCGGAAAGTTTTGACAGTCAATTATAGCATTTTGCCGTATAAAATGCAGCGCGGGCGTCAATAGTATACCACAGATCTGCGGAATTTTTGCAGAACTATTATGTTTCGGTTTATTTACGAAAAAGCCTTTATATGCTATAATCATCCTTTAAAATCCCGGAGGAAGACAGATGATCCGAGTAATGACAATAGAAGATTATGATGAAGTGAAGGCCTTGTGGATGACTATCCATGGTTTCGGAATACGGAGCGTGGATGATTCGAGAGAGGGTATAGAGAGATTTCTGAAGAGGAATCCTACTACCAGCGTGGTTGCCATAGAGGATGGTCATGTAGTAGGTGCGATACTGTGCGGACATGACGGCAGGCGCGGCTGTCTTTATCATGTGTGCGTGGAAGAAAAGTACAGGCTTCACGGTATAGGCAAGGAAATGGTTGTATTCTGCATGAATGCCCTAAAGGAAGAGCAGATCAATAAAGTATCTCTTATCGCATTCACCCAGAATGATATCGGAAATGCTTTCTGGAAGTGCATAGGGTGGACAAAGAGGGAAGATTTAAACTATTACGATTTCACTCTCAATGAAGCGAATATAACGGCATTTAATAAATAGAAATGCAGGCATGGTGATCCGCTTACAGCGGAACTTTCAAGTGCTGTGTAAAGGAGGAAAAATGGAAAAGTTTATCCAGATAGAGGGCGGTGTAACGGCAGCAGAGGGCTTCAAGGCTGCAAGCTGCATGGCGGGTGTAAAATATGAGAACAGATATGATATGGCGCTTGTTTATTCGGAGGTGCCCTGTGAATGTGCAGGTACATTTACGACTAACCGTGTAAAGGCTGCCTGTGTTCAGTGGGATCAGAATCTTGTTAGATCAGGCAGAAAACTCAGTGCCGTAGTGGTTAATACAGGAATTGCAAATGCATGTACCGGTAAAGAAGGATGGGATGCCTGTGAGGCAACTGCCGGGGCTGTTGAAAAGTGTCTTGGCGTTCCTAAGGACAGTGTTGCTGTCGGCTCCACCGGTGTAATAGGCATGCAGCTTCCGGTTGATAGGCTGGTTGCCGGTGTGGAGACTATGTGTCCTATACTTGAACATACTGCGGCGGCAGGAACCCTTGCTTCGAAAGCGATAATGACGACAGATACCGTAAATAAGGAAGTGGCTGTAAGCTTTGAGTTAAACGGAAAGCTGGTCACACTTGGCGGCATGAGCAAAGGCTCAGGAATGATACATCCGAATATGTGCACTATGCTGGGCTTCCTTTCGACCGACCTTGCCATCGACAGAGGACTTCTGCAGGAGGCGCTTTCGGCTGTTGTTAAGGATACTTTCAATATGATTACTGTGGATGGTGACACATCTACGAACGACACGGTGCTTCTTATGGCTAACGGTCTTGCAGGTAATGATCCCATTACGGAGAAAAACGCAGATTATGATATATTCTTTGAAGCACTTTCTTTCTGCTGCAGATACCTTGCGAGAAAGATGGCAGCAGACGGAGAAGGCGCCAGCAAGCTTTTCGAGGCCTGTGTGGTAAATGCAAAGAGCAAAGATGATGCAAGGACATTGGCAAGGGCTATAGTAGGGTCCAATCTTTCAAAGGCGGCCATATTCGGCTGTGACGCGAACTTCGGAAGATTCCTGTGTGCTATGGGATATTCCGGTGCAGAGTTTGATCAGAATGACGTGGAGCTTTTCTTCGTGAGCAGAGCGGGCAAGCTTAAAGTATTTGACAGGGGAACCCCAATAGTGTTTGACGAAGAAGAAGCGCTTAAGATCATGAAGGAAGATGAGGTCACTGTCTTTGTGGACATGCATGAAGGAACAGAGGATGCAGCGGCCTGGGGATGTGATCTTACTTATGATTATGTTAAGATAAACGCTGATTACAGATCCTGATGGTAAGCGGAAGTAATCTTGATCATTATTGCGGAGGGCAAAATGGAAAACAGGGAATATGAAAAAGTTGCAAAAAAAGCTGAAGTACTGATAGAGGCACTGCCTTATATACAGGCATTTAACAGACGCATCATCGTGGTAAAGTACGGCGGATCCGCAATGGCTGATCCGGAGATACAGCGTAATGTCATAAAGGATGTGACACTCTTAAAGCTGGTTGGTTTCAAACCCATAATCGTGCATGGCGGTGGCAAGGAGATCAGTGCATGGCTTAAAAAGACCGGCAAGGAATCAAGATTTGTAAACGGTCTAAGAGTGACGGATGCGGATACCATGGAAGTAGCTGAGATGGTGTTAAATAAAGTCAACAAGCGTCTTGTTACCATGGTTGAGGAACTGGGTGTCCGTGCCGTAGGCATAAGCGGTAAAGACGGTGGACTGCTTAAGGTAGAAAAGAAACTGTCGGACGGACAGGATATAGGCTATGTGGGACAGATAACCAATGTGGATCCCAAGATCCTTTTCGATATGCTGGAGAGGGATTTCCTGCCTATCGTATGTCCCATAGGAATGGACGATAATTTTGAAACCTATAATATAAATGCCGATGATGCCGCATGTGCGGTGGCAAAGGCGGTGGGGGCTGAGAAGCTTGCCTTCCTTACGGATATCGAGGGACTTTACAGGGATATAAATGATAAGTCGTCATTCATATCCAGGATAAAAGTTTCACAGGCTATGGAGCTGATAAATGACGGTATCATTGGAGGCGGTATGCTTCCGAAGCTTGGCAATTGCGTGGATGCCGTAGAAAACGGAGTGCAGAGAGTGCATATCCTGGATGGCAGGCTGGCACACTGTCTGCTTCTTGAGATATTTACCAAAGAGGGGATCGGTACCATGATATTCCCGGATGATGCAGTGATAGATTAAAGCCAGGCCGCAGTCCTGCGGCAGAAGGAGTCAGTATGGGCATAATGCAGGATTATATAGAGGAAGCGGAGCGGGATCTGCTCCATACATACAACCGTTATCAGGTGGTTTTTGACCACGGTGACGGAGTGCGCCTTTATGATTTAAACGGAAAGGATTATCTGGACTTTGTATCAGGCATAGGCGTGTTTGCTCTGGGGTACGGTAATAAGGAATATAATGAAGCCGTAAAGTCCCAGGTGGACAAGATCCTTCATACATCAAATTATTATTACAATGTCCCTGCGATAGAAGCGGCAAAGGCTATCAAGAAAGTCTCCGGAATGGACAGGGTGTTTTTTACAAACAGCGGAGCGGAGGCTGTTGAGGGAGCATTAAAGACAGCAAGAAAATATGCTTATCTTAAAGACGGAAAAACCGATCACGAGATCATTGCTATGAACCATTCATTCCATGGCAGGACATTCGGGGCGCTGTCGGTTACCGGTACGCCCAAGTACCGTGAGGCCTTTCAGCCAATGATAGGGAATATAAAATTTGCGGAGCTTAATGATATTGAAAGTGTGAAGGCTTTAGTTAATGAAAAGACCTGTGCCATACTCTTTGAGACAGTTCAGGGCGAGGGCGGTATCCACCCGGCTGAAGAAGCGTTCATAAAGGAAGTGAGAAAGATCTGCGATGAGAATGACATCCTTATGATGTTAGATGAGATACAGTGCGGAATGGGAAGGACCGGCGAGTATTATGCATGGCAGAGATTTGGCATAAAGCCGGATGTGATGACCAGTGCAAAGGCTCTTGGCTGCGGAGTGCCCGTGGGTGCATTCATGATGACGGAAAAAGTGGGACAGAATTCACTTGTTGCAGGAGATCACGGCACGACCTATGGCGGCAATCCCCTGGGCGGTGCGGCTATAGTTGAAGTCTTCAGGCAGTTTGAGGAGAGAAAGATTACCGACCATGTAAAAGAGGTAGGTCAGTATCTCTATGAAAAGCTTGAAGAAGTGGCAAGGGCACACGATGATATAAAGGATCATCGTGGTGTGGGATTACTGCAGGGACTTGAATTTGATCATCCTGTTGCAGAGATCATTAATAAAGCACTTGATAAGGGATTGGTGCTTATAAACGCAGGAACAGATATTATCCGTTTCATCCCGCCCCTTGTTATCGAAAAGTCTGATGTGGACGAGATGATCGATATATTAAATTCGTGTCTTTGATGATGAATTTTAATTGCTTTTAAAACTTCCAGCACATAATATGTGAGAAGTGAATTTTTTGTGATGTCCGGCGCATCTTATGCAACGGACGAAGAGAAGAAATTGCTGTGAAAGAAATTTATATTCGCAGTTGTTAGTTTTTCTGAAAAGTAATAGAATGGATATGTGGCGTCTGAGAAGGTCTTCGGTTGCAGATGTAGGAAAATCTATATAACTACATTTATACCGGAGGTTGCTACATATGTTTAGTTTTGTTAGTTTTAAATCTTATATTTATTCTGTATTAGTGATGCTGACGGCAGTTCTTGTCCTTAGCGGATGCGGTAATTCCAAAGTTTACATGACAGGAGACCGGTCGGGGGAACATGCTGTAAGCGATGACTGTGTTGCCGGAGAAATGGCAGCAGGCATTGTTTCAGATGATGAAGCTCGGGATGACAGCGGGACTGGTGCTGAGCCGGATCAGTATACAGAAGATTATTATGTATACCTGACAGGGGCTGTATGTGTTCCCGGGGTATATGCTGTTCCGGCTGGTTCCAGATTGTATGAGGCGGTCGAAATGGCGGGAGGATTTACCGAGGATACTGATATTTCGGCATGCAATCTGGCGGCTGAGGTAGCGGATGGAGTTCAGTACTATTTTCCCACATATGCAGAGACTGAAGCAGCAGGCGGTACGGCTGCGTATATTGTGTCATCGGGGCAGGATATGTCGGGGGGTGCAGGTGCTGACGGCAGGGTAAATATCAATACTGCTTCAAAAGATGAGCTTATGTCTCTTCCCGGAATAGGGGGATCCAAGGCTGATGCGATCATTGCGTATCGCGAGTC
>CAMOJK010000135.1 GCA_946616835.1 uncultured Lachnospiraceae bacterium
TATTTTTATAAATACCTGCGGTTTAATCCGGATGCCCTTGACCTGCTTGAAAAAAGCAGAAAATACGGTAAAAAGAAGTTTTCCATACGAAGGTTTATGATGAAATCAGAGGTAGTGTATACCTTATGGGTACTGTTTTCATTAGTGATCATGTGTCCATCGCTTATGGTACTTCTGCTGACTTATGTTCTGGGATCGACATCAATCTCATTAAACATAAGTATAGCCCTTAATGTGGTGGTGACAGCCATAGCTATAAGGATTTTTGTAAGCTACTGGAAGGTTCATGAAAAGAAGATGCTTTTTGCTGGAAGCGTGCTTATGATAGTGGGATGTACCATTGCGACGCTTTTATCACTTATTAATCCCATAAATGACCTGCCATATTATATAGTGGCTGCAGTGATGGGCTTTTCTGTAGTATTTTCGCAATTGGCGATACTTGATGTCTATAATAAAACAACAACAAGACCATTGCCACAGCTCAACAGAATGGGAGGTGACGACAGTGCGGTTTAGGAAGCAGATTATTGTTATAATGTCTCTTGTGCTTTTTATCGGTTTTAGTCTTTCATTTAATGCTATGGCAGCTGATCACTACATAGATCCGGCAATATATTACTATGAGAATCCTGATACCGGGTATATTGCCGCTATTCAGGATATGGCTTGGATTTTTTCAGAGGATCAGAAAAAAGAGATCATAGAAGAAATTGCACCTGTTACTGAATATGGAAATGCCTTTTTATTTACAACAGATGAGCCTGTACTGGCTACAGATGATTTTGCATTGAAGGCTTATACCGGTGTGTTTGGAAATGATTCCGGAGTGATGATCGTGGAGGATGTGAATGGCAGGACGATTCACATGCGTACTTTTGGAGAGATAGGGAAGGCTGTGACATCATCGGAAATCAATATTATCGTAAATGATGTATTAAAATATGCGGAAGATGGAGATTATAAGCAGTGCGTCGTAAAGGCTTTTTCCGAGGTCGGTACGGTAATGGAGGGAGGAAAGATTGGCGAGATCTTAAGTGGCAGCGGCATAGGCCGTCCGCTTAAGTTTATAGGATGTTTTTTCATCGCCTTTATACTTTCGTTTTTTATAAATTTTATGATCGTAAGGATGCATACAAGGAAAAAGGATGTTGCGGCGGAGGAGACCATCATGGGACTGTACTCTAGGTGTCGGGCGGAAGATTATCGTGACGAGGTGATCGCAACTCAGTCCGTTTATGCACCCTTATCCAACAAAAAAAGCAGGGACAGCGCTGGCCCTTTTGGGCGCAAGAGCCTCTGGTAATGAATTGATTCAGAACAACCTGTAAATGAATGATCAAAAGGCCGGAAATACGGCAGAAAGGATAAATAAAAATGGAAAAGAAGATTACAAAGGATATGCTTATACCGGATGTGCTGGCAGTAAATCCGTATATATCAAACATACTCATGGGACAGGGCATGCACTGCATATCCTGTTTTGCGGCAGCAGGAGAGTCTCTTGAGCAGGCTATGTATGTGCACGGTTTCACCCCGGAGGATGTGGATGTGCTGGTAGCTGATTTAAACGATTTTATTGAGCAGCAGGAAAAGTACGAAGCCGAAAACGAAGCAGAGGCAAAGAAGGCTGCAGGCCAGGAGTAAGCTATGGAGAGTTTTGAGCTGATAGCACCCTGTCATTTCGGACTGGAGGCTGTCCTTAAAAAAGAGATAACAGATCTTGGCTATGATGTGAGCAATGTGGATGATGGAAGGGTGACTTTTGTGGGAGATAATGAGGCCATAGCAAGAGTCAATATCTGGTCCCGCACAGCAGAAAGAGTGTTAGTCAAGCTGGGGAGTTTCCATGCAGAGTCATTTGAAGAACTGTTCCAGGGGACTAGGTCATTGCCCCTTGAAAAGTGGATACCTTCGGATGGAAAGTTCTGGGTAGCCAAGGCAGCCAGCGTAAAGAGCAGGCTCTTTTCACCATCTGATATACAGTCCATTATGAAAAAAGCAATGGTAGACAGGCTGGGGCAGGTATATCACATAGAGTGGTTTAAGGAAGAAGGCTCAGATTATCCCATAAGAGTATTCATAAAAAAAGACGAAGTGACCGTAGGGCTTGATACTACCGGTGAATCCTTGCATAAAAGGGATTATAGGAAGCTTACGGCCAAGGCTCCTATTGCGGAAAACCTTGCGGCGGCATTGATCATGCTTACGCCCTGGAGGGATGACAGGATACTTGTGGACCCGTTTTGTGGTAGCGGTACCTTTCCTATAGAAGCTGCTCTTATGGCATCAAATATGGCTCCCGGATATAGAAGAAGTTTCACTGCGGAAAAATGGCTGAATGTTATGTCTGCTGATATCTGGGCTGATGCCAGGGAAGAGGCAGAGGATGAGATAAAACAGGATGTAAAAACTGATATACAGGGCTATGATATAGATCCCAAGATGTCTGAAATTGCAAGGGCAAATGCGAAGCTTGCAGGTGTTGACGAGATGATCCATTTTCAGACAAGGCCTGTTTCAGATCTCTCCCATCCCAAGAAGTATGGTTTTATCATAACGAATCCACCATATGGGGAACGTCTGGAAGAAAAGAGCGAGCTGCCGGAGTTATACAGAGTGCTTGGTGAAAGGTACAATGCTCTGGATTCCTGGTCCATGTATCTGATCACATCCTATGAGGATGTGCAGAAGTATATTGGCAGAAAAGCTGATAAAAACAGGAAGATCTATAACGGAATGCTTAAGACCTATTTTTACCAATATATGGGACCGAAACCGCCGAAGCGCAGTATGGGAAATTAGTATCAGGGATTCGCAGAGTCGATGCAGAGCAGCAGAAAGGGAAAATATGCGGACAATAGTATTTGCCACTACAAATGAAGGAAAAATATCCGAGATAAAACGCATTATGGAGGGGCTTGATATAGAGCTTTTTACCATGAAGCAGATTGGTTTTACTGAAGACATAGATGAAAACGGACAGACTTTTGAGGATAATGCGGCGATAAAGGCAAGGGCTGTGGCTGAATATATAAAAGTAAACAAACCTGAGTATGTAGATGCCATAGTCATGGCAGATGATTCGGGCCTTGAGATCGATGCAATGAGGAAGATGCCCGGAGTCCAGTCACACAGGTGGCTGGGAGACCGCACTTATGAACAGGCTATGACCGATATAATAAATGAGCTGGAAGGTAAGCCTGAGGATGAACGAACTGCCAGATTCGTATGTTCCGTGTCTGCCTGCGGTAAGGCAGTCATGCCCATAATTACTGGTAATGAAAATGATAAATACAAAGGTGCGGCAGTTGTCAGAGAGACAGTTGAGGGAATGGTGGCCCATGAGCTTAAGGGGGAAAATGGCTTTGGCTATGATCCTTTCTTTTATGTTCCCGAGTACGGCTGCACAACGGCAGAGATGTCCCCTGATAAAAAGAATGAGATAAGCCACAGGGGAAAGGCAATAAGGGCAATGCGTGACAGACTGGTAAAAGCAGGCATTCTCGAATATAAACAGGGGTGAAGATGAAGATCCTTGTGGTAAGCGATACCCATAATGATCCTCGCAATTTCTATGTTGCATTAGAGAGGGAGAGTCCGGTGGACATGGTCATTCACTGCGGAGATATATGTGGATATGATGCAGAGTTTGCGGATTCATGCAAGTGCCCCTTTTATGCGGTAATGGGAAACATGGATCTGGGGGCATCACTTCCCCACGAGCTTGTGCTGGAGGTGCCGGGACACAGGCTATATGTAACACATGGACACAGGCAGTATGTGGGATGCGATACAACAGGAGTTGCGGAAGCGGCTAAGGCACACAAAGCAGACATAGCACTGTATGGACATACACATATACCGGAACTGAGTAATGAAAGAAATATTACGGTCTTATGTCCGGGCAGCCTTTCATATCCCAGACAGAAAGGAAAGCGGGCAAGCTATGCAGTTATCATGATAGATAAAAAAGGAAAGACAGACAGCCTGATCAAGTATATATGAGCTGGGCGGACATTCATGAAAGCCTAAAGTATATATCGTTTAAGATATGGCAGTTACTGTGACAGAAAGGGGAAAAATGGGAAAGGAAAGACTAACAAAGGAACTGGAAAAAGCGGTTTTTAACTGGTATCTTGGAGGGGATGATGCATCTCTTGAACCGGTTTTTAACTGTCTGAGAGAAGGTCTTGCAAATGAGATGGAAGTCTTGGTTCCCTTTGCCGTACCAGATGGACAGGAGATAAAACAGTTAGAAGATGATGTCTACGCTCTTGGGGAAGGGACTCAGGTCAACTTTATGCATATTGATGAGGGTGACCGTTTTATTGTCCCGGTTTTTACTTCGGTGGCCGAGATGAGGAAGGGGGAAAATATTGCTGTTACCCCCATTCAGCTGGCAGTGCTGTTAGATATCTTCCAGAACAGGAATGAGTGCAATGGACTGGTGATAAACCCCTGGGGAAAGAATTTCCTTTTGTCAAAAAAAATTCAGGAGATGCTTGAAGCGTATATCCCCCAGTCCAGGATACAGGTTTTACAGAACGGAGTCCTGAATGTACATGCGGATGCCATAGTCAATGCGGCTAATTCAAGCCTTTTAGGGGGTGGAGGTGTAGACGGCGCCATTCACAGGGCGGCAGGCAAGGCACTGTTGGAAGAATGCAGGAAGTTAGGCGGGTGCGAAACAGGGGAAGCAAAAATAACCGGTGCCTATGATATAAAAAGCGCAGATTATATCATACATACTGTGGGGCCTGTATACAGCGGTAAAGACGAGGATGCAAAGCAGCTGGCCTCCTGCTATATAAAGTCACTGGATCTTGCACTGGCAAACGGCTGCAGGAGCATAGCGTTCCCAGGAATCTCTACCGGGGTGTACGGTTATCCTCTTGATGAGGCAGCAGATGTATCACTGGATGCTATCGCTGCATGGCTGGGATCACATCCGGATGTTGTAATGAATATATATCTTTGCTGCTTCAAAAAAGATGAATACGAGTCATATATGAGATTGCTGTCGGAAGAAGAATAGAAATTTACAAAAAAAACAGTTGTTAGCATAAAAAAATTTTTATAAAATTGTGAGAAAGCAAATTTTTGCCAAATTGCATTTAAGGAGGAAAGAAATGTTTAAGATCCTGGAAAAAGAGTGGCTGAATGTTAATACATTCAAGATGGTTGTGGACGCACCGATGGTGGCTCGTTCATGTGAACCGGGACAGTTTGTCATTGTCCGTGATACTGAGGATGGAGAGCGTATCCCACTTACTATCTGTGACTATGACAGAGAAAAGCAGACGGTTACCATTGTTGTACAGACTATCGGTGGAAGCACACTGGAGATGTCAAAAAAGGAAGCTGGTGAATTCCTTGCTGATTTCGTAGGTCCTTTAGGTCACCCCAGCGATCTGGTTACCGATGATATAGAAGAAGTAAAGAAAAAGAAGATTATTTTTGTTGCAGGCGGTCTTGGCACAGCACCGGTTTACTGTCAGGTTAAATGGCTTCATGAGCACGGGATCACAGCAGATGTCATTGTCGGCGCAAAGACTAAAGATATTGTGATACTTGAAGATGAGATGAAAGCAGTAGGCAATCTCTATATCACAACTGACGATGGTTCTTATGGTAGGACAGGAATGGTTACTACTTGTCTTGAGGATCTGGTAAAGAAAGAGGGCAAGGAGTATGACCACTGCGTATGTATAGGTCCTATGATAATGATGAAATTCTTAAGCCAGCTTACCGCGCAGTTGGGAATACATACCATGGTATCCATGAATCCCATTATGGTAGACGGAACCGGAATGTGCGGTGCATGCCGTGTAAGCGTAGACGGAGAGACCAAGTTTGCATGTGTTGATGGACCGGAGTTTGATGCTACAAAGGTTGATTTTAACGAGGCTATGCGCAGACTCGGACTTTATAAGCCTGAGGAGATGGCAGCATACGAGACAGTTAAGGCGCAGGCTT
>CAMOJK010000136.1 GCA_946616835.1 uncultured Lachnospiraceae bacterium
GAAAAGCTCCTCCATCTTTTCATAGCTGATCTTTTTCCTGACATAACTGTCATTACCGAGAGCCAGCCTGTGCTTTACGGAATTGATGCACTTTATGCCGTTTTTCTGTGAAATCTCAAATATCTTGAGCCCCATCTCAAAACTGCCCACATCGATAGCTGCAAAGGTCCTTACTTTTTTATTTTTTTCAGACATTACTGATCCCCCGTAAATGATCGATAAACTGTGATGCCGTCCTTCCGGAAAAACCGCTTCGGCTCAGTGCCCATCTGGACGCCTGCAGATGCAGTTCCTTTTCTTCCATACTGATACCGTAGCGCAACGCAAGGGTATCCACTATTTCATAATACTCATCCTGAGCCGGGGCTCCGAAATACAGGCTCAACCCGAATCTTGCATAAAGCGATAGCTTCTCCTGCACCGTCTCGGCTGAATGCTTGTCATTTTCCCCTTCTTCCCTGTCAGTATAATTCTCCCTCACAAGATGGCGTCTGTTGGAAGTAGCATATATCAGCACGTTGTCAGGACGGCTCTCGAGCCCGCCCTCAAGCACTGCCTTAAGATACTTATACTCTACCTCAAACTCCTCGAATGAAAGGTCATCCATATATATTATAAAATGATAATTTCTGTTTTTCAGTGTATCAATCAGGGAATTGATCTCACGGTACTGATGCTTGTAGACCTCTATCATCCTGAGTCCGTCCTTATAATACTCATTCAGGATTGCCCTTATGCTTGAGGATTTTCCGGTACCTGCATCACCATAGAGCAGACAGTTATTCGCACTGCGACCCATCAGGAAGTTCTCTGTATTCTCCCTTAGTGCAGCCTTCTGGAATTCACACCCTACCAGGTCATCCAGACCGGTGACTGCTATGTTGTAGATAGGATAGATATCCACATCATATCCCATATCCTTTGCATTTACCCTGAAAGCCTTGTGCAGGCCGAACTTACCTAAGCCATAGGATTTATAAAAATCCTCAAGTACCGATCGCATTGCATATGCGGTGTCCGCTCCCGCAAGTTCCACTGCTAATCTGTTTATTGTATCCTGTATCACGGGATTATACTTTATTCCGTTTAAAAGACTTCCGTTACGGCCTTTTATACTATAGTCTTTTATAAGGGACCTTAAGCCTTCCGGAACTGTATCCGACAGATACTCATCCATGTCCATACCGAACAGTTCAAAAAATGTATTCATATCAAGCGAAGCAGCATTCCACAGACTCTCCGGTGCATACCGCCTCTCACAGGCTATTGTGTACGCGTTCTCGTCGTATACCAGAGCTTCCGTAAGCAGTCTGTGCCAAAGATTTCCCTCAAATCCCGCAAAAGATGCCGTCTCAAAAAGCCTCGAAAACACTTCCGTATAAAGTGTTTTATCTCCTGTCTCTGCTATCCGTCCCGGAAGATCCAGAATGTCCTCTATAAGCTTTACCTCTGCCGTATTCCTGTAAAAAATAAATCTGCTCATAATTTAATATTTCTTCTCGCCTTCTCTAAATTCTCACCGGGGTGATTTTCCCTGAAGTAAACATTACCGGCAAGATAATCCGTATAATACCTGATTCCCAGAATAAACCGTATCCTGCGGCAGTTCAATATCAGCAGTTCAACCGTATTATCCGTTAATACTGCATCTCTTCCGGCTTCATAGCCTTTAATAAACCGGCTGATCTTTTCCTCGTCATTATCGGCACCTAATGAGCGGAGGCAGTCCGCCATATCATCAAAACACGAGCCGTCCGTAAGTGTATCCAGATCAATAAAACCTGTTACCTTTCCGTTATTAAATATCATATTGCCGATCTTGGCATCACCATGAATGATATTGCCCTCTGGAACGGTTATCCTTTCAAAGTCCTCATAACAGCCTGAAATAATACTGTCGAGCCCGCTATCACGGGGATATTTGGACTGATCCTGCATGCGATACTCCCGGTAGTAATGATCCAAATCGTGAAGATGCCTGAATATGCCATTAACGCTGCCTGCCGGACACTCCATAAGTATCCTGTGCAGCCTGCCTAATCCCATACCTGCTTCCGCAGGATCCGGTCCGTTATCCCCATTATATACATCACCCTGTATGTAATAGTATAAACGCCATATCCGGCCATCGTCATCGATGAAAAAGTATTTATTTTCCCTGCTCTTTATCCATTCAGGGCATTGCCATTCACACAGTTCTCCTGAGCAGCTGCGCCACGCTTTTATATACTGCCTGTAATTATTTTCAAGCTCTGTAAGGTGCGTGGAATACAGATTATTATTCAGACACTGAAGAATGAATTTATCCCCCGCAGTAACCAGGAATGTCCTGTTTATATGTCCAGCGTCAAGCTCCCGGATATCCTCCGGAGATACATCTATATAGTTTTTTAGGATCTTTTCTGTCTCCCGATATTCCACTGGCATCACCGCTCTTTGCAAGACTAATCGTATTGTAGCATTTTTTTCATACCACTGCTACTGCATGCCCCTTCAACTCAGCTTTCGTCCCATTTGCCATTCTGCTTACGGCTGTCTTATACTCAGCAATCCTGCACTTGCACTCAACTTTCCCAAGCCTTAAAATTGTACTCATGGCAGCAAATAAAAAAGATTACAAGAAAACGAAAAAAGGTCCTGCCCCTGACTGGGCAGAACTCGATATAAAATCAGGTAACTTAAAGCATATCTATGTCCTGTATGGCGAGGAAACTTACCTTAGGGACGCCTCCTTTAAGCGTCTTTCAGAACATCTTATGCCGGAAAATGCTGAAATGAACCTTATAAGCTTCAATGGTGAAGGCCACGGCAGCCAGGAGCTTGCCAAAGAGATTGCTTCAGCCGTAAGCACCATGCCCTTCCTGGCAGAGCACAGACTGATCTGTGTAAAATACACCGGCTGGTTTAAAAACGGCAATGCCATTATGGAGGAAGCTCTGGAACATATACCGGACACCACATATATTATTTTTGCAGAGAATGCCGTTGATAAAAGAAAGGCCATATGCAAAAGGGCAGAGGATGCCGGGAGGCTGGTAGAATATACACAGCTTGATGAAGAAGGTCTAAAGAGGGTCATCCTTACCATCCTCATAAAGAACAACAAAAAAATACGTCCCAGTACCTACGAGTACTTTCTTTCCAAGACAGGGCTGTCAATGACCATCATACGCTCAGAACTGGAAAAGCTGATATGCTACACTGATGGACGGGAAGAAATCACTATAGCTGATGTGGACGCTATAGTATCCGCCAGACCTGAAGACAATGTCTTTCCTCTGGTCAATGCATTGTCCGAAAGGGATAAACAGTCTGCACTGAAGGCATACTACAATCTGCTGAATAACCACACCTCCATGTACAGCATCATTTCCCTGCTGACCTCACAATTCAATGTGCTGCTTATAGTCAAGGATATGGCCGCGAAAGGTGCTTCTGAAGAAGAAATAGCTGCCAAACTCAAATACAAGACCTATGCGGCAAAAATGCGGATGAAGGCAGCATCCCGCTTTTCAAAAAAAGAACTAGTTGCCTTTATTGACGATACAATAAAAGTACAGGAAAAGGTAAGGTTCGGAATAATGGATGAAAATCTTGCACTTGAGAGACTGATAATAAAATACAGTATGCGCCTCAGGGAAGATCTGTAATCCCTCCGACCATAGCTGATCATATACAGCTTGAATTTACCCCTCTGTATAAAAAGCCCATGCAAAATGTATCTGTCCGAGGGAATAAATAATTCAGATAATTAAAAAGTCCGGTACAACCGGACTTTTTGAATACTGTAAAATTATTATCCATTCTTACCTGCTTGCATAGGTATTCCCCGGATAGCCGGCAAGCATTGTGGTGATATTCGAATGGAATCCGTCATTCAGCGCAGCATTGTCCATATCGAGATACTGTGGACACTTTGACAGATTATTGTTGTCATAGAAAGTGATGTCATACATATGCCAGCCGTCTGTCTCAGCTAATGCTGACCATGCATGATCTGCGTTAGCCACCAGCATGGCATCTATATACACCGGTGATGCACAGGCATAATCCACGCATCCGGTCTTGGGATTAATGGGAAGGTAAGCGATCATTGCATCAAAAGCCGTTGCATAAGTAGTACACACGCCCTTGCCGTCCTTATAGCAGCTCATCGCATTCTGATATGATGCAAGGAGCTGAGGATTATTGACCGCAGTATAATCATAGGTCATCCTGTCCGCCACCCAGTCGGCAGCCTTAAGTATCGCATCACTCCGCTTCGTTCCCGAAGGCACTATTGCGGGAGCATTCTGTGCCAGCCAGTTCATGGTAGTAGTATGAAGGTTCTTAAGCGTATTTACATCATTGTGTGAAAGAACCATAACATAAACACCACTCTTCTTCATGAATTTCACATCAAGGTATGCAAGCCCCCCTGCCTCCTTGTATGCAGCGCCTATCACCGCAACACCAAGATTATAGGATGTATTGATATCCTTAGACGCAGTACCGCTGACAGCATAATATCCCTCCTGAACAGGCACAAACTCAACCCCGTCTCCGTCAGCCGCCTGTGTATTAAATGATGTCCCCCAAAAGACAGCCGCAAAAATAACAGCAGCAGTTGCGAACAATGATACCTGCTTTAACAGACTATAGTTCTTAATATTTAAAACGCTCAAAATCCTCATAATTTCCAATCCCTCCACATGATAAAATATGTGAACAGGCATCTGCCCCTTTGGTATAATGTTACCAAATCGCAGCCTTTTTTTCAAGATTGAGTGATGTTAAATATAATCAAAAGACTTCGGGCATCAATGATACCCAAAGCCTTTTCTGCACTCATGCACACGGCTTTTTTTGCTCATGCCCCGTGGCGTTTTTTATAATCAGCCCTTATCTCCTCAAGCATTTCATCGCCTGCCTCATCATAGGCTGCACCCATCTTCTCTGCACTTGCGCATGACCTTGCACAGCTTACAAGCTTTGACATAACAGAGAAATTAAGAGCAGTTCCCGCCTCATCACACTCGTATCTTACAGCTCTGTTGGCAGCCACGCCGAATCGCCCGGCCACTTCGATAGCATCGATATTTGCCCCCATAAAGATGAATTCCCAATGTTGCTTCCGCTTTTTCTTCTCCACCATTTTCTTAACCTTGGCATAAGAATACTCTCTGCTGGCATTTTCCATTCCATCGGTCGTGATTATAAATAATGTCTTCTCCGGTCTTTCACTTTCTGGCATCTCCTTCTGCATCCTGTCTGTATGCCGGATGGCACCGCCCACAGCATCAAGCAATGCAGTACAGCCCCTCACGAAATACTCCCTGTCCGTCATCTTCTCCACCTTTTTTAAATCTATCCTGTCGTGGAGTATCTCGGTCCTGTCATCAAAAAGCACAGTGGAAATAATTGCATCGCCCTCTTCCTTCTTCTGCCTCTCCAGCATGGAATTGAACCCGCCTATGGTATCAGCCTCAAGCCCTGCCATTGATCCGCTTCTGTCAAGAATAAATACTATCTCTGTCAAACCCTTCTTCATAACTTACCTCGCTTTCTGCCGGTGTCCGGCTCTGCATTCCTTCGTTCTGAGATAAGTATAGAAAAAAGCAAAATAAAAATGGTCGCCCTGCAGGCGACATTTTTCCGACCAATCTTCTGTATGCCCTAAGCACCACATGCATCGGACTGCCCTGAAAGCTTTCATACCACATGTGTCGGGCTTGTACAGAAGCATTCACACCACATGCGTCAGGCTGTCCTAAAATCATTCACACCCCAATAAGCGGCTGGTCATGCTCGAAAAGAGCAAGATTGATGGTATAAGTATCGTAGA
>CAMOJK010000137.1 GCA_946616835.1 uncultured Lachnospiraceae bacterium
GCATGCCTGCTCCTGAAGGATAAGGGAATTCCACAAGACCGTAGAACTTGGGCTTGTCACTGAAATCAACAGCCTTGAAAGCTCCGGCCTCTTCCCATTTCTTCTGCCATTTTGCTTCAACTTCCTTGAAATCGTACTTCATTTTTGTTGTCCTTCTTTCTGTATGATTATGATTTGATAATTCGTATTCACCATATGCTTTTATCGTAAAATTTCAATAATAATAATTTATTCATCATTTATGAATTGCGTCCCGCATACCTGACAGCAGCTCTTCAACGAAATTGTCATCGACCTCGATGTCATTCCATATTTCAAATGACCTTATCCCCTGAAATAAGAGCATTCCCAATCCGTTTGAGGTAACTGCACCGGCGTCCTTTGCTTTCCTTAAGAAAAGTGTTTCCTCCGGATTAAATATTATATCAAAAGCCGCATCGATTTTCTCGTAAAAATCACGGCATTCTATGGGGGCTGCACCTGTTTTGGGAGACATCCCTACGCTGGTGCACTGGATAGCTAACCATTTATCGGGACTGATGCTATCCATGGTACGGATATAAGGCTCTATCCCAGAAGCCTGCTCATCTGAAGCCCCTGTTCCTGTACTGATTTCAGTTTCGGTTAAAGGAGATGTAAAGATCCTGCTATCAGGATAATAGTTTCTGAACCTCTCAGCCAGGGCTTCAGCCTTTTCTACAGTGCGGTTTAGCAATAGGACATTTTTTGCACCTTTCTCCAATAGCGCACACAAAACCGCATTGGCAGCACCGCCTGCACCTATCATGACTACATTTCTGTCTTTAACGCTAATACCTGCATAGTCCAGCGCCCTTCCGAATCCCGGCATGTCAGTGTTATAACCGTGGTATCCGTCCGGCTCAAGCTTTAAGGTATTGACTGCACCAATCTTCTCTGCAGCAGGATCAACGCCTGCAAGCAGCTTCATTACATCCTTTTTATAGGGCACAGTCACATTAAATCCTATAGCATTCATGGCAAGACCGCCTTTTACTGCGTTTTCAAGCTGACCTTCTGCAATATCAAAGCCAAGATACGCCATATTGATCCCGTATTTCTCCGCAAGTGCATTCTGCAGATACGGGGATACGGAATGCCCCACAGGATGTCCTAAAAGTCCGGCAAGCCTTGTTGCAGTATTGATACCTGTATATTTATTTTTGCTGTCTATATTCTGCATCCTAAACTATTTGTTCTACGTATTGGATAGAGCTACGGAATCAGATAAAGATTACTGTCGGTAAAACGTTCTATTTGTATATGTATACCGTTGAGCCTGACAGCACATAATCCTGTAAAAACTTTGCATCATCGATATCCAGTCTTATGCAACCGTGAGACAGGTAGCGTCCAAGCTTACCGCTCTTTATCTTAAATGTGCCCGGGTAGTAAAGCACTGAATGGAAAAGATATTTGCCGCCGATGAAACCGCTATAGTAGTAGCAGGTATAATCCGCCGTTCCAAAAGCGTATCCCTTCCTGCCTATTGAATATGTTCCGGTAGGAGTGCATCCGCCGGCTCCTGTTGTACAGTAATTACCTCTGACATAATTGTACTGTGTTCCATCATAACTGTATATTCCGAAGATATTCTGAGACTTATCAACCAGTACTATAGTTCCGGTAGGAGAAGTAAGCGTCTGTGCGATCTGAGTCATATTGGCATTTTCCATGGTTGCGGATGCCATCCCCAGGATCTCGCTTACTCCATTTCTTGTAGCATATGCATGATAAAGCATACCGCCTGTCATATGGGCAGTAGCATCAACTCTTGCTTCATACTGGTTTTCTGCAATCTTAGTTCCTGCTACAGCAATAATATCGTCCTGCTCGTTTGCAGCTCCCCAAACATAAAATGTTACATCAGTAATTCCCTCAGGATCTGCAATAAGAACACCTACGCAGGCCGTTCCGCCTCCGCAGTCATATTCATACATTTGGTTTGGAACAACAAGTGCTTCAGCTTCATTTGCCGAAGTTTCGCCTTCAGCATTAACTGTAGCCACTCCGCCAAAACTTCCTGAACCGACAATTGCGATCACAAGCAGCAACATAGCGATTCTTTCTGCAAACTTTTTCATTTTACACTCCCCTTATAATAACTGACTATGAAAAACCAACATATAGTATATCATTTTTTTATTGTTTGTGGTAAATTACTTGATTAGACATATAAAGGGTCAGCTTTTAATTTTATTCTTCTTACGAGTATAAAGCCACAATACCGGCATTTCCAATACCCTCTTAAGGTGTATATGCGGCGGTTCGTATTCGTGCAGTTTCCTTACCAGTACACTGTCCAGTCCTGCCCTGTTTGCTCCCCATATATCCGTATATATCTGGTCGCCGATGCAAAGCACCTTTTTCTTAGGCATATGAAGGACCTCAAGTGCTTTATTGTAGCCATATGCCCTTGGTTTCAGGGCTTTGTATACATATATACAGCCGATAGCATCAGAAAAGCTTTTTACCCTGGGTTCTTCATTATTTGAAACTATCATGGTCTCAAATCCCATGCCCTTAAGTATTTCTATCAGCCGCCTGGCATGGTCGTCAGCAGGTGCGTCATGACCAACAAGGGTATTGTCTATATCGAAAATGATACCTCTGTAACCTGCGTCCCATACTTTTTTAAAATTCATACGGTATACATTTTTTGAAAAATATGTTGGAAATAAATTATCTGAAATATAGCTCATGCAGATTACTCCCCTGAAAATTAATTAAATTTTGTATTTTTTCATTTGGCAAAAAACGGCCGGGTAGTTTTATTCTCATTTTGAGACAGTTATCCCGGCACTTTCTAACAACAGTTTCGTATACTCAGCCTGCGGATTTCTGTACACCTCGTCCGGCTTGCCGCTTTCAACGATCTTACCTTTCTGCAGTATCATTATCCTGTCGCAGAAATTATACATTGTCCGTAAATCATGTGAAATGAAAAGCATGGTAAATCCGTGTTTTCTATGCAGATCTTTCATAAGTTCCAGAACCTGAGCCTGAACAGTTACATCCAGTGCCGATACCGGTTCATCAGCTATCAGCAGCTCAGGATTGCGCATAAGTGCAGTTCCTATGCATACCCTCTGTCGCTGACCTCCGGACAGTTCATTAGGCTTATGGTCACCTATCTCATCACTTAAGCCTACGGAGGAAAGCATTTCGGACACTTTCTGCTTTCTTGTGTTTTTATCAAGATCCGTTCCAAGCCTTAAAGGTTCCTGCATGATCCAGGAGATTTTTTTAGCCGGATTCAGTGAACTGTAGGGATCCTGGAATATCATCTGCGGCTTATCCGCACCGACATAAAGCTCGCCGGAGTCACATTTAACCATCCCAAGTATAGTCTTGGCTAATGTAGATTTACCGCTGCCACTCTCACCTGCAAGACCGAGTATCTCACCCTTATATATATCAAAATCAAGCCCGTCAAGCACTGTGGTCCTTTTCCCTGTCCTGTCCGCAAATGAGACAGTGATACCATGTCCGGATACGAGAATATCCGGTGAATCAGGAGTGTATGATGTTTTGTCTGTATTTATATTCACTTAAGCTCAACCTTCGGTATTGCGGCTATCAGTTTCTTTGTGTAGTCATTCTTTGGAGCGGCAAAGATTTCATCCGTATTTCCTTTCTCCACAATATGGCCGTTCTGCATAACTATAACATTGTGGGTAATACGGCTTATGAGGCTTAAGTCATGAGAAATGAAAAGTATTGCTACCCCAAGCTTTTTATTGGTCCGTTGCAGAAGATCGATTATCTGTGCCTGGACAGTCACATCAAGTGCCGTGGTAGGCTCATCGGCTATCAGTATCTTCGGCCTGTTTATCATAGCGGATGCTATCATCACCCTCTGCCTCTGTCCTCCGGAAAGCTCATGAGGATAAGACTCATATATCCTTTCTGCATCGTCCAGCTCTACAGCCTTGAGGTACTTTATCGCCCTGTTTTTACGGTCCTGGGCTGTCATATCGCGGTGCAGAAGCAGTGCTTCCTCCACCTGCCTGCCTATCCGCATGGTAGGATTCAGCGCGGTCATGGGTTCCTGGAATATTACTGCGATCTCATCTCCCTGCAGCTCTCTTAAATCATGTCTTGGCAGAGTAAGCAGGTTCTTTTCCTCAAATATGATCTCGCCGGATTTTTTCATTTTCTTTCTGGGCAGCAGGCCTGCTATAGCCATTGCCGTCATGGATTTACCAGAGCCTGACTCCCCCACAAGTCCCAGTATCTCACCTTTATCCAAGGAAAAACTTACATTCTCAACCACAGTCTCCGGACGATCATGGTCGTGAAATTCAATTGTAAGGTCTTTAACTTCTAATAGCATATTATTTACCTGTAAAATCAGCACCGGCAATTGCACCATTCCCGATTCCTGATTCCTGATCACTTAGCAGAAGATATTCCTTCCGCTAACATCGAAAAACCAAGCACCATAAATACTATGGCTAACCCGGGAAACAGAGCATACCACGGCGATGAAAAAAGATACGACTGAGCTTCCGAAAGCATGCGTCCAAGGGATGCCTCAGGAGGCTGTACGCCTATTCCAAGATAGCTTAAGCCTGCTTCCGCAAGTACGGCATTATTAAAGCCTATCATGACTGAACTTACTAACACCGGAAGTATATTCGGAAGGATATGCACAAAGATCACCCTTATATCCTTCGCCCCCATAAGCTTTGCACTCTGAACATAATCAAGGGAAGCCTGCTTTTTATATTCTGACCTTACTATCCTTGCAAAGCTGGGTATGAAGGCTATTCCCAGCGCAAGTGTTACCACCATTGTGCCGCTACCAAAAAGAGAAATTATCACCAGTGCAAGCAGAACGCTTGGGAAAGCAAACATCACATCATTTATACGCATAAGTATCTCGTCAAGTCTTCCTCCGTAGTATCCGGATACAGCACCGATCAGTATCCCCATAAGGCTTCCTATCAGGACCGTAAAAAATGAGATAAAGAAAGTGTTTCTTATCCCCTCCATTACACGGCTGAAAATATCACGACCATAATTATCGCAGCCAAAAATATGTGCCAAAGCAGGCGCAGAATTTTTCAGTGCAACATTCATTTCCGTGGTGTTATATGGCGTATAAAAACAGCCGACAACAGCCAGCACGAAAAACACAAGGGTGATGATCATACCAAAGTTAAAGAAAAAATTATTGTATTTTCTAAATGTTTTCCTTATTGAATTAAGCATTTCTTTTCTCGTTTTTTTGCAGGCTTAAAAGCTATGACGGGCACTTTATGCAAGGCACATGTGGTGGATATCAAGATGTTTACGCTGCACTACCCCTTCTCGTTCCCCCGCACTCTCGGATCTATGCGTCTGTACAATATGTCTGTCACCAGATCCATCAGCACGACCACCACTGCTATCAGCAGTATGACTGCTTCCACTACCGGGTAGTCCCTGTTTGATATGGAAGTCAGCAAAACTCTTCCCAGACCGGGGATGTTGAATACCTGTTCTATTACTATGGAGCCGGCAATTACATCAGCAACTGCCATGCCCCAGAATGTAACTAACGGTATAAGGGCGTTTTTCAGTACATGTCTGTACATGACCTGCATGGTAGAATTTCCACGGCTGTATGCGGTACGGACATAATCCTTATCTGCTTCCTGAAGCACT
>CAMOJK010000138.1 GCA_946616835.1 uncultured Lachnospiraceae bacterium
AGCTTAAGGGTATCATGGTTGGTATCTATCACAACATCGATGATGCTGCTAAGGAATATGGCATGGAAGGCAACTATGTTGCGGGTGCTAATATTGCAGGCTTCAAGAAGGTTGTTGAGGCTATGATCGCTCAGGGTGTTTGCTGATAAGCCTTAATCCCATCGAATAAGATTCAGGTATTCAATCCCCCGCCGTGTAAAACACGATGGGGGATTTTTTTTGAGGCGTACGGGGATAAGTTTGAAAGTATGAAAGGGTTGTAGGATTTTAATCTGTTTATATAAGGGAAAAATTATGAATAATAAGGAAATACTGCGTATTGCCATGGAACAGTCGGCGGAGGATATCGGCTGTCAGGCAGAGGATTTTTTGAGAAAGGAAAATGTGATCACCGCTTACCGTAAGGGGGATAATGCACGTAAATACATAAAGGAGCCGAATACATGCAGCCTTGTTTCCTATGGAAGCAATGTGGTTGCGGCTGTAACAGATGAAGTACAAGACATCGTGGAAGAGTATATGGGCCGGTATGCCTTTTATCATCTCTTTGAAACGCCAAGTCTGCACTGGCTTAATGAAAGGATGATTGAGCGGGGCCATAAGGTCTGTTATCAGCCGGAATACTATTTGCCTGATATAAGCAGGATACCTGATGCTACATGTCCATATGAACAGCGTGTGCTGGAACAGGGAGATTTTGCAGAGCTGTATCTTCCGGAATGGAGTAATGCACTCTGTGAAGACCGTAAACAGCTGGATGTGTTGGGGGTAGGGGCATATGATAAAGGTAAGCTTGTGGGGCTTGCCGGCTGCTCGGCAGATTGTGAAATGATGTGGCAGATAGGCATAGATGTGCTGCCGGAGTACAGGCAGCAGGGCATTGCATCAGCGTTAACTTCAGCCCTTGCAAAGGAGATACTTAAGCGTGATAAGGTGCCATTTTACAGTTCTGCCTGGTCCAATGTCAGATCGGTGAGGAACGGGATAAAGAGCGGCTTTATCCCGGCATGGGTGGAGCTTAGGGTGAAGCCTGCAGAGGAGGTAGACAGGCTTAATAAAGTGTGGCTGAATGGCAATTCGCAGTAAATTAGTTTATAATAGGAATATGACAAACGAAGATATTGTAAAAAAACTGATAGATGACCTTGACCGGATCGGAACGATAGATCCTGATGACCTGCCGAATATAGATCTTTATATGGAGCAGGTGACAGGATTTATTGACAGCCGTCTTGGGACTTCAGCCAGAACGGCAGATGGCAGGATACTTACAAAGACCATGATTAACAACTATGCCAAGAATGACCTTCTGCCTCCGCCTGTTAAGAAGAAGTATTCCAAGGAACATCTCCTTATACTGATATTCATATATTATTTTAAGCATGTAATGTCTATAAATGACATACAGTCCATGCTCAATCCGCTTACATCAAAATATTTCGGAAAAAACGGAAGTATGACCATAGAAAAGCTTTACCGCGATGTTTCTGCACTTGAGCAGAGCGGTATAGACGATATAAAAAAGGATGTCCTGCAGAAATATGAAAATGCGGAAAATCTTTATGATGGCGATGATGAAGAAGCAGAGTTCCTGAGGACATTTACATTTATATTTGAATTAAGTTATGACATCTATGTAAGGAAGCGCATGATAGAGTCTCTGATAGATAATTACAATGCAAAGTATGGGGAGAATGCTTTTAAAAAGCATACAGTTCAGAATTCCGGAGAAAAAAGGGCAGATGATTCCGTGAAGAAATCAGGGGTCAAGCGGCGCAAATAAAAATGTCTGATGATAAGCACCCGCCGCAAAAGGCATAGGGATGCGTCAGGTGCGTATCCGTTTTAATATTTCGTCGTATTGTTTGTACATTTTCTGAACCCCGTTTTCAAGTATGTAATAGTGGGCGATGTAGGGGATAAGCAGCACAAGCAGTGCGATTAGCAGTATGAACAGCCCTGTATTCCATACAGGAAGGGATATCAGCAGAAAAAATACCGCAAAGGTAAGTATGGCGAATAGTACTGTAACTATCAGGTGTATAAGCCGTTCGTGTTGGAAGAAGATTATCTGGTCGGTGTGGTTCTTTAACAGCTTTTCATAATCCTTTCTGGTGGGGACAGTATCTTTTATGAGTGTGTCGCTGAACTCACCGTCATCGGAAAAGGACGCAGTAACAGACAGATCATAGGAAAGGATCTGATCTATGTATTTTATGTAATTCAGCATTCGTTTTCTCATAACTAAATATAATCCTGTGTAATATATGGGATGATTCGTCAGGCTGTTACCTTCAGCTATCTATGCCGGCATTGTTCTTCGGACCGTGCAGAACAGCTGATTATTTTACGGTTTTTCAAACGATTATATTGTATCACAGCAGGGGTGGATTTTCTATCGTTAGTGGAGCGGATCAGATCTGCAAAAACATACAAAAAATCCCCGGAATGACGGCTCCGGGGATTCAATAGGTATTTTTATATGTTCCCAATTAGCGGCTCATCTTGTTGACAGCCAGGCTCAGACGGGAAATCTTTCTTGAAGCGTAATTCTTGTGATAAACGCCCTTGCGGGTAGCTTTATCAATAACGCTGGTAGCACTAAGCAGTGCAGCCTTTGCAGCCTCAGCATCGTTTGCATCAATCGCAACATAAACCTTCTTCACTGCTGTCTTAACTGCAGAACGGATAGCCTTGTTTCTTTCTTCCTTCTTCTCTGTTACAAGAATACGCTTTTTAGCGGATTTAATGTTAGCCAAGTCCTTTTACCTCCAACTTAATCATACATCATTTGTGTGTACCAAAAAATGGTATTACACAGACTCTTCGACATGCATCGGAGCCGGACACGGACAGTCCGATGTACATACAGCTTGTATTGTATGCGAACAGTGACCCGTTGTCAATAAAAAAATGGAAAAATGTACACAAAAATAACAGCTTTCTGTGTTAGAATAGCATAGTGTGATTCACAAGCATCTGGGACCTTTCTCACACACAAGCTTGCTTGCAGTGTGTGAAAGGTTTCAGATGCGCCACCCACATGAGGACGAAGTGGGGCGTAAGCCCCATGGGAGTCCGAATGTGGGTAGGATTGTGGGAGCGCGAAGCGCGGAACAATCCGTGTGAATCACAATAATAGTATTATCAGTAACCAGGCTTCTATATATGCCGGAGAATTAAGGAGGACAAAATGGTAAAAGCTATAATGCACGGATGTAATGGACATATGGGACAGATGATAACATCCATAGTAAAGGATATGGATGAGATAGAGATAGTTGCGGGAGTGGATATTTCGGATCATATAAAGAATGATTACCCAGTGTTTAAGTCTTTTGCGGATTGTGATGTTGACGCTGATGTGGTGATCGATTTTGCTTCTGCCAAGGCAACAGATGCGCTTTTAGACTACTGTGAGGCAAAGGCTGTACCTGTCGTGCTTTGTACAACAGGGCTCTCTGATGAACAGGTTAAGCGTGCCACAGAGGAAAGCATAAAGAAAACCGCTGTACTTAAATCGGCCAACATGTCCTTAGGAATAAATCTTCTTATGAAACTGTTAAAGGAAGCTGCTGATGTACTGGCTCCTGCAGGCTTCGATATAGAGATTGTTGAAAAGCATCATAACCGCAAGTTGGACGCGCCTTCGGGAACTGCTCTTGCACTTGCGGATTCCATTAACGAAGCAAGAAACAACGAGTATGAATATGTCTATGACCGCAGTACCAGAAGGGAAAAGAGGCGTCCTAAGGAAATCGGCATTTCTGCGGTACGCGGTGGCAATATAGTCGGCGACCATGATGTGATATTTGCAGGCTGTGATGAAGTTATAACCTTCAGCCATTCAGCATATTCAAGGGCTGTATTTGCAAAGGGTGCTGTCCAGGCTGCTATATTCTTAGCAGATAAGAAGACCGGGCTTTATGATATGAGCGATGTAATAGGCTGAAAAACAAAACAGTTTCGGTTTTGAACTCTCCGGCAATTATACGGAATTCAGGCCGGATATTATGAGGTCATCACATTGGCTTGCGAACTTATTTATGAAGTCAGGTGAACCTTGGCAGAAAGAGGCATCATGAAATTCAGACCATGCATAGATATACATAACGGCAGGGTAAAGCAGATAGTGGGCGGATCCTTAAGTGACGGTAAAGGAAATGCAGTATCCTCTGCCAGCGAGAATTTTGTATCCGAACATGATGCGGCTTATTTTGCAGAACTCTACAGGCAAAAGAATCTGAACGGGGGGCATATCATCCTGTTAAACAAGGCTGGCACCGAGGAGTATGAACAGACACTCAGACAGGCCATATCGGCTCTCAGACAGTGGAAGGGTGGAATGAGCGTAGGCGGTGGCATAACGGCTGAAAATGCGGAAAGCTTTCTGGATGCGGGGGCTTATGCTGTGATCATCACATCCTATGTATTCAGGAACGGGATGATAGACATGGACAGGCTTGAAGAAATAAAGCGGACCGTTGGGAGAGAGCATGTCATTCTGGACCTGAGCTGCAGAAAAAAAGACGATGGGTACTATGTCGTTACTGACAGATGGCAGAACTTTACCGATACGAAGCTTGATAAGGCGCTTATGAAAGAGCTTGAGGCTTACTCCTGCGAGTATCTGATCCATGCCGTTGATGTGGAGGGAAAACAATCCGGTATAGAGAAAGATGTCCTGGGCGTGCTTTCTGATTATGCAGAGGAGGGAGCTCTCCCTGTGACATATGCCGGCGGAGTCCATTCGTATGAAGATATAGAACTGATCAAAGAAGGCGGCCGTTCAAGGATAGATGTTACCGTGGGGTCGGCTCTGGATATTTTTGGCGGTAGTCTGTCCATAGACCGGATAGAAAGGATGCTGTAGAGCGTCTGTTCGGGATCGAATTAAGTACATACTGCTTAAGCAGGGATTTTCCGATATGAATTTAAAAAAAATTTGGGATAAATATAAGTCGTCACAGATTGAGTATGATGGTTTTATCTTTAACTCACTGGGCGGCTTATTAAATGCGTTTCAGTCGGTATTTGTTCTGATGGTACTGAGCAGGGTAATGCCCACGCTGGATGGGGCTGGGGTATTTATTTTTGCATATTCTGTTGCAAATCTGATGCTTAATATCGGAAAGTACGGTATGCGTAACTTTCAGGTTACTGATGTTAAGGAAAAGTATGCTTACTCCACATATTTTAAGTCCAGGGTGCTGACTACTGCGGTAATGGTTGTTGCGAGTGCAGTTTATGTTGCTGTCAGGAATGGGATAGAGGGATACACTGTCGAAAAGGTATGGATAATCATTTTCATGTGTCTCTTTAAGGCTGTGGATTCTTTAGAGGATGTTTATTTTGGCAGATACCAGCAGGTGGGGCGGCTGGATATAGCGGGCAAGTGCCTGACTGTGCATATGTTTTTGGTGGTATTAAGCTATGTTGTCTGTCTGGCAGTGGGACTTGACCTTCTTGTATCAACGATATTGACTACTGTTGTCTCTGCACTGGTTACTTTTATGCTTATTCTGCCCACCAGGAAGATCGTA
>CAMOJK010000139.1 GCA_946616835.1 uncultured Lachnospiraceae bacterium
GCAAACATCTCCGCATGCAGCCCTAAAAGAAGCAGCCGCTGCAAGTGTTTCCAGATAGCCCAAAGTAAAATGGATTTTTTCAGCTTCTTCTTTGTTTTTAAGCAACTCTTTGCCGGCTTTTTCAAAAACTATCAGATCCAGATGCAGTATCATATAAATATAATCCTTTATCAATCCTAAAGGCGAAGCTGCACCCACATCTCCGGCATTTATAAGCATCACGCATTTTCTGAAGGTTCCCATGCTGTCATATGCATTCTTAAGACTTTTAAGTTCGTGGGAAAACAGTTCCTTTGATTGTTCATCCGGAAAAATCTTATCTATATTTTTTATGAATTTCCCGGTGCTTTTCTGCTCCCGCATCACAATACGAACAACCGAAAGCAGTGGCATTATTGAATGCCTTGTAAGAAAATACCAGCAAATATTGAAAATAACCACGGCAGCAAAAACAAATATTCCTATCCCCGGTTCAAGCAGCAAAACTGACAAACCGGCGGCAAACAGGATAATTGCCATTATATGTGCAAAGCCCTTAGCTTTTTTCCCTGCATTCTCAGTCTGTTCATCCATATCAGCCATAACAGCGCTGAAAGAATACTTTTTTTCCTTTCCGCTAAGCGCAGCCAGGAATTGCAGTTGTTCCCTTTCCTCCTGATGGTCAGAAAAATACCTGATCATATCTTCACGCCGTTTTATCTCTTTTTCATTTAATAAAGGAGATCTCAGCACATGGTAAAGTACCTCTTCACCTGCAGAAGAATATGTTACATTAGCCCTCGCAAAAAGCCTGTTCATATCCAGATCATTCCAGGTGATATTATCCAGCACATATCCTTGCGCATGCATCTGATAGAATTTTTTTATATTCTGCATTCTGTCGGCAGAAATACCGAATGTGTTAAAGCAGCCAAAGCTTTCATGAATTTCCTGTTTTATTTTTTTTTCCTGTCGTTTTCGTTCCTTAAGACCGAGCAGAATAAAAATAACCACAAATGCCGCAAAAGCAGCAAGAAAAATTATTGTTGCATTATCCATCTCATATATCCTTAAAATCAGGGCCAAAACTTTCAGGAAGAAGTTCTTCCAATGAAAACTCCCTGTATTCAAAATCTTTGCCAGCTACAATTATAAGCATTTGGGAAGGCTCCGAGAACTCACGGAGTACCTGCCTGCACACACCGCAGGGATATGCCATGCCCATATTATCTCCGGAGCCGCCGGCTATGGCTATTGCCTTAAGTCTTCTTTTCCCTTCACTGACTGCCTTAAAAACGGCAGTTCTTTCAGCACAGTTAGTTGCGCCATAGGATGCATTTTCCACATTGCATCCGGTATAAATACTTCCATCTTCACACAAAAGCGCAGCGCCTACCTGGTAATCAGAATAAGGCGCATAGGAATTTTTTCTTGCTTCATAAGCTTTTGCGATCAGTTCCTTCTTTGTTACTGCATCAAGCATCATCATTCACCCTTAAAAATATATATTATCATTCCAGAAAATCTTTATTCCGATGCATCTCTTTTACAGCTCTCTCCGCCAGATCTTCGACGCTCAGATCTCTGTCTTTTTCATAATAAGCCACTCCGATTGCTGCCGACACCTTTTCCCAAGGGTTCAGGGCTTTATCTTCACTTAGCTTATTGAGCCTGTCCTTAAGCTCTGCAACAAGCTTTTTGCTGTTCCTAAGATCCTCTCCTTTAAGCACTATTATAAATTCATCACCGCCCACCTTAAACACCGGTGAATGCTCAAATACATGACATACAATAAAACAAAGCTTCCTTATTGCGTGATTTCCGTTATCATATCCATAATTTTCATTAATCTTTTTTGTGCCTTTTAAGTTTACTGCAGCCAGTGCGAATTCTGCATTTTCATTCTGTATATCCAGAGCCAGTTTCCTTGCTTCTTCCTCAAAAGCATCTCGGTTTCTTATACCGGTAAGCATGTCTTTGAAACTCTGTCCGTTTGCTTTTCTCACCTGTGCCTTTGTTTCCGACAATTCCTGTGATGCATACTGCAGACTTTTGATCTGCTTTTCCACCTGTCTTATCATATTGCTGAAGGCGGCAGAAAGATCTGATATTTCATCATTTCCATCAATACCTTCGTCTATGCTGTCCGCAACACGAGGTTCCCTTGATCCGGCATATTCCCTGACATAACCTGCCAGCCGTTCAATCCTTTCCGTAATGGACCTGCTTATAACTTCGATTATGGCAAATGTAGCTACCAGATAGACAAGCGCAATGATTGCAAGCTGTTTAAGAGTATCTTTAAGTATATCCTTGTTTACCCTGTCAACTTCAATTTCTGTAGCAATAAGCCCCATCTTCTGACCGTTGATCACAAGAGGCGTATAATAGCAGTATGTATGTCCGTAGGAATTGTTGAACTCTTTAAAGCCCTCCTGCTTCTTCCCGGATTCCCAGGTTTTCCACATTATCGCATAATCTTCAGGTCCGTTATAATAAGTATCCCCCAGGTACATGACACTATCCATTTCAGGATCCGGCTGCTCTCCCTTTGCAAGATGATCGTTAGGTGTAGTACGCTCACCATCTATCATGTACATTACTTCATGATTGGACTCATCCATCACAAGATAGTAGGTATATGGCAGATCAAAAGCTGTCCTCGCCTCCTCAAAAGCTAAGAGCCAGTACATATGATAATACCTGTAGTATTCCAACTGAAGCTCTGTTTCAACATCCTCAAAATCAATATCCCGTCCCAAAACTTTTCCGGGATATGAGTCAATTATCATACGCTCAGCAGAAATCTGGTATGACAGGGACTCATCCTCATCTATAGGCAGATTAAACTCATCATAATGCTCAAGATAAAAATCCTGATATGCAATAAACCTGTCTCCCTCTCTGACCATAAGTCCGGCAAGATACTCACCCACATTCCTTACATTAATTTCACACTGACGCTTATAGCTACCCATCTGAATGGAATATATAAGAATACCTGTAATTGATAAAGTGACAATAGTAAAAGCTAAGAATACAGCTATGATCTTGTTGCTGATACTTTTTTTTGCCCCCATAATTAAATTTTCCCCCCATTGCAATGGGCACATTATACCACTTTCCCCCTGACTTTTCCATACCACTGCAGCCTCTTCAAAATTATCCGAAATAATACGAAAATATGGTAAAATTCTATCCGTAATGTTGTTTATTGATGATTTATGGCTATGGAAGAAAATAAAGATACAAATAAAAATAAAAATATAAATAAAGAAAAAATTCAGAATAAAGAAGATATTTTCACAGGCCTTAAAGCCGGCAATATAGCTTATTCATACCGCAGGCATGAGGTTCTCAACTGTATTTCATTCGAGCTCCCCAAAGGAAAGGCCGCTGCGCTTCTTGGTGCCAACGGAAGCGGAAAATCTACACTTTTATCCATTTTATCCGGGATAAGGCGTTCCGGTCACCCTTCCGATGGCAGCATTCCTTTTTACTCTTACGGAGATGGGAATCAGACATCAGATCTATTCCGCGACAAAAAA
Source organism: uncultured Lachnospiraceae bacterium (assembly GCA_946616835.1). Taxonomy (GTDB): domain Bacteria; phylum Bacillota; class Clostridia; order Lachnospirales; family Lachnospiraceae; genus NK4A136. The sequence continues at coordinate 3,528 of CAMOJK010000139.1, forward strand.
AGCTGTTCCCGCATAATTTCGTATGTACCGCAGGAGGATCCGTTGATGCCTGAACTGTCCGTAAAGGATAACCTGCTCTTATGGTATAGCGGATCCAGAAAAAATTTTCAATCTGCGCTGTTAAGTCCTGCCATTGCAGCACTTGACATTTCTTCATTTATGGATAGACCTGTTAAGGCGCTTTCAGGGGGAATGAGGAAACGCGTCAGTCTCGCCGCCGCTCTGATAAATGAACCGGAGGTCCTGCTCTTAGATGAGCCCGCATCAGCCCTTGACCTTAGCTTTAAGGCAGAGCTTAGAAAATATCTTAGTTCACTGCGGGACAGCGGAACTACACTTCTTATAAGTACACATGATGAAGAAGATCTTGACATATGCGATATTGCCTTTTTATTAAAAGATGGAAAACTTACTTCCATATCCACTGCATTAAGAGGCGAAGAATTGCTTAAGCTGATAAAATGAGGCGAATTTTTAAAAAACCGGTAATAGCAGCAACAGTTGTTATTATTATCCTTACTGTGACACTGACTCTTATACTGATCTTTAACTCCCCCAGGATCAGAGTACTTTCAGCGCTTTATGACGCCTTTGATACAGGCCTTATTGAGACCTGCATGTCTGCCCCAATGACTGCAGATGCAGGCTTTGTCATAAGCTCATTTGATTGTTATTTCCTGCCTGATGATTCGTATTTTTCCGGTGCAGGATTAAAGCTCTCAGCAATGGCTGATACCGATAACAAGGCCTTTGACATGAAACTGACGCCCGTTTTTCTAATCTGCTGTGCCCCTCCGTTATGCATAAGGCAGCGAAATAATGTACTTGGGTTATCCTCCCCTGAGCTGTATGATAAAGAATTTGTCTTTGATGCTGCAAAGCCCTTTGCTGACTATGAGGGTTCTGCACTGCAGGAAGAGCTTGGCATTAATCTTCCTGATGGTTTTTCAGATATTTCCTGTGATTTATCAGGCTATCTGGAGGATACAAAAAAAAATTACTCAAAAAATGAATTAAAAAAGAAACTTCTTGAAGCAGACATAAGAAAAACTGCAGGATATGCCCCCCTGACTGTCCCCCAAGGATATAAATATACCTGCGAAAGCTATGGGATCAAATTCACCACCGGCGAGTATATTACAGTAAAAATCGACAAAACAGGTAAGCTCCGCTGCATAAATTATGGCAGCTTATCTATCTATCTTTGCGGGGATAATAAAGTAACGGATGAATTCAACCTGGAAATTGAACGATATACCTTATCGGCTGAAAGCATCACTCCTGCCCTTTTTCAGTATGATAGTGCCCTGTCAAAACAGCAGACTGATCTGATACTTAAACTGACAGTCCATGGGACAACGGAAAATTTTAATCAGCACTGTTATAATACTGAAAAAAAACTTAATATTACTGCTGATGCTGTCAAACTTACTCTTTTCTCAGAGGAGAATGAAATATTATGCGTAAACGGAAACGCTTATCTCGCTTTATGGCCGGATGCTGAACCTTTATGTGAAGACCTGCCGGATGAAGATCCGTACAACATGAAAAAAAATGAACTACAAAATGCGTTTTCTCAAATATACCAAAACCTGCAGAACAATCAGCTTATGAAGCTTATATTGTAATTGCACCGAAAAAATAAAAATGTTCATTAATCTGATTAAGATCAATTTTAAAAAGTCACTCCACACCCTGCCGGCACTCTTTGCAGGCGGCTTATTTCTTGCACTTTTAATCGGAAGCTGCGCTGCTGCAGCCTCTGCCGTACTCTACCGGAGTGAACCGCTCATAAAAGCATCTGTCGCAGTAGTTTCTGGAGATGCGGAAAACCGTTATATGGATATGGCTATTGACTATATTTCAAATATGTCTTCAACATCAATGGTGCTTGAATTTAAAGTGATGGATGCCGAAGATGCAGACAGAGCCTTAAAACAGGGAGATGTGATAGCTGAAATGATCTTCCCTGAGGGAATG
>CAMOJK010000140.1 GCA_946616835.1 uncultured Lachnospiraceae bacterium
GATCTGTTCCATATCTTATAGAACACGGGATTAATGGTCTTGTCTACAGAAGTGGGAATCTGCAGGAGCTTTCTTTATATGCTGCAAAGCTATGTAATGAAAAGAGATTACGTCAGCGCCTGGGACTGGCAGCATATGAAACTATCAGGTCAGAGTGGAATGCCGAAGCAGCGGCAGGCAGATTTGTCAAGCTTTGTGAGAAACTCTGCAATGAAGGTATGAGTGACGGAAGACCCCTTTCTCAGATAGAGGGTATTGAAAAGACAGGACCGCTTTCGGAAGCCCCCGTCATAAAAACATCAGAAGGTTATGATCACGTCAGGAGCCGAGTGTAAAAAATCGCTCTGAAAGAGGCGGTTTGGGTTCGGCATGGAGATTAAAATGAATGTAATAGCAGCAGCTTTCGCGTTTGAAGAAGACTATGGTAATTCACCTCAGCTTACCGGGAGATCGGATGAGCAGAAGATAAGGGTGTATATGAGGAATATCGTGGTATCCCTTATTTCGGCACACAGAATGAATCCCGATGACAGAACTGTTCTGGTGACGAATGCCGATATCCCCGGGGAATACAGGAAGGAACTTGAAGACGGCGGTGTGGAAATTGAAAGGATTGAGTTTGACAGTTTCCGCATGCCTAAGAAATTCATATGGTCTCTTGCTTTTTTTAAACTGTGTGCCTTGGAATACCTTTTGAATAACGATGAATACGAGAAAATACTTCTTGTAGACAGTGATACTTATACCGTTAAAGATTTTAAAGAGCTTTGGAAAGAGGCTGATAAGGGCATACTTCTCTACAATGTATGCCATTCCATAGAACATCCGGAGCGGGTAAAGATAATTGAGGATTACAGAAAGCTGTATCCTGAGGAAGATGAAAATATCGTACATTACGGAGGAGAGTTTATCTGCGGCAGAAAAGAGAATATCAGCAGATATATAGAAGAGTGCCGGGAGGTTTATAAACGAATATGTGCATCGGATTATGATGTGCAGGACAATATAGGTGATGAAACACTTACGGCAATAGCAGCGGCACATTTAAAACGACAGGCGCTGATAATAGAGGCCGGTGCTTATGTGACCAGGTACTGGACGGAAGAACGATTCTATCTGGTGAGCACCAACACAGTCTATAATCCTGTGTGCGTATGGCATCTCCCAGGAGAAAAGGACAAGGGGATGCTGATAATGTATGACTATTATATAAAGCATAAGGTTTTCCCGGAATTAAAGAAGTCACTGAAAATTTATGGACTGGCAGATGGGAAAAGACCTTATTTCTTTGACTCCATGTACGCAAAGTGGGTAAGAAGGAACGCAAAAATATGACAGGTGGTAATGCAGATAATACTGGAACACTGGATGTGATAATCCCGGTATTCAACAAAGAAAAATATCTGAGGCGATGCGTTGACAGTGTACTGGCACAGTCATATGCTCCCGCGCGCATTATCCTTGTTGATGACGGTTCGACAGATGGAAGCCCTAAACTATGTGATGAGCTGGCGGCAGAATACGATACCGTCGAGGTCATACATCAGAAAAACGCCGGCGCGTCAGCTGCAAGGAATACAGGCATTGGTGCTACGGACGGGGATTTTATAGGATTTATTGATGCTGATGATTGGGCTGACATTGATATGTATGAAAAGTTAATAAAGGCTCTTTGCGAAGAAGGACATGAAAAGATTCCCGCTGCGCAGCTTATGAACAGACAGTACAGTGAAGACGGCACGCTGGTACTGTACACCGGAACTGATAAAGAGTCTGTATATGTGATAAAGACGGAAGATTTTTACGAACAGCTGATAATGCACACAGGGGATTCTTCTATGTGTACCAAGGTGTTCAGGGGGGAATTTGTAAGAAGGTATAAATTTGCAGAGGGTGAGAAGAATGAGGATTTTGAACTTCTTCTGAGGATGCTTCCGGAGATGGGAGAGGGGATACTTACCCTGGATACTCCCGGATATAACATAGAGTTAAGCGGCAGCAGTGTGACAAGGGGAAAGTATGACCAGTCGCTTTACGAGAGCATGATGAAGAATGCTTTTACAGCACTGCGTGTCGCAAGAGAAAAATACCAGGATCATATCAGCCAGGCTGAACGCTTTACTTATGTGCAGTCACTGGATTTCATGCTGCATATACCTATAGAGAGAATGACGGCAGACAATAGTTTCTATAATCGTATAGTAAGGTATTTAAGAAGTGAAAAGCAAAACATAAAGAAGAACCCTTACCTTACAAAGAAACAGCGCAGATATCTGCTTCTGCTGCTGGACGCACCGGTGGCGGTGAGAAAGACCCACAGAATGATAATGAATGTACGGGGAGACGGAAGAACGGAAAAATAGTTTTCCGGAAATTGCGAAAAGAGCGGATGGACTCAGCATATCTTATGCCGATGTTTGTTGTGTGACAATGCGGCTGACGGTGTTATAATCAAGAGTAAGAAGGTTCAGGAGAGAGGGAAAACTCTGATGAAAAAGAAATTAATTTCAGCAATTCTCATTGCGGCGGCTGTGGCAGCAGCTGTATCGGGTTGCGGGTATCACAACGGCGGCATAAATTTTGATGCCAATGCAAATGTGAATGTGAACGGAAACGAGATATTAAATACTAACGATGGAAACAGTAATGCTACACCGACTGCTACACCGACAGAAGTATCGGAAAATGTAACCGGAGAAGTTAATCAGGATCAGGAAAAAGCGGAAGATGCATATAATGATTTTCTGAATAATGGCAGAAAGGTAAAAACCTCCCAAAAGTATAAGGAGGATGATGCCCAGGGAAATTATGATGTACTTTTATACGGAGAATACAGTATTGATGAACTGCGTGAGGCTTTTGAAAAGCAGGAGGGCATCGGAACATCCGTAAAGTATGTGATAATGGATCTTGGCAATGATGGAACAAATGAGCTGGTGGTCTATTTTGAGGCCGATAATGCCGGGTATTTTTCTTATATGTGTTACATATATTATGACAGGGGCGAGCTGATCCTTGGCGCACATACAACCGACGGAAACAGGAGCTACGGTAAGCTGTACGATACCGGATATCTTGAACGCGGTGTTGCCAGTGGCGGCCTTGGTTCATATTCTGTTTACAGCATATCTTCCGAGGGTGAGACAGAGATGGTGATGTCACTCAATTCCTACAGCGGTTTTGAGGCGGCAAATGTGGCTTACTATCTGGATGTGGATGACAGGGAAGCACTCTTTACAGAGTTAGACAATCTTATAGGCAATGCAAATGAATTTTTCATATATGTCTACGCCGATAATGGCGAGGTATATGTTAGTGTTGAGGAATTTGATTCCACCGAATCAAAAAGGCAGTCAGAAGAAGAATTTATAAAGGCGCTTGAAGACAATGGCGTTCATGTGATCTCGAGCATGGAAATGCAGGAAATTACTGACACTTCCGAATACAGGACAAAGGAAGTAAATTGGAAGATACTGTATGAGTCGGAATCAGCAGGCAGCAGTACAGATTCCGGTAACTCTGAATTTTCAGCAATAGAAGGGGAGTGGGTACTCTATTATATAGAGGAGGAAGGCTCAGGGCAGTATGCATATGAGACAGATCTGTATGAGTATTACCGCTTCTATGACGATATGACTGCGGACTATATGGAAGTGCTGGATGGTGAAGTTGTGGAAGAAGTATCCGGACTTGAGGTGACAATGAGCGAGGATGGAGGATATGAGATAGATTATAAGAATTCACAGGGAAGGCAGTTAGTCAATATAAGCGGCATTAACAAGGATGGGTATCTGGAGGTAAACAGGACCTCCTGGGAGGGAGATATGCCCTGGGGATATTATGCACTCTTCAGCCCGATGGAAGGTAATTAAAGAATAAAAAACTTAAGCACAGTGCGAAGTTAAAAATTTAAAGAAATACAGGAGGGAAAAGTAATGGGATTATTTGATTCATTTGCAAGTCAGGCAGGAAACATGATCAAAAACGAGGCAAGGAAGACTGGAAGTGAATTTGTTCACAATGCATCCGGTGCTATACAGAATGGTCTTGCCAATGCGGGAAACAAGTCGGAGCAGTTTTCATTTCCAAATCTGCCGACTGATGTTGCAAGCCTTATGGCGCTTCCGGAAGCAACTCTGGACAGTCCGTTTAAGACTGCTGCACTTACGCTCGTGGCTCTTCTTCAGTATGAGAATAATCCGGAAATGTGCTTTGCCATGCTTGATGCTCTCAGAGGACCGGATCCCATGACGCCAATGGGAAAGAGCTTCATAAAAGACAGAATGAGCGGCAAGGCATATAAGGCAAGGTCATTTTTTGCTGGGGCTACTGTAGCGAATAATTATACACCTACTGTGCCTTACACCATAACAGTAAGCAGCAACCCTTATTCATTTCCTGAACCCAATTGGGCAACGCTCTTTGTGCAGAGTGCCGGTGCAGATTCACCGAGGCAGATCAAGATGAGACTGAAGCCATCCACAGGACAGTGGTTCTTAAATGACATCCAGTGTCTTAGCGATATCCGTACTCCTGCAGCCGATGATCCCTGGGCATAAATAACCCCGGTACTTTTCTTTCAGTGCAAGCAGGCTTGCGTGTGAGAAAGTATTTTGGGCCAGTGGATCATAATATTGTCAGATAATGCCCGTGGGTGACCGCGGGCATTTTTATATGACAAGAATATATTGTAATGGGAAGCATAAGTTTTTCTTGACAATAATTATACAGGTGGTATACTACAGTTGAACATATGAATAGCTGTTCATATGTTCGGAGGAAATGTAATAGAAAAACAGGATACAGAGGATGTGTCCGGGAAGGAAAAGAGATGAAGAAAACTTACAAGATCGAGGTGGACTGTGCAAACTGTGCAAACAAGATGGAGGATGCTGCAAAGAAGACAGCGGGAGTAAAAGATGCGACAGTGAATTTTATGGCGCTTAAGATGAGCGTGGAATTTGAGGATGGCGCAGATATTAAGGCTGTCATGCAGGATGTCCTCAAAAACTGCAAAAAGGTTGAGGATGACTGCGAGATATATCTGTAAGTCAATAATTAAAACTGCCCATACCGTGTAATCTTGTCTGACGGTGTTTTAGGTGAGCAGTGCGAACGGCACCACCGTCAGGCAAGCTACCGGTGTGAGGAAGTTAGTGGTATACAACAAGTGGGAAGTTTTGATAACAAGATAATAATGGAGCAAGAGATATGAATAAAAAACAGAAAAAAATGCTCATACGCATTATCATAACAGCGGTGCTTCTTATAGCCCTGCATTTTATGTATCGTTTCCTGGGAACAGAATACACGGATGAAAGCGGTACGGTGATAAAGGACTGTTTAGTGCACGAGCCTTTATGGTTTATTCTTTATCTCATTCCGTATCTGGTC
>CAMOJK010000141.1 GCA_946616835.1 uncultured Lachnospiraceae bacterium
TTCATGGATAACCGTATATATATTTGAGAGGAAATTATCCGGTTCAAAATGGGTGGTTATCCTTGTGTCATTTCTTCCTATCCTTTCGGTAAATGGATGTGTGGTAAGAGACCAGGCCCCCCGCGAACGGTCGAATTCTAACAGATCCATGAGATACTCGGTAATTTCCATCTGCTGTTCATCAGTTACCCTTATATTCAGGAAATCCGTACGTACCAAAGCTTCACGCTCCCGCAGCTTTTCCATGATAGGAAAGATCCGTTCCCTGCATTCATCAAACAGTTTATCAAGGATTTCCGTGGTCATCCCGGTTTCGTATTCATCCAGCATCCTGTCATAAATACATTTTGCCGCCGGAAATGCCTCTGCCTCCCAACGGCTGACTCTTTCTATATCGAGATGTATCCTGTGATCAAGAGCATCAGCCATTACGGTAAAATCATTTTCCTTTCTGGCTTTTATCCAATCGTTCCAGGCAGCTTTATTGGCAGTATCGTATTTTTCCATTTCTTCTGCAGTAATATTCCTATCCCGCAGATATTCCTTGTAAAGACGCCTTACAAGTACGCCATCAGCATCATCAAGCTGCGGGCACTTTAAGTAAAGCTTTCCCACCGTCTGAATAAACTCGTCCCTTTTTCGCACACGATAAGCAGCCCCGGAAAGAGCCGTTGCTGCCTCACCGGCATCCTCAATCCCTTCTTCGGGGCATATTGTCTGCCGATCAAAACTTACTATCTTATACGCATGAAGGTATCTTTCCTCCTCGGTCAGCATTTTATCAAGCGCTGCAAGCAGATGATCAGTCTCCTTATCTTCCTGCTTAACATCCGCATAATCATTTCTGCCGTTATCCAACATATCCTGCAGCAGGTAAAAAGTATTCTCATAATTTTCTCTGCGCACCTGTTCAAGTATATGTACAAGTTCAAGCCTGAGCTTTTCGTCGTTTAAACACTCGGCTATAACCGGTGAATAACGGGTCCCCGCTCCATCCTGTATCTCACGGATTATCTCTGAAGGGCGTTTTCCCACAGCATAGCTCCGCCCAACCGTGTCTGTCGCTGCATCCAGACAGTCAGCCGCAGCCACTATATCGATTATTGTTTTATAAGGTGATGATGAAGTATCGAAATCCTCCGGATATCCACGACTATTGTCGTACCATTTATGATGCCCCTTGGCAATATCGGCATAGTCCCTTGTGGATGCGTGGCTTTCCAGCAGCATCGCACCTACACCGGGATGATGTTTTAATAATTCGAATTCATGATCCAAAAGTTTCCTGCCATACACAAATATTGTATCTATCATAGGGATCTTGCCGAAATCATGGCAGATTGCAGCATTATAACAAAACTTCTGTATCTGTGCTTCCTTCCATTCCACGTCTGATACTTTTTGGGTATCGCACACGCCAATGAATGCCTCAGGCTTTAATCTGAGCATATGTTTGCACAGACATAAAGACAGCTTGCCCACAAGCATGGAATGAACATATGTAGGCGGATGGATGGCTGCCATACTGTAAAGTCCCATTTTGAGCATATCCGTTTTGCCGGGAATTTCTACAAAGTGATAAATAAGCTCTGAAAAATACTCCAACATAAGCGAATAGGCTCCGGCATTGGAAGCCTTAAATACATAAGCGATCACCCACTGATAAACTGAATCCAGGTTTTTTATATCGTTTTCGGAAAGCTTGTCCTGTCCTTCAAAGCTTATGACATATTCTGCCGGAACCTGGATATTTGGAATAACAGAATCAAAATCATAATCGAAACGACGCCATGTATAAAAAATATATAAAAGCTCCTTGCGGTATTCCGTCAGACTTACCAGTCCTGCACGGTATCTGTTTCTGATCAGCAAAAGTCTGACACTGGCCTCAGGTAGAGTTTTGCTGTTTTTCTCAGGATTCTGTCCCCATATGGCACGAAGTTCCTCTAAAAGATTCACTATCTCAAGGCACTGTTCTTTTGTTATGCCTCTTGGATTTCCACACTCAGTAGCCTGACCAATATATTCAAGACTCCTGAGCTGGTGATAATCCCAGTCATATTCAGGTGCATGCTCCCTGTAAAAACGGTCTTTTGAAAGATAAAATGCATCCTTTAATCTGGAGATAAAAATCTCATTAGCCTCAGGCGTAAGTTCTGTCTCGTACATAAAGACGGCATAACGAGAATTAATGAGCACTAATTCCCTGCTTTCCATGTCAAGCAGTACAAACTTTTCCTTATCAAGATAGCTCCATATTTCCCTGGCTGCATCCAGGCCCTCTTCTCTGTATCTTTTAATAAGGGCTTCTGCGGTTTTCATCCTTTTAGCCTGATGCATCATTTCATAGCAGGAAGATATATGTATATCCAGCTGCTTTACAAGATTGTCAGTTTCCTGCTTTTCTCTGGCATCCTTAAGCAGGCGCTTTGATATGAGATAAACCAGACTCTGATCATAATCGGAAAGATCCTGACCGTTTAAAAGTTCATTGCAAAACAGCCTGAGACTTTCAGCGGTTTCCGGGTCAAAGCTTCTTTCATCCTCAAGCATCGGATAAAGAGTAAGCTCTAATATCTTACGGTTTTCGCCGGCTAACATTCCTATCTCTTTGAAATGCTGACTGAGCAGTTCGCCGTAGCCGGAGGCTACTCCCACCTCATCTATCTGCGGGCTTGATAACTGTCTGATGCGCACAGTCCTTAGTACCACATCCTTTAAACGGCTATCAAAATCCTGCATAACGTTTTCCTGCATGGTACGAAGCAGCAGATAGGCATTCCTGTAATGATCTTCCCTGCCCCTTTGCAGCAGGAAATCTACATCCTCTCTTACCTCCGCAAGCTCAAGGATTGATACCACTTCGGACATATAGTGGTTTCCGCTGCCTTTCTTAAGGTCTGCGATAAGTGCATCTGTAGTATGTGTCCTCTTATAGCTTCTGCCTATCCTGTCGGTAGATGCATCCAGACAGTCAGCTACAGTAACGATCTTTGTGAGGATGTTTCCGTTGTCCTCGTCTTCAGGCAGAATGGGATAGCCCTTTTTGCCGTCATGCCATATATGATGCTTTAAGGCAATATCAGCATAATCTCTGGTTGAGCTGTACTTTGCAAGCCACATGCTTCCCATTCCGGCATGTTCCCTGAGAAGGATTTTTTCCTGTTCCACCAGGTCACGGCCATAGGTGGCTATGGTATCTAAAACACTGATCTTGCCGAAATCATGGCATATTGCAGCATGGTAAATATGTGAAAGTATTTGCTCCTCATTTATAGCCACCTCCCTCACATTACTGCAGCCGCATATACCGATAAAAAGCTCCGGAGATCGCCTTATCATGTGCTCACATATACAGCGCGACAAAACAGCCACCTGCATGCTATGTACATATGTAGGCGGATGCAGTGCCGCTATGCACCGCAGCCCCATCTGTTCAAAATCAAATTCACCGGGGATCTGTATGAAAGCGTTAAGGAACATGCACAGATAATCAAGCATAAATGAATAAGCTTCATCACCATTAGACTGCATAATATAATTGCATATCTGGGAATAAAACTCTCTAAGCTGTTCAAGCAGCTCTTCGTTAGTATCTTCAGCCTTTACTGTTGAAAGATACTCGGTCGGCACCAGTACATTGGCCATAACGGAGTACATATCATACTTCGTATCTCCCCATTTCGTATAAATGTCCACCAGTGCCTTTCGGTAATTTTCAGCCCATAACCGCCCGCTGAAATAATAATTCCTTAACTGCAAAAGCTCCATATGGAAACGAGGGAGATGCTCTTCATTCCCCACCGGATCCTCACTCCATAAGTCCACCAGCTCATCCATGTGTCTTGCAATGCGATTACACTGTTCTTTTGTCATACACCATGCATTGCCGTTTTCCGTAAGCTGACCGATATTTTCAAGACATCTTATCTTCTGCCTGTTCCAGTTAAATCCGGGAACAGCATCCCTGTAAAAGGGATCATCTGCCATTACAAGAAAATTTTCCATGGCGGAAAGCCGTTCTTCATTTACTTTTTCTCCCGTCATGAAAAAGCTGTCATAAAGAGCAGTATAGAAATTTGCTATGATCAGGACTTTGGAACGGCTTTCGTTTTTCTTAAGAGCAAGAAACCGGTCCTTATCCAGATATGATAACAGCCGTCTTGCTGCTCTTAGACCGTTTCTTTGATAGAATTCAATAATATTTCTATTAGTCGCTACACGGTTTGCCCGCGTCATATTGTTATAGCATGCATATATGTATACACGCCCCCATCTGATGATCAGATAATCATCCTTCTTCCGTACTGCGTCCTTATAAAGCTTTTCCGAAACAAGATACAGAAGAGAAAGGTCCAGTTCCTCCTGCGGCCAGGGCTTTAAAAGATAATCACTGAATTCCCCCAGTACTTCCTGTATATCTGTATTCAAAAGGGTCGTGCTTTCCAACAATGGATATAAAACATTTTTTAGCATCCGCTTGTTTTCATTTGCAAGAGTCCCTATTTCTTTTGACTTAAGCTTAAGATCCCTGCTGTACCCCTCTCCGGTGCCCACTCCCGAAGGATGCGCAACCGAAAGCTGGCGTATACGCCTGATACGCTGCAAATAAGCATCCAGTTCAGTTTTAAGCAGATCTGCTGTCATCATAGATTCTCACCGTATAGAATGCTCTGTTCCGTAAAATCCCTTATATTCTGATATGCCCTTGAATAGCTGTCACGCCGTCCCTGCTGCATGAGATACTCTATATCCTCCCTTACATCATCCCCCTCAAAAAGTTCAGCCAGGTATGGTGCGTATCTTGTACCGGCGCCGGCTTTAAGTTCCTCGCAAAACTCTTCAAACGTCTTTCCTTTGCTGTATGAACGGCCCACTCTGTCCGTCGCCGCATCCAGGCTGTCGGCACATGCCACAATGTCTATAACAGCCTTCTCAGGGAGAGATGATATATCAGCCTTAGGATAACCATTGCTCCCGTCATACCACATATGATGATACCTTGCTACATTTGCATATGTTGCGGTAGAAGCATGTTTTTCAAGCATGCTGGCTCCAAGCTCCGAATGCTCTTTTAAAAGTTCATGTTCCTCTTCAAGAAGATTTCTGCCATATACAGTTATGATATCAGCTAACATCATCTTGCCAAAGTCATGGCAGAGCCCGGCATTATAGACGAATGACAGTATTTGCTGAGGATTTTCACTGTCTCCAAAACTGTCAAAAATATTAGTGCCTTTTCTTAAAAG
>CAMOJK010000142.1 GCA_946616835.1 uncultured Lachnospiraceae bacterium
GCATATGCGAGTCGTCGTTCTCTTTCCACAGACTATATGTGGGAAGTTTTAGTTATTAATCCAGTTTCACTACATAGCTCCTGCTCTCCCTATCCCTGCCAAGAACCACTGTGCTGTCCTGCAGATCATAGAGAGTGCAGCTTCCGAATTCGTATATGTTTCCTATCCTGTCCTGACCAACAACGGTGATGCTTACTGCATCGTCCTGAGCATAGGGATCCAGTATCGCCCCTGTATAATGGAAGAAACCCGCATCAGGCAGATCGGAGATGCCAAGGATCTCGTACATATCCACATCACCATCCTCGGTACTGATACACATATGCTCTATATCTATTCCGCTGGTATTGGTAAAGTAAATGCTTACTCCTTCCGCAGAAAGCGAATCAGGTGCCTGCTCCCTTACCAGACTGTCAGGCTGTGGCGCATCTTTTTCTTTCTCATCTTCCGCGCTCTCTTCTGCATCACCTTCTGCATTTTCTTCAACAGGTACCGCCGTAAATCCCATATCATCAGGTGCAAATGCATCAGCATCGGTATTATTTCTTGCAGCCAGATCTGCCAGAGTTCCGGCACCGGACTCCGCTGAAGCTTCTCCGTCAGAAACACTGTCCTGCCCGCCCTTACCGAGACCGCAGCCGGAAAGCATGGACAGGGCAAGTATCGTTACTGCCATATGAAATGCTATAGTCTTTCGCCTGTTCTTCATATTGATCATATTGCCTCTGTTGGACATCGTTATGCTGTATGTTTGCCGGCGATTCCTGCTGTATCACATTTATATAATTACCGCCGTTATCAATCTGTTATCCGTTCACGCAGGATTCTTATCCGGAAATTTGCTGTATAAAAGCTTAAGTATTATAGGTACACTTATGCTGGATACAATTATCAGCAGGATAACTGCCGTAAAATAGCTTGAGTCTATTATACCAAGATTCATTCCTTTATTTGTAATGATCAGTGCCACTTCTCCCCTGGTCATCATTCCCACACCGATCTTTAAGCTGTCAGTCCAGCTGAACTTCATGCACTTGGAAACGACTCCACAGCCGATTATCTTGCCAAGGCAGGCCACCAGCACAAATAATACGGAGAAAAGTATCATATCAACCACTATATGAGAGAAGTCAGTTTTTAAGCCTATCCCCACAAAGAAAATAGGAGCGAATATCATATAACTGTTGATATTTACCTTCCTGTCAATATATTCCGCATCCCTTACATTGCAGAGGATAATGCCTGCGATATATGCACCGGTTATATCCGCAATACCGAAATACTTCTCCGCTATATAAGAAAGTATGAAGCAGAGCCCCAGACCGATTATGGGAATACGCCTGGTGTGGGGATATCTTGCATCTATTTTCTTGAATATCTGGTAAAAAACAATGCCGAACAAAAGGGCAAGCACCAGGAATGCTACGGTTTTTAATATAACTATCCCCGGATTATTTGCAGGATCTTTCATTCCCAGCACAAAGGTAAGTACTATGATTCCTATTACATCATCGATTATCGCCGCGCTGAGTATGGTCTGCCCTATGGTGCCCTGCAGGTGTCCCATCTCCTTAAGCGACTCAACGGTAATGCTTACGGAAGTAGCAGTCATTATGCACCCTATAAAGAGCGCTTTGAAAAAGCTCTCGGAACCCGGACCTTCAGTTCCGTAAAACAAAGCATATAAAAGCGCGCCTCCGGCCAGGGGCACTGCCACGCCAAAGCATGCGATAACAAGCGCCTTTATTCCTGTTTTCTTAAGCTCCTTGAGATTGGTCTCAAGACCTGCCGAGAACATTATCAGTATGACACCGATCTCAGCCATCTGGCTTATGAAGTCGCCAGGCTTTACCCAGCCTAACAGACAGGGGCCGATTATAAGACCTGCCACGATCTCTCCCGCCACCGCAGGTATCCTGCATTTCTTAGCCACCAGTCCCATAAATTTAGCCGCAAGAATGATGATTGCAAGATCTCTGAGTATTATGTAGGTTTCCATAGTTTCCTTCCTTTTCGAACGGCCCCCCATTCCGTTCCATTTATATCCTTAATAAACAACCCTTGTATAATATCATCTTTTATTTATTTTTCAAGAATTATCGTATAAACATTCATCCGGCATTCCGGTATAGCGGTTATTAAATAGCCGAACCGTCTGCACAGAACAACGCTCAGTTATTTAATGATATTTACCGGATCAGTCAGCGGAACTGATACCCGGTATATCCATAAGTTCCGAAAAACTGTTTATCGTGTAGTCCGGTTCGATACCCTCACCGAAACCATATGCCGCGTGTATAAAAGCCACACCGGCCTCTCTGCTGGCAATCTCATCCTTTGCTATGTCACCTACATATACCGGATTTTTCATATTCAATCTTTCTGCTACCAGCTTTATGTTCCCTGCTTTCAGCAGTCCACTGTCATCGGGGCAGAGATGGTCTTTTATAAAAGGTTCAATACCGGTCTTCCTCATGACCAGTTCTATATAACCCGCCTGGCAGTTGCTCACAATCGCCAGTATATGGTTTTCAGACAGCTTCTCTATCGTCTCCTTCACGCCCGGATAAACAATGCCGCCATTTTTTTCAAGATATTCAAATTCATACCTGCTGCACAGCGGCTCAAATACCTCTGTATCTTCCTTAGCCGCATCAGGCACCAGGCTTTTGAATATCTCATCCATGGGAAGCCCAAACAAGCCCTTTAATTCCGCAGCTGTCGTCCTTTTCTCGTATCCCAGCTCCTTAAAAGCGTCGTTCCATGCCTTTTCCACCACATTAGTGGAATCCCATATTGTTCCGTCTATGTCAAAAATTATTCCGTCGTACATACTTAAATTCCTTTCTGTCTTTTACACGCCCCTTACTATTTTCATATTTTCCTTAATAATTGCTATAATTACCCTATGAAAAAAAATAACATCCAGTTCAATTACAATCTGCGTCCATCGGACCCCGCCCTCTTCAGGCAGGCCTGCGACAGGCAGGTGCTCCGTATGCAGCACGCCGACGGCATCGGCACTCTTGGAGAAAAGAGCGTTCATTCCGTGCTCAAGTATTATTACCTGCCCCGTCCCGAATGCCACGAGATCCCCATCGGGCGCTTCGTAGCAGACGCCTGCTGCGACGGTGAAATATTCGAGATACAGAGCAGAGGTTTTCACTCTCTTAAGGGCAAGCTCTCTGCCTTTCTTAAGGATTATGATGTAACCGTCGTCTATCCCATAGCCGCCATCAAATGGCTCCGTTATATAGATCCCGATACCGGGGAAATCCTGCCCCCTAAGAAATCACCAAAAAAGGGACATCCTTATGATGTTTTCAGAGAACTGCTTAACATCAGGGATTTTCTGCCCGATCCACGCTTCCATCTGATACTTTGTCTTCTGGAAACGGAAGAATATATAGTGCAGGACGGATTCGGTAAGAACCGGAGACGTTACGCCACCAAGGCCGACAAAATTCCCCTTAATATAATAGAAGAAATATCCCTTGCTGAAGCAGACGATTATCTCTCTCTTCTCCCATGCGGATTTACGGAAAAAGAATCCTTTACAACTATGGATCTTTCCGAAGCCTCCGGCAGGTCTTTGGATAATGCGCAGTGCTTCTGCTATCTGCTGAAACACCTAGGACTCATCACATCCGACGGTAAGCAGGGACGGTACAATCTTTACCGGTTTTAATTCAGTAGATATAAAACTTCCCATTCACAATCCTAGATAGAACGGCACTCGCAATTGCATCGGTTCCGGCGCATATGAGAGTTGTCGTTCTGCTTCCACAGACTATATATGGGAAGTTTTAGCAACATTGATAAAACAAAACACAGTACCGACTCTCATCAGTACTGTGTCCGATCAATCTGAAATCATTCTCTATCAGTCAATCTTAAGATCCTTCCACTGATCGTGAGGAACAAGACCGATATAAGTCTTACCAGTATTAAGCTCAAGAGGCATTCCGCTCTCAACCTCGAAATAGTAGGTATTGGAATCCTCACCCATCTTCTGCCAGGTAATCTCTATAGCCTTACCATTTGTGCAGTAATAACCGCTCTTAGGTGAGTCAACCAGCAGGTAATATGCCATATATCCATGCTCATCCAGCTGTACGAAATCCACATCCTCTATAATGACATTCTTGAATGACATTACCTTGTCACCGTCAAGGGGATCAATGTGAGCATCACCATAGGTGTAATACTCATAAACACCCTCTGACTCATTGTACTTAAGAGTAGAGCTTGTGTGCTGCATGGGAAGCTTTATCTCTGTAGCATCCGTTGCACCCTCATCAGATGTAAGCTCTCTGTTTCCGCCCTTGCAGAATGTGAAATCAGGTCCTGCATAATGATCATTATATGTGGTGCTGTATCCTGCACTCTCGATCCTGTCGATCAGACCGTCATATGACTTGCCTGTTGAAGGATTTGTATAATCATTGGATGTAACATACTCTGTGAACTCAGTAGCTTTTCCGTTTGAAAATCTTGCGAAACCGCCACTTAAGTTATTTGTATAATCCTTGGAAACATACTGCTGTATGTAGAAAGGACCACCGTCGTGGATAAGAATTGCATTCCACTCACCAGCAAGAATGAAATTGGAAGGTCTTGCGCTGCGGACGGAACCGAACTGCTCGATATTGCCCCAGTCCTTAACGATACACATAAGTCTTGTGATACGTCCGTTAGCGGTACTGTTCATAAGCTCGTAGACAACATCAGCCTGGTTAAGTCCCATATGGGGATATGCATATGTTTCGTTATCTACCATTACTGCTATAGGTCTCTGATCCTTGAGATCCTCGCTTATGATCTCATTAGTGATCTCACTGCGGTACATTCCCTCAGGAATCTCCTCTTCCTCCTCTCCGGAAGGTGTTTCTTCAGTAGGTTCAACAGTTTCACCGGAATCTTCAGAGCCGCCTGAAAGATCAAGCTCTACAACAGCCTGCTCAGGCTCACTTCCGGTATTGTTCTCACATCCACTCATCAATACAGCCGTAGAAAGAAGGGCTGCAATAAATAAACTTCTCTTTTTCATGTTTTTCCTCCCGTCATGCCAGCATGACAATGCTTTTATTTTTCCCACATACTACTAATTATCTTACAGGGGAAAATATTGCAAAAAAAAATTAAAAATGTTCCTGGGCGGATTCGAACCGCCGGCCTTTCGCTTAGGAGGCGAACGCTC
>CAMOJK010000143.1 GCA_946616835.1 uncultured Lachnospiraceae bacterium
TGTAGATCCGGCAACCAAAAGATGTGGCATTTTGGCAATATCCGATACGATTATCTTACCTGTAATATCCTTTCCTACAGCATAGGTAAGATTTGCAGTCGAATTCTTATATTCCTTACTGTCCAGTAAGTCCCTTATCAGCACAGGAATCTTTTCTTTGTTCGGGATTTCTATACCTACAGCAGCTTTACCGGGAATAGGTGCCTCTATTCTCACATCCTGTGCGGCAAGATTAAGTTTAATATCATCCGTAAGATTTAATATCTTATTAACCTTGGTACCGGCAGCAAGCTCCAGTTCAAATCTGGTAACAGAAGGTCCCTGACTGATATTAATAACTTTTGCTCCTACGCCAAAGGTTTTTAATGTTTCCTGCAAAAGCACGGCAGTCTCTTTAAGGCTTTCATCCGTATCACCGCCTTTATTCATATCATTAAGTTTTAAGAGTGATACATCCGGATGCTTGTACACACTTCTTTTCTTTACAGGCTTTGCCGGTTCTTCCTTCTTTAAATCAGTATTCTCCTTAGTACCTGCAGCTGTAATTTCATCACTTTCAGTCTTTTCCGTTTCCTTTTCCTCTTGTTTGTATGTCCTTTCTGTAACAGGCGTAGGCATACCGGAAAGATCCGGCGGCAGGAAGGCTCTCATATCCTGCTGTGGACGGGAGTCAGCCTCTTTTTCGGTCTCAGATATGCCAGACTCTGCTACTTCCATATTAGCCGTATCACCTGATGCATATTCTTCGTTAACTGCTCCGGCTGAAATTTCATCCGCTGCCTGAGGCTCTTCTGCGGAAATGTTTTCTTCAGAGACACTCTCTGTTTGATCATGTGCTTCAGATGCAGATTCTTCAGATAATTTATCTTCCGGCTCCTCTGTATCTTCTGCAGTTTTAATTTCATCTGTCACCGGTGTATCTGAACTATTGTCCTGAGTAACAGTGTCAGCACTAATGTTAACATTAGAAATGTTACCATTAGAAATATTATCAGATGACTTACCGGGTTCAGAAATTTGTGAAGATACTATTTTTACATCTTCATCCGCTATAATATCTGAAATTGAAATAGAATCAGATGCTTCTTCTTTATGTATAAGATCATCATTTACCTTAATGATAAGCGGCGCTTCTGTTTCTGATGCGTATGGTACGGAAGGCTTAAGCACATCAATATTATCTTCATCCGCAGGAGAAGGAATATCATTTACTATGGGAGCTGCATGAATATCTGCAGCTGAGATTTCCGTAATATCCCCCAGTTCACCTGAGCCATTCATACCAATGGGCAGAAGATCTGCAGAATCGCTTTTAAATCCTGTAGGATCAGCAATAATTGTTATCTCATGAATATCATCCAGTTTTCCGGGAGAGCCCAAAGACACAGGCTTCTTTTTATCTTTTTCTTTGTTTTTGCGCATGCTGCCTGCAAGAATAGCCGCATCTTCAGCCTGTTCTTTCTTAAGCTGCTGTTCCCTGCGTTTATTCTCAGCTTCTTCCCTTCGCCTGTCAGCTTCTTCTTTGCGTTTTGCTGCCTCAGCCTGAGCTCTTATATTTTCTTCAGCCTGAAGGATTTCGTCATCAATATCATCAACATTGTCAAAACTTTCATCCTTTTTGTTCTGACGCCTTTTTTCCTCCCAGCGTTCCCTTGCTTCTTCGCGTTCAAGGGCTTTTTCTTCCTTAAGTGCCCTCTTTTCTTCGTTTCTGAGTTTCCTCTCTTCCAACCGTCTTCTGCGTCTCTCAAGAGCTTCTCTTCTCTCATCCTCTGAATAATCATCCTCAGGCATGGATTCACTGCCGAAGAGAAAATCCTTTATATAACCAAGATAAGTAAAGAAATCAGGTCCTAAAAACAAAGCAAGGCTAATGATCATAAGCAATATAAGAAGTATCACGGAGCCTGCTGTACCGAAAATTTTATAAAAGCCGTAGGCAGGAAGACCAAATAAAACACCTCCGCCTTTTCCGGCCTGGTATAACAGACTAATTTTCCCTTCTGTCATACCTGCCATGGTATCAAAAGGCGTTTTGCTTACAAAAGAAGCCATCATTCCAAAAAAGATCATGAAGGCGATGGCACCGATTTTTTTAACAAGCGGGATCCTGTTTTCTATGAAAAGGGCACGATAAATAATGTAGCCCATAAAGATCACAGGCAATATATATGCCATTATTCCGAAAAGCCCTGAGAAAAATACCTTAAGTGCCGGACCAAAAGCACCGCTGATAAGCCCTATCATGCACAAAAAAATCACCAGCAGCACGCAAAATGATACCAGCATGAAAATAAGGAATTTATCATCTCCGCTAAGGGAACCGCTGCTTTTTTTCCTTCTTGATGAGGCTGCGGCAGTTCCCTTTCTTGCGGTACTCCGTCTTGTAGTCGGTCTTTTCTTAGTAGTTGTTTTTTTTCTTCCTGATGAGGAAGAAGATGCAGTTCTTCTCTTTGTAGCCATTATAAAAACCTATTCAATAGATTCAGTCATCAATATCAAAAAAATCCATGCCATTCAGATCTTCTATATCAAAATGCATCTGTGCGGCAGAAACGGGATAATCAAAATCCATATTCCTCGTAATATGTTTTTTGGGGTGAGGAAGCGGATTGGCGATTTTGGCAGCGCCGGCATACTTTCCCATGGAACGAGCACTACTCTCGATATTGGAAACTATAACATCATTGGGCAGTCTTAAATTGCTGGTAATAGCGGTGCTTGCAGCTTTCTTTTCACCCAAATCTTCTGTCTTTACAGTTTCTTTGACAGGACTTGTTTTGGTATCATCATTAAGACTGTTGTTTTCAGACTCAGATTTTCCCGAATCTTCTGATATTTCTTCTAAAGCGGCATCCTCTGCCTTTTCTGTCAGTTCGACAGTTTCAGTTTTTTCTTTTTCTTTCTCTTTTACTTCTTCTTTTGTTTTGATTTCAGCTGTGAGTTCAGCTTCACCTACAGCTTCCTCTTTTGAGGTTAAAGACCGGTCTTCATTTTTTTCTGATGCAGGTTCTTCAGCTTTTTTTACCGGAGTATTCCCACGCTTCATAAAACGGCTTTTGCGAGGATCAATAGTCATTGTTTTTATCTTTGAATCATGCTCAGCCTGAAGTGCCATGGCCGCTTTTACCGCATCTGACACCTCTTTTTTAGGTACATCTGAAGCTTCTTCATCAGTCTTTGTGATATTTGACTCATCCTTTTTGAGTGCAAGTTCTGCCTCAGAATTAACAGAATCATTAAGAAGCTGTTTTTCCCTTAATGTTTCAGCTTTTTTTATGATCTCTTCCGAGATATCAATTGTGGAAGGATCCTCTTTGACTTCGTTATCTGATTCTTTGTTTACTAAATCTTTGTTCTCTGAAGAGTCATCATCAAATGAAATATCCTGAGTGGCAGATGTAGAATCCTCAGCCTTAACAGCCCCACCAGCAGCCAGATTCTTATCAGCATCCAGCTTTGGAGGTTCTATAGCAGGCAGTGGATGTAATACATCACCCTTATCATCCGCTTCCCTTTTTTCCGGTGTTTTTTTTAAGAAATCAAGAGTAGCCTCTAACTCACTTAAATCAGGGCTTTCTATATGCTCCATTTCTTCAAATTTGAGATTTTTTTTCTTAGCAAAAAGCATAAAACCTCCGGTCAGTCACTACAATCGTCACTTGCTGATGACATATTGCCGTCCTCTATAAAGTAAAGCGGTCTGTTCTTAACTTCCGCATATATCTTGCCTATATACTCCCCTATAACTCCCAGAGATAAAAGCTGCACGCCGCCAAGGAACCATACGGAAAGGATAAGTGAAGTCCAGCCTTTTTCCACATCGTTCATAAAATAAGAAATAAATGCATAAACAGCCGCCGCAAAGCAGGTGATCAAAACCACTATTCCTATGCTGGTTATCATCTGCAGGGGCTTTGTGCTAAAAGATGTAATGCCGTTTAATGCAAGAGCCAGCATCTTGCGGAAAGGATACTTTGACTCCCCCGCAGTCCTTGCTTTTCTCTCATAGCTGACTTCATCGGTATTAAAACCTAACTGGGGGATGAGGCCTCTGATATAAAGATTCTTCTCCCGATATTCAGACAAAGCTTCTACTGACCGCTTACTCATAAGCCTGAAATCAGCGTGATTGTATACCGTCTTTACACCCATTGCAGCCAAAAGTTTATAAAACAGCTGGGCTGTGGTCCGCTTAAAGAAGGAATCGGTTTTCCTGCCGGAACGCACTCCATAAACGATATCCGCACCGGCAAGGTATTTATCTACCATATCAGGTATGACATTAATATCATCCTGAAGATCTGCATCAATAGAGATCATCATGTCGGCATATTTTTTAGCTTCCATAAGTCCCGCAATAAGTGCACTCTGGTGACCTCTGTTTGCCGACAGCGTGACAAAACAAACATGTCTGCGTTTTTCAGCATAATCCCTGAGCATCGGAAGAGTCCTGTCTTTTGAACCGTCATTTACAAAGAGTACAAAAGAGCGTTCGGATATCTTCCCTGCTGTTATCATACTTTCGATAAGCTCTGTGAGCACATCAACCGTAGTCGGAAGCATCTCTTCTTCGTTATAGCAGGGTACCACTATGGAAAGACAATTGCCTTTTTTTCCTTCAGTTTTGTTATTACTCATCCCAGTTTGTGTAAACATTTTGAACATCATCATCTTCGTCAAGAAGATCGAGGATTCTTGTCAGATTCTTGACAGCGTCAGGATCCGTTACTTCCACATAATTCTGCGGGATCATGGTTACTTCAGCACTGGCCATAGGTATCTTTTCGTCTTCAAATGCTTTTCTTACAGCATCAAAAGCATCCGGTGATGTAAGGATCTCATAAGAATCCTCCTCTTCACTGAAATCATCAGCACCTGCATCCAGAGCCTTTTCCATAAGAGTATCCGCATCCAGCTCGCACTCCTCTTTGTCTATTATTATCTGACCCTTCTGATCAAACATAAAGGATACGCAGCCCTGCGTGCCTATGCTTCCGGTTCCTTTTGTAAATGCAGATCGTACATTTGCTGCAGTACGGTTCTTGTTATCAGTAAGCGCCTCTACTATGATGGCAGTTCCTCCGGGACCATATCCCTCGTAGGTTACATGCTCATAGTTTACATCACTTCCTGCACCGGCTGCTTTCTTTATACCTCTTTCAATAGTTTCGTTAGGCATATTAGCTGCTTTTGCCTTC
>CAMOJK010000144.1 GCA_946616835.1 uncultured Lachnospiraceae bacterium
GGGAGGATGGTGCACAGGTTACACCGCCTCATGATACAGGCATTATCGGTGAAGTAAATGCTATCACTGACTATAATGATGTGAAGACTATGGACAGGAAGGCTGCTGAGGAAGCCGGACTTTACAATGTCATCGGCAAAGAAATCGACGACAGCTACATGGCTGAGCTTAAGAAGCAGATAATCCACCCTGATGTGATCAAGTCTGTTGCTGATGATATAAAGATCGTTTATACGCCTTTCTGCGGAACGGGTAATGTGCCCGTCAGACGGATACTTGACGAGCTGGGATTCAAGAATGTATATATCGTTCCGGAACAGGAGAAGCCGGATCCTGATTTTGCAAATCTGGATTATCCTAATCCTGAGGATCCTAAGGCTTTTGAGTCTGCACTTAAGCTTGCAAAGGAAAAGGATGCTGATATCGTAATGGCTACAGATCCTGATGCAGACAGACTGGGTATTTATGCTAAGGATACGAAGACCGGGGAGTATGTTCCTTTTACCGGAAATATGTCAGGCATGCTTATAGCTGAATATATACTCAGGGAGCGTACTGCTACAGGTACCATGCCTGAGAATCCTGCTCTGGTAACAACTATCGTTACTACAAATCTTGCACATCCCATCACAAAGGCTTACGGCGTGAAGGAGATAGATGTGCTTACGGGATTTAAGTTTATCGGTGAGCAGATCAAGATATTCGAAGAAACAGGCTGCAATAATTACGTATTCGGTCTTGAGGAGTCTTACGGCTGTCTTGCAGGAACACATGCAAGGGATAAGGATGCCGTAGTTGCGGTTATGATGCTGGCTGAGGTTGCTTCCTATTGCAAGAAGCTTGGTATCACGCTTTGGGATATGATGATCGAAATATATGAGAAATACGGTTATTACAAAGAGTCCCAGTATGCAATTACCAAGAAGGGCAAGGAAGGACTTGAAGAGATAGCAAATATGATGGAGAAGCTCCGCAATGATCCGCCTAAGGAATTCGGTGATCTTAAGGTTAAGAAATTTTATGACTATAAGAAGGAAAAGACCATTGATTTCGAGACCGGAGAAGAGGGAAAGACAGGGCTTCCTGTATCAAATGTGCTTTATTTTGAACTTGAAAATGATTCCTGGTGCTGTGCAAGACCTTCGGGAACAGAGCCTAAGATCAAATTCTATATGGGAATCAAGGGAGATTCCCTTGAGGATGCACAGACTAAGCTGGATGCGCTGACTGAAGCTGTTAAGTCAAAGATCTGAGATTTATATAACTGAATACCGGTGCCACGGCACCGCTCGGAAACAGGATAGTTGCAGACCTGTAGCGATGAGGGAATTTTGGGAGCCGGATCCATGATCCGGCTCCGTTACTGTTAAAGGATATGGGAAATATCAGACGTACAATTTCATACTTTAGAAGAAACGGAGTAAAGTCTACTTTTTACGCCGTGTGGGAACGTCTTGAGCAAAAAAGAAAATATAAATACAGCTATGAAACGCCGGCAGAAGAAGAGCTTGAGAGACAGAGAAAACATAAGTTTAAAACTGATATAAAATTTTCGATAGTAGTACCTGCTTATGAAACCCTGGATGTCTATATGCAGGATGCCATACTGTCGGTAATGGAGCAGACCTATCAGAATGTGGAGCTGGTAATTGCTGATGCATCCGAGAGTAATGCGGTTGAAAAGGTAGTAAAGGATTTCAGTGAGCAGTACGAAAATATTATTTATTCCAGATTGGAAAATAACGGAGGCATTTCCGAAAATACAAATGCAGGCATAGAAATGGCCAGTGGCGATTATATCGGGCTGCTTGACCATGATGATGTACTGACACCGGATGCTTTGTATCATGTGTTAAATGAAATTGAAAAGTGTACGCCGGAACGGCCTTATCTGGTCTATAGTGATGAGGACAAGACAGATGCCGGCATGGAAAAGTTTTACGAGCCTAATATAAAATGTGATCTGGATGAAGAATTGCTTCATACAAATAATTATATTTGTCATTTTTCCGTATTCCGTGCGGATATTATAAAAGAACTGGGGTTCAGGTCTGAATACGATGGTGCTCAGGATTTTGATCTGGTGCTCAGGACAGTGAAAAAGGCAAAGGAAGATGATGCTTTTGCTGAAAATATAAAGGGGCAGAATGCACTTATCAGACATATTCCTCAGGTACTTTACCATTGGCGCTGTCATGAGGCTTCCACTGCGGATAATCCGGAATCAAAAATGTACGCATATGAGGCTGGCCGGAGGGCAGTGGAGGATGCCACAGGTCTTACGGTCAGTCATACGAAGCATGTGGGGTTCTATCATGTGGACTACGGGAAAGATATTTTCAATATCCGTAGGGATGTGGCTGCGGTGGGTGGACCTGTGATCAGGAATAACAAAGTGGCCGGAGGGCTTATGCGTAAAGATGGTACGGTGGTTTTTGGCGGACTGCATTCTCAATTCGCAGGCGTGTTAAATAGTGCGACTTTGCAAAGGCGCGCAGATGCTCTGGATATTAGAAACATTCAGGTCAGAAAAGAGTACCGTGATATGTTTAAGAAGGCAACGGGGATAGAGTACGAAAAACGCAATGAATTAAATCTTGAAGATGAAAAAGCCGTGAAACTCAGCCTGGAATTATGCAATAGTTTAAGGCGGCAGGGAGTTATATTGTTATACGATCCGGAAATGCGGAACGATGAAGTGCCGTCTTTTTGTGGTAAAGCGAATGGGGAAATGGAGAAACTAAATGCAGGTAAAGATCAGCGTTATAATTCCTAATTACAATGGCATAAAGTTTCTGGAGGACTGCGTTGATTCCCTGATGGACCAGACATTCCATTCTTTTGAGATAATCCTTGTGGATGACTGTTCTGAAGACGGAGCTATGCAGGTGCTGGAAAAGAAGTATCCGGATAATGGTTCATACCCGCGTACACATTATCTTTACCATGATACAAACTGCGGTTTTGCAAAATCCGTAAATGATGGAATAGAAGCGGCATCTTCGGAATATGTGCTTCTTCTGAATAATGATACAAAGGCAGACAGGAATTTTGTAGGCCGTATGTATAAAGCTATAAGCAGCCATAATGATATTTTTTCAATATCGGCAAAGATGCTGTCAATGAGTGCTCCGGATATCATGGATGATGCAGGAGATTATTATAGCGCACTGGGGTGGGCTTTCTCTCCGGCAAAGGATAAACCGGCTTCAATGTATGATAAAGCCTCCTACATATTTGCAGCATGTGGCGGAGCGGCTGTTTACAGAAAAGAAGCCCTGCTTGCGCTTGGCGGTTTTGATAACAGGCATTTTGCGTATCTTGAGGATATCGATCTGGGATACAGGGCCAGGCTGTATGGCTGGAAAAATGTCTATCTTCCGGGGGCAGTTGTGCTCCATGCCGGATCCGGAACTTCCGGCTCGAGACATAATAAATTTAAGGTCACACTTTCATCCAGAAATAATATATACCTGATATATAAGAATATGCCGGACTGGCAGATCCTGTTAAACTTCCCTTTTTTTCTGGCAGGATTTGGGATAAAAACTCTATTCTTTATGGTAAAGGGACTGGGGATAACCTACCTGGGAGGGCTTATTGAGGGCTTCAGGATGTGCAGGAAAGCAGGGAAAGATGCCCGGGTTGATTTTAAAAAGATACCTGTCAGCAGGATATGGGCACTTGAAGGAGAGCTTTTGCTTAATATTTTAAGACGCTTTTAAAGGTGAATACAGAAAAAGCCTCAATATTTAAAGAAGGTTTTAATTTGGAACATTATAATGTAAAATATATGTTGGTTTTTAATGCGCCAAAAGTATTCGGCTCTTTGCGGGGATCCGCATCGGGGCGGATTGGGGATAAGAAAATAATAATATGATCGGAGATAATCAGAAGACATTCAATCAACTGCATGTGATCTTCGATGGTCTGCTGGTAGCAGCCGCATATATACTGGCCTGGTATTGTAAGTTTAAGTGGTTCAATGACGATCCGGTCGGCGTAGCGGTACTTGACCGGGGGACCTATTTTTCGTTCCTGTTTTATATAATTCCCGGTTTTCTCATAATATATTATTTTTCCGGAATGTATTATTCCAAGCGTTATTCGACGGTACTAAAGGAAATGTATAACATTTTCAGGTCGAATATCGTGGGTATTGTATTCCTGTTTTCACTGATATACCTTTTTAAGATTATCAATATTTCCCGTGAGATGATCCTTTATTTCTTCGGATTTGTAAATCTCTTCCTGATGCTTGAGCGGGGAATGGTCCGGAGTGTGCTCCGCAGTATCCGTCAGAACGGGTATAATACCAAGTATGTGCTGCTTGTAGGTTATTCCCGTGCGGCAGAAAAATATATAGACAGGATAAAGGAAAATCCCCAGTGGGGATATGTTGTCTGCGGTATTCTTGATGACAGGATCCCGGCCGGCACAATGTATAAGGGGGTAAAAGTCCTGGGGCGTCTGGCAAATCTGGAAGTGGTTCTCCCTGAAAACAAACTGGACGAGATAGGCGTAACCCTTTCTCTTCTGGACTATGACAGACTGGAGAAGATAGTAAATATCTGTGAAAAATCCGGTGTGCATACGAAGTTCATTCCGGATTATAACAGCGTAATACCTTCAAGTCCCTATGTAGAAGATCTGGATGGTCTTACGGTAGTAAATATACGGCATGTGCCGCTGTCAAATTTCGGTAATGCGGTGATCAAGAGAATAGCCGATATAGTGGGATCATTTTTACTTATCATACTTTTCTCTCCGATCATGATATTACTTGCCATCATTATAAAACTTACGGATGGCGGACCGGCGTTGTACAGGCAGGAAAGAGTGGGACTGCATAACAGGCCGTTCCAGATGTATAAATTCAGGTCCATGCGTCAACAGAAGACAGAGGAGGAACTTAAGGGCTGGACAAAAAAAGGCGATCCAAGAGTTACGGGTATCGGTAAGCTGATGAGGCGTACAAGTCTTGATGAACTGCCCCAGCTTTTCAATGTGCTTGTGGGAAATATGTCGTTAGTTGGGCCGCGCCCCGAGAGACCGCAGTTTGTAGAGAAGTTCAAGGAAGAAATCCCAAGGTATATGATAAAGCATCAAGTACGTCCGGGGATGACCGGCTGGGCACAGATAAACGGTTACCGCGGTGATACCTCCATAAG
>CAMOJK010000145.1 GCA_946616835.1 uncultured Lachnospiraceae bacterium
ATGTATTTATGGATGTCAATGTGACAAACATAAATATTATGGAGGATGACTTAAGAAGGCAAATAGTAAGCCAGGACCCCCGCATATCTGATGTAGAAATCTCAACAGAGTATCAGGAGCTTGAGGGGCGTCTTATAATCAGTATCAGTTATGTCGTTACGGAAACAAATACCAAGGACAATCTCGTATTCCCGTTTTACCTGAACACGGATAAGAGTGAGGCACCTGAAGAGACGGATGACTTTGGTATTGAATATGAGCCGGAGGATGACAATGAATAATCCCAGAATAGATGGAAGAACAAAAAATGATATCCTGGAGCGGATCGATACCCTGCGGGTAGGATATACCCCGGAATGGGTTCTGGACAAATCCACAGATAATCCGGATGTGGGCTCGGTTATCGCTCATGTGTATGCAGACAATATGTGTGAAAACATAAAGCTCCTAAACGGAACTATGGACCGTTTCCATGGGGAGTTTATAAACCTTCTGGATCTTACCTTAAAGAGTGTAAAGCCTGCTGTCAGCGTTGTAACCATGACATCATCGGCAGCAGATGGTGATGGCGTGCCTGTGGCAAGGGGAACGGTTCTTTCTGCTGCAGTGACTGAGGGAGAGGATTCCGAGACTGTACTTTTTGAAACGGACAGAAGCTTATGTGTTACATCTTCTGCAGTAAAGGATATATTTCTGACAGATAAGCTGGACGGAAATGTTTATCCCGTTCTTGGAAGTTTTAAAAAGCAGGAGCTGTTAAAGCTTGAGACATCTGATTTCGGAGAAGACAATGAAGATGCTTTTGCAGAGTCAGGCAGTGTGGATCAGTCATCCGTGGAGGATGATAAGGAGTTTAAGCCTTTCAGAATGTTTGACGGAAAAGACAGCGTAAGCAGGAATGCTTTTGTTGTAATGCATAAAAATGCTTTTGACCAGACAGAAGGTGTAGTGAGCCTTAAATTCGAGGGTGGAAGCAAGATAGTAAAGGGAATAACCGATGGGGTATTTTCCGTATCAAGGTATGAGGGCGGTTCTTTTGTTCCGGCTGCCAGCATAGAGGCTACATATGATCCTGAAGTGGTCAATATCGGCTTTAAGGGGGAATATGACAAGTACAGCGTTAATGGCGAGGATTACTCGGTCATTGCCGTTGAGGCAGAAAATCCTATAAAGGAAATAATGTTTGCAAAATCCATAGGCTTTTCTTCTGAGGGTGGCACCAAGTCTCCGGATGCAGTATGCGACAGCGATTTTGAGTTGGACAGGGATGATTTCCTGCCTTTTGATAAAGAGATCATTCCCTCTAAGGAGTGCTACATAGCTTCAGATATATATTTTGCTAAAGCAGGTTCCCGTGTTACTCTTTCTGCTGATATAAGTTATGAAGAAAACCGTATTGATGTGTCACAGGTACAGATCGACAGTGAGCTTAAGATAATAAAGAGGAAGCCTAAAATAGTTAATAGGCTTGAATTTGCCGATGTCTATGTGAATGAAATCGTGCTGGAGTATTTTAACGGAATGGGGTGGAGAAAGCTTGAGTGTGACAGATTCTACGCCTATGATCTGGCCGGTGGAGAGGCAGGACATATCAGTCTTTCCTTTATATGCCCGGATGAGTGGCAGCCTGTGCAGGCCGGCAGTACGGAAGGCCGCATGATCCGTATGAGGTGCGTGAGAGCCGATAACTGCTATATGCGTCCCGCTACACACCATTATCCCCGCATAAAGAATATGATGATCTCCTACAGTTACGAAGGAAGATTTATGCCCTGCAGTGAGGTCTCTGTAATATCCGGAACAAAGAAAAAGCCTATAGATGAGCTGGAAAATACCGGCGAAGGTGTAGCGCTTTTTTCACCCTCGCAGTATATGGAGGATGCCCTTTACCTGGGATTTGATAAGCCTATTGGGGCAGGCCCTGCAAGTATTCTGTTTATGATTAAGGATAGTGTATACCATGAGACTCTGGGGCTTCGTTTTGAATACAGGTCGTCAAGGGGCTTTAGCCATATAAGGGTGCTTGATCTGACAGAAGGCTTTTCAAAATCAGGCATCATAATGTTTGATCCTCCCTCGGATTTTATAAAGAGCAGTATTGAGGACAGGGAGAGGTACTGGATAAGGATAGTTGCTACGCAAAAACACAGAGTACTTGAAAGCAGGAAGAGTTTTCTTCCCGTGGTAAACGGCATATTTATGAATGGAATGACCGTCACCAATA
This sequence comes from uncultured Lachnospiraceae bacterium, assembly GCA_946616835.1. Taxonomy (GTDB): domain Bacteria; phylum Bacillota; class Clostridia; order Lachnospirales; family Lachnospiraceae; genus NK4A136. Next base: position 2,225 of record CAMOJK010000145.1, read on the forward strand.
TAAATACCGGTATAGAGGAAGATTTCTATATGGATGAGTCACTTCCCGGAATGAGATTTGCCCTGGGAACGGATAAGCTTTTGAAAATAGACCTCTGGGTAAATGAGATCGGTGCTATTACGGCTGAAGAAAGGGAACATATACTGGAGCATACTCCGGAAATTGCAAGAGCTGAGTATGATGTACTCGGAAATCTCTCTGCATTCTATGTGAAATGGGAAGAAGCTGAGAATTTCCTCTTTGATAAACGAAGAAGGATATACTGCCTTGACAGACTGAATAACGAAGTGGTATTTGGTGATGGAATGAATCAGGATATTCCTACTGTCATTAATGATGTTGCATTCAAGGTAAAGACTTACAGAAGCGACGGAGATCGGGGTAATCTTCCGGAGCATTCCATTACGGGAAAGAGCGGAAATGCCATGTTCCTGGATTACGTGGACAACCCTGTAAAGTCATATGGCGGCTCTGCTATGGAAACCGTACCCCAGGCTCTTGCAAGAGGTGCAGATATTATAAGCTCAAGACGGAGACTTATAAGCAAAGTAGATTATCTGAGACTGGTCAAGGGGTATTCGGAGGGAATAGACAAGGCAGAGGTCCTTTCCGAGGGCGGTGATGTAGTGATACTTCTCCTTATGAAGGATTACAACGACGGTGCATTCTCTTTCCATATGCTGTCTGCAAAGCTTAAGAATTTCCTTTTGGAGAAATGTGAACTTACGGTTGCGGCATCTAATATACGTATTTCCGAGCCTATATTTGTAAGCCTTAGCGTCAGCGCCTGGCTTGATGTGGATGACCTGGAGGACTGCTTTGAACTGCAGGAGCATATAGCTGAGGAACTGGAGGCGTATATCGATCCGGTAAACGGCGGAAAGGGTGACGGCTGGAGGATTGGCGTTATACCGAAGCGCTCGCAGATAATGATGAAGGTAAATTCCGTAAGAGGAATGGCATCGCTTAAAAAGATGACGGTATCGGCTGTATATACTGATGAAAACGGAGACCACGAAACCGATCTTGACAGTTTAGTCATTAGACCGGATATGTGTGTAAGGAATGCTAAGCATCATATATATGTAAACTTTGAAGGCGGGGAGGGCGATAACCTTGCTTGAGATCAGAAATGAAAAAAACAGAGAATTAACCGAGAGATATGTGGATGCCTTGATAAGGCTGCCAATGTATTCAAAGGAATGGACAAATTACAATCCTTCGGATCCTGGTATAACCATACTGGAGGAGCTCTTAAATGAAGTAGCTATACAGGGAGCCACGATTCCTGCTGTTACGGATAAGCAGCGTCTGGCGCTTATGAAGCTTTTCGGATTTATGCCCAGGAAGGGAAAGTGCGCCCGTATATTGCTGACAACAGACGGTGTGGAGCGCTCCGTGCATATTGATGATTCTCAAAAATTTATGATAGGCGATATGTGTTTTGAAACACGCAAGGAGCTTGATATAGGTTCCAGCCACCTGACTGCCGTCTATTTTTCTGATAATGAGGAAGACTTTAAACTTCTGCCTACACTTACCCAGGTGGATGCTGTTGTGCCCATACATGCCTTGGGGACAGATGTAAAAGAAGGTGCTGCTCTTTATTTTATATGCGACGGAATGCCGGCAGCAGGGAATGAATGTATATTCTATTTCACCATGCGTGATGTGGAAGGTCGTACACCTTTCACTGACAGGGCTAATGATGTATTTGCATCACTTGAGTGGGAAATATATACTACGGAAGGCTTTAAGCCCATAAAGGTTCATGACTATACAGCAGGCTTTATGGGAAGCGGAGAGGTGAAGATACGTATTCCGGAGGGAAATCCTGCACTTTTTGATAAAGTTGAAGAAAGCGGTTTCTGTCTCAGGGTCACTGTAAAAAGAGCTGACTATGATGTGACACCGGAGTTTTATCAGATCGATGGATTCCTCTTTGAAGCATGGCAGAGGGATACCCGCGCATCACTCATCATACAGTCCAAAAAGGAATTCAGGTTTAAATCGCTTCTTTCCAAAGAACCATATTTCCTGATATTCGGCAAAGAGGAAAAGGGATCTTCCTACAGGCGTTATCAGATAGCGAATGGAAGCGAGGAAAAAGGAAGATACTGTGATGTTGACAGTGATGATGGAGTAAACTACAAGGTATCTTTTAATAAAGATAAGTTTGGTTATGTACCGGGAGATTACAAAGAACCTGTCAGGATAATCAGTTATTCGGAAGATGTAATGAAGCATTACCGTGTGGGAATGGTTTACGGCTATGATAACGAGACCATAAGGCTTCCTATGAAAAATGTGGTAAAGGACAGCTTCACGCTGATCGCCAGAAGAGAAGATGAAAATGGTGAGTACCTGTATGATTTCGTAAGGCCGGATAAAGCTGTTGAAAATGGACTTTACTATCATCTGCTTGAAAAAACGGGCCGGATAGTTATAGAGGATGCCGGAGATTTTATAGGGGCAGAGCTTTTCATGGGCTGTGTTTCCGTGACTAGGGGATCTGCGGGCAATATCCGTTCAGGCTGTGTATTTACTTCTCCGGCACTTCCCGGTTATAGATTCAGAAATTGTTCTGCCGGTACAGGCGGTGCTTTCAGGGAGTCCTTTGAGGATGTCAGGAAGCGTCTGATCATGGATATGGATAATCCGAATACTGCAGTAACAGGGGCTGATTATGAGCGTATAGTCAGGGATACCCCGGGACTATGTATAGGAAAGGTAAAGGCCTGGCCGGAGCCGGCAATGAATACGGTATATCTGGCTATAATGCCGGGAACAGGAGCACAGTATCCAAAGCTTTCATCATTGTATAAGAAGCTTATTTCAGAATATTTGGAGAAGAGACGGATACTGACCACTAAATTTGAAATACTGGATC
>CAMOJK010000146.1 GCA_946616835.1 uncultured Lachnospiraceae bacterium
TCAATGCACCAAGTTTTATTGGAAAACCCATCGACCACGCGAAGATCCAATGGTACCAGGGTTCTGCCGGCAGAGAGGACGGATATCAACCCGTGGCGACCCAAAACCGCAAGTATCAGTTCCGGATCCTGGGAAGCGAAGACTGCCTTGGTTGGATCCGTAAAACGGTATTCAACATAGAAATCAACGGTTATGAAATTGTAATCTGAGGTGATCATCATGGAATCGGAATTGGATGTGTATTCCGGTGTAGATTCACCGTCTTCATTGTATACATCCTGCGTGGTATAACCTACATCGAAGCCTTTGATGGTGGTGTCAACTTTGATCACTTCCTGTACAAAGGGTATACGGAAATGCAGACCGGGGGTAGCTACGCTGGTGGGCTGTCCGAAAGTGCATACGACGCCCTGCTGGGATTCTGTTATGGTATAAATGCCTGAAAGACAGGTTACAGCCAACAGAAAGCAGACGATAACAGCGATAATGATTGCGGGTATCATACTTTTTTTCATTTTTTTTCCTTTCTGCCGTGTTTTATGCGGCTTAAAACATATGTGGCAGTCGTGAACCCCGATTTTTTATTCATGTTATATGCAGGAATAAAATAAAGCGATTCCGGCTGTCATGCACACAAAGGATAGGATAACAGAAAACATCATATTTTTGTATTATTTTTTATTCATCAGCCTTTGCATAGTGGAAAACAGGCTTTCTTTATGATAAGATATTTAGACGGCAAGACATGTCAATAATTAATTTTTATCAAAGGATATAATAATCATGGCAGAAGAGATCATTAACAGCGAAGAAGAAAAAACAGAAAAATCAGAGAAAAGATCCCGCAATTTTATCGAAGTAGAGATAGACAAGGATCTGGCAGAAGGTGTATATGATACCGTGCATACAAGGTTTCCGCCGGAACCAAACGGATATCTTCACATAGGACATGCCAAGTCCATAATCTTAAATTACGGTCTTGCCAAAGAGTACGGCGGCAAGTTCAACATGCGTTTTGATGATACGAATCCCACCAAGGAAAAGCCGGAATTTGTAGAGGCCATAAAGGAAGATATCAAATGGCTGGGGGCTGACTGGGAGGACAGGCTTTTCTTTGCTTCCGACTATTTTGACCAGATGTATGAGGCTGCGGTAAAGCTCATAAAAAAAGGAAAAGCGTATATTTCAGAGCTTTCTGCTGATGAAATAAAGGAATACAGGGGAACGCTCACAGAAGCCGGCAAAAACGATCCGAACAGGGACAGGAGCGTAGAGGATAATCTCCGCCTCTTTGAAGAGATGAAAGAAGGAAAGCATGAGGATGGAAGTATGGTGCTCAGGGCGAAGATCGATATGTCCAGCCCGAATATCAATATGAGGGATCCTGTTATATACAGGGTGGCTCATATGACACATCACAATACAGGTGATAAGTGGTGCATTTATCCCATGTACGATTTTGCTCATCCCATAGAGGATGCGATAGAAGGGATCACTCATTCAATATGTACCCTTGAGTTTGAGGATCACAGACCTTTGTATAACTGGGTGGTCCAGGAGCTTGAGTATCCTCATCCCCCCAGGCAGATAGAGTTTGCCAAGATGTATTTGACCGGAGTAGTCACCGGAAAGCGCTATATAAAGAAGTTAGTTGAAGATGGCGTAGTTGACGGCTGGGATGATCCCAGGCTTGTATCCGTTGCAGCGCTTAGGCGCAGGGGGTATACCCCTGAGTCCATCAGGCGGTTTGTGGAGCTTTCAGGTGTGAGCAAGGCAAATTCCTCTTCCGATATGGCGATGCTTGAATACTGCGTAAGGGAAGACTTAAAGCTTTCCAGACCCAGGGTGATGGCAATACTCGATCCGGTTAAGCTCATAATCGACAATTATCCGGAGGGACAGACTGAGATGCTTACTGCAGTTAATAATCCTGAGAATGAGTCGTTAGGCACCAGGGAGCTTCCTTTCGGCCGTGAGCTTTATATCGAAAGAAATGATTTTATGGAAGAACCTCCTAAGAAATACTACAGACTCTTCCTCGGAAATGAAGTCCGTCTCATGAATGCATATTTTGTAAAATGTACCGGTTGTGACAAGGATGAGGAGGGCAATATCACTGCAATTCATTGTACTTATGATCCTGAAACAAAACAGGACGGTCGTGAAGTGGAGCGTAAGGTCAAGGGCACCATTCACTGGGTAAATGCGTCTACGGCTTTCAATGCTAAGGTAAGGCTTTACGAGAGCCTTATTGAAGAAGGTAAAGAAGTTTATGACGAAGAGACCGGCAAGATGAATATAAATGAAAACTCACTGACCGTGCTGGATAACTGCTATCTGGAGCCTTCGCTTAAAGATGCAAAAGCTTTTGAATCCTTCCAGTTCGTGCGTAACGGCTTCTTTACTGTGGATTTCCGTGATTCAAAGGAGGGAGCACCGGTATTTAACAGAATAGTAGGACTTAAGAGCTCCTTTAAGCTGCCTGTATCATGAGAGCTTTATAAAAGATGCAGAAATACATTGTACTGGGGATTCGGTTAGTATTTAGGATCTCTTTATGGAGCCGTTAAGAGCGGAAGAAAAGAGGAGATATGGGTTTACTTGATGGATTAGGGGATCTTGGACTTGGAAATCTTGAAGGGATTTCTCTCTTTGAGGACAAGAAAGATGAAGAAAAGAAAGAAGAAGTGAAGAAGGCGGAAGTTGTCATTAAGGAAGAGGATTTCCTCTATGACAAGACTTTTGAGTGCCCTGTGTGCGGAAAACGTTTCAAGCAACGGATGATCAGGGCAGGCAAGGCTAAGCTTTTAGCCCAGGACAGGGATCTGAGACCTGTATATGAGCATATAGATGTGGCAAAGTATGATGTCATACTATGCGGAAGCTGTGGCTATGCAGTGCTTCCAAGATTTTATGGATCTCTTCCCAGGACATACAGGGATCTTATAAGGAAGAATATTTCCACAAAGTTTAACAATCCAAACCTGTCGGGAAGCATAATCACTTATGAACAGGCTCTCACAAGATATAAGATGGCATTGCTTAATGCTGTTGTCCGTCATGGTAAAAACAGCGAAAAGGCATATATCTGTCTTAAGACTGCATGGCTTTTAAGGAATATGCAGGATGATCTGGAGAAAAAGAATATTCCGGAAAGCGATAAGCTTAAGACCTTGACTTTATACCGTACTCAGGAAAGGGAGTATCTTAAAAATGCCAGGGAGGGCTTTGTTAAAGCAAGGGCAGAAGAAGTTCCTCCTTTTGCAGCAGGACCGGGAAGTGATAAGGGACTGAATACTTCAACACTTGATTATCTTATAGGCATACTTGGATTTGAGTCAGACACTGCAGAGGCTGATTCATACAGGATACTTCAGGAGATCGTCAACTCGGGTCAGGCTACAAAATTTCAAAAGGAGAATGCCTCGGAAGTAATAGTGATCCTCAAAGAAAAAATAAAGAATGCAGAATAATTATTCCGGATTGAGATATATGAAATAAAAAAACGATCGAAAGATCGTTTTTTTACTGCGCATAATGGGCAGGAAATTTTATTTTATGATAAGTATTACAATTATCAGTCGTTAAAGAACTCTTCCTGTGTTGCACCCTCTGCGGAATCAACATCAGCAGCATCAGCCGTAGCGTCATCACTGTCATCAGCATCTTCGTCACTATCTTCCGAACCGGAGTCAAGGTTTACATAATCGCGGGAAACAACATCATCAAAGTCATCCAGATCATCAAAATCATCAAGGTCATCAAGTGAACTGTCCTTTGATTTCTTGTTAAGGAAATAGATGACTGCTGCAACTATACCTGCAACAAGGCCTGCGATAACGAAAAATAATAATACATTCTTTGTTTTTTTTGACATGGTCAAAACTCCTTTCATTTATGATCATATGGACTAAATATTAAATATAAATAACACTCATACATTTTAATATAAAAAGTAAAAAAATAAAAGGATTTTTACATTGATATACTTTAATTGTTTCCAAAGTTATGTTAATATATATCAGAATTTGTACGAAACTCTATAAGGAGCCGGCTGTTTCAGGACGGGGGCTGTAATGAACGATAAGTTCTATACTTTAAAAAAAGAAAAGCAGGATACCATGATTAACGGTGCAATGCAGATATTCGCATTGTGCGGGTATCGGCATTCCAGTACGGATGATATGGTAAAGGCCTCCGGAGTGAGCAAGGGCCTGTGGTTTCATTATTTTGATACCAAGGCAGGGCTTTATTCATTTGTTGCGGCTTATGCTCTTAAATATGCCATGCTTGAGTTATCAATGTGCAGCATAGAGGACGGTGAGGACTATTTTGATGTGAGGATAAAGTTCGAGGTCTGCAAGATGAGGATGATCGATAAGTATCCGTACATGCCGTTATTTATATGCGAGGTATTAAGGGAAGAGGATCCTGATGTCGAGGATGACATAGCAGATGTCAGGGAACGATATAATGATATGATGCAGGAGCTTTTACTGAAGGCTGATTACAGAGCTTTGCGAAAGCATGAGGATTATTATCTGCTTACCGATATGCTTGATTATACTATGGATGCTTTACTGATGAACGGCTACCATTCCGGAAGCTTTTCCAAGGAAGAGTATCTGTCCCAGGTAAAAAAGCATATGGATGCGATGAAGAAAGTGATTTACAGGGATTAAAAATAATGAACAGCAAGACCGCCACCTATATTATAAAACGGATAATTTTGGCAATCGTAACCGTGTGGGTAGTTATCACGGTGACTTTTTTTGTTATGCATGCAGTGCCGGGAGGACCGTTTTTAGGTGAAAAAGCAATATCCGAGGCTGCACAGAAAGCGCTTGAAGCTAAATACGGACTGGATAAGCCCTTATTTGTTCAGTATGTTACATACCTTAAGGATATCGTGACAAAATTTGATTTCGGCCCATCCCTTAAACAGAGAGGCAGGACCGTAACGGATGTTATATTTGACGGCATGAAGACTTCTGCGCTTATCGGACTGATAGCGGCTGTTATAGCGCTTGTGGCGGGTATAGTATTGGGTGCGGTTGCGGCTCTGCGACGA
>CAMOJK010000147.1 GCA_946616835.1 uncultured Lachnospiraceae bacterium
CGGATCGCGCGGGACAGCTTTGCACTGCTTCCGGTGAAGAAGGTAGTGGTTCACGCATCGGATATTGTAGTTAATACAGCCACGGGAAATGACGAGCAACAGACTTATGTTTCAGCTGTTTTTGACAGGGCTGCTTTTGACAATATTAATTTTGAGCGCATAGATCCTTCGGATACTGTGGGCTCTTTTAAATGCAACATGGATTTCAAAAAAACAAAGGGCTTTAAGCCTGTAGAAAAAATGGAGGTTTAAAAATGATCAAAGGTTTATTAAAAGAATTCAAGGAGTTTGCACTTAAGGGAAATGTAATGGATATGGCTATCGGTGTCATCATCGGTGCTGCATTCGGTAACATAGTCACTGCACTTACGGACAGTTTCATAAATCCTCTTATCGCTCTTGCTACCGGCGGTGCTACGAAGGATGAGAATGGCGTTATGCAGGTAGTCGGCGGTGTATGGGAGATCAACAATGTGCAGTTTAATTACGGTTCATTTGTATCTGCTGTAGTTAATTTCCTCATCATAGCTCTGATTCTTTTCATCCTGCTTAAGGCTATCAATACCGCAACCAAGGCTGCTGAGGAAGCTGCTAAGAAGCTTGCAAAGAAGAAGGCTGAAGAAGAAGCTGCGGCACCTGCAGAAGATCCTGCTGATGTCAAGCTTCTTAAAGAGATGCTTGCTATAATGAAGGAACAGAATCCTGAAGCAGCGGCAGCAGCACAGAAGAAGCTTGAAGGAGAGGGCTGATATAAACAGAGCGTATCAGACAGAAAAAATAGTTCTATACACAGGGGATATCAGAAAGGACCGGGGGTATGAAGGATTCCGTAAGCGTAATAATTCCTTGCTATAATGAGGAGAAACATATTGAAAGATGCCTGACATCCATAATCAGGCAGTCTACAGGACTTAAGTATTCATTTGATGGAACGGACCGTGACAAGATGGAGATAATCTGTGTTGATGATGCGTCAACAGACGGGACCACGGCTATACTTAAGGAATGGGAGAGGAAATATCCGGAAAATATCAAGGTTATTATAAATGAGAGGAATAACCGTCAGGGGGCGGCCCGTAATATCGGTATGCAGTATGCAAGCTGCGAGTGGATATCCTTTGTGGATGCCGATGACTGGCTTGAGCCTGATTTCTTTGAAAAGCTTATAAAAAAGTCCCATGACAATACCTATGATATAGTGGCCTGCAATTATGCTGAGGATACATCTGCTGAGCTTACATATTTTGAAGCAGGGGATCTGGATGGAAAAGGCAGGGATGTCTTCGTGACAGATGATATGGTCCGCAAGGAAGTGTTCAGGGAACAGCGTTTCGGCAAGGTTTATCCCAGTATCGTTAAGAGACATTTCCTGACGGGGCACAGGATTTCTTTCCCTGAAAGGCTTATGTATGAGGATATTTATTATAAAGAGCTCATTCATATGGAGATAAGCCGCGGAGCAGTCATAAATGAAAAGCTCTATCATTTCTATGTGAGACCGGAAGAAGAAAAGAGAGTGTCCGATATGATGAGTTATGCTGATTATCTCACCGTAATGATGTTGCTCTGGAAGGAGTGGGGACGCCGCGGATATTTTTCAAAATATGAAAATGAGCTGACTGCAGAGTTTATTAAGGTTGGTTATATCGGATTTCTCAAGATGCTTTTTGCAAAAGAAGATGTGAAGCCCTACACATACTTCCTGTTGATAAAGGAGCTGGTGCTTACCCTCACTCCTGCGGCAGACAAAAAGCATTACCTGAAGAACAGTCCATATTTTTCGGATTTCCAAAAGCTCTGGATAAGTGCACTGTGGCGTGATGTGGACAGGGATGATTTTGATCAGATAGTGGAAGCAACCATAGAGGCTGGCGGAATCTAAATTAGTCATAAAATAAAAAATTCTCTCCTTGCAAGGTAAACTTTCCCAAATATTTGACGATATTATAGTCAGATAGTACAGTAAGGCAGTACAGTGAGATATGAAAAATACTTATTATGCCAAGGAGGCGATGTTATGAGGATAGAAGCGTATTCACAGATTCAGAATCTGTATCAACCCCGAAAGAGTTCAGGTCCGGCGCCTGCTAAAGCACCTTCTGATTTCAGAGATTCACTTATGATCTCCGGAGCGGGAAGGGAGCTGCAGACTGCAAGGGATGCTGTTTCTGCTGCATCAGATGTAAGAGAGGACAAAATATCTGCCCTTAAGGACGCATACAGTCAGGGAGCTTATAATGTAAGTTCGGCTGCATTTGCCGATAAGATCGCATCACGGTTCTACGAAGAAGCGTGACGGGGAATTCATATATTGGTGTTGTTTAACAAGCCTTTTCCTTTAGATAAAGGGAAAAGGCTTATTTAAAAATAACCGGAAGTACCGACAGGTTCTGAACAGTTATATATAGAATATAGGAGGTCCGGCAGTGGCAAGTCTGATGGAAAATATCATCACTATCCTTAATTCGGAGAATGATGCATATATAGAACTCATAGCCTTATCAAAGGAAAAGACCCCGGTCATAGTAAAGGGTGATTTAAAAAAGCTCAACGAAGTGACTGAAAAAGAACAGTCCATAGTGGCACACATACAGAAACTTGAACGAGACAGGATGAGCGTCATGAAGGATATTGCTGATGTCACTAACAGGAGTGACGAGGAGCTGAAGCTTACGGACCTGATAGAACTTATGGGGAACAGACCGGAGGAACAGCGCAAGCTCAGGGAGGTTCATGACAGATTAAAGACCACCCTGGATGAGATGAGGATGATCAATGACCGTAACAGGGAACTGCTCAAGAGCTCCCTTGATATGGTGGAATTCGAGATAAATCTTTTACAGTCCATGAAACAGGCCCCGGAGACTGCAGACTATAATAAAAACGCCTATTCTACGGGGACTATCATGGGAAGCGGTACCAAGCGGTTCGACACAAAACAGTGAGGTAAGTTATGTCATTATTTGGAGATCTTTATGTAGGTACATCGGGACTGCAGTCCAGCCAGGAAGCGCTCAATGTTGTGGCCCACAATATCACCAATACCGATACGGAAGGCTATGTAAGACAGCAGGTTTCCTATAACACAAGGGAATACAACAGGCTTTCCCTTAATGCTGAAGGTGTGTCCTACAGACAGACCGGCTTAGGTGTTTACATTGCGGAAGTGAGGCAGGTGAGGGACCGTTTTGTGGATGCTTCCTATCGGAATGAGCATGGCAGGGAAGGTTTCTATAATGTTTCTTATGATGCAATAGAGGAAATCGAAGAAGTAATGGGCGAGATGGATGGCCCGATATTTTATGAATCCCTTAATAATATATGGACAGCCATAGAGGAGCTGGCCAAGGATCCTGATAATGAAGTATGTCAGTCGATGCTTATACAGTATGCCCAGTCATTTACCGAGGCGGCAGGAAATGTGTATGCCGATCTAAGCCGTTATCAGGACAATCTAAATGTGGAAGTAAGTACCACAGTGGACCGCATCAATGAGCTTGGCAAGAAAATATACAGCCTGAATGAGAAGATCCGCGCCATTGAGGCTGGTGGTGTAGAGAATGCGAATGACTATAAAGATTCCAGAAACCAGGCGCTGGATGAACTGGCGAACCTTGCAAATATAAGCTACCGCACAGATTATTTCGGTAATATTCTGGTGAGTCTTGAAAACCATGATTTTGTCACAATGAATACCGTAAATGAGCTGGGTGTCATGCAGGATGAGGAAAATGAGGGATTTTATAAGGTATACTGGCCGGATTCCGCTACCATGAGGGGACGTGATGAGAAAGGTGTGCCTATATATGATCCGGATACTGCACCGGTATTTGATTTTTCTGTGCCTATTTCGGCATCAAAGAATACTGATGTGGGGAAACTGAAGGCTCTGGTTTTAGCAAGAGGCGACCACAGGGGAAATTATACCGATCTGTACGGCAAGACCGTTACAGAAAAATACGGCACCGGAACCAGGAGTGTCACCTATACCGCTGAGGAAAATTATGCCAAGGTAAAGGACTCTGTGATGATGAATACTATGGCGGAGTTTGATGGGCTTGTGCACAATGTGGTGACCGCTATCAATCAGGCGCTTATTGATGCTGCAGAGGATGCGAAGGCTAAAAATCCTGCTTCTACATATATGCGTGATGCAAATGGCAATCCTGTACTGCTTTTTGAGCGCGTGGCTTGTGATGAGTTTGATGCGGCAGGGAATCTCCTTCCTGAGAATGTGGAGAATTCTTCCACCTGGTTTTCATCAGCAAATATTTGCGTAAATTCAGACTTACTGCAGTACCCGACACATCTGGGGCTGATAAAGGAAGATGGTTCTGTGGACTACGAGACGGCAGCTAAATTCCGGGATGTATTTACGGAAGCTAAATATGTGATAAATCCTACCCTGACCAACCTGATCTCCATACAGGATTACTATTCGAACTTTATGGCACAAGTGGCCAATTCCGGCAATGTATACAAGAACCTGCGCGACAATCAGGAACTGACGGTAAATCAGATAGAGGCCACAAGGCAGGGGGGCATAGGTGTATCTACGGATGAAGAACTTTCCAATATGATCAAGTATCAGAATGCCTATAATGCCAGCAGCCGTTTTATAAATGTCATAGACGAATGTACGGAGCATATCATTACTTCGCTGGGACATGCGTGATGAAAACCGCGTAGCGGAGTTTGCATGATGAAGCCTGCGCAGTAGCATTATTGAAAGATAAAATGATGGATCAGGGTAGTGTATATCGGATGAACGGTTAATTAAGTCGGGATAGCGTCCGATATATACAGTAGCCGGGGCTTTTGAACATAACAAAAGCTTCGTCATATTGAAAATTAACCACCGATTCTACGGGTATACAATACATGAAAGGTGAGCGCCTATGTCATCTACATTTTTAGGTCTTAATACAGCATATACGGGACTCCAGTCCTCAAATGCATCTTTAAATACCCCGGCAAACAAC
>CAMOJK010000148.1 GCA_946616835.1 uncultured Lachnospiraceae bacterium
GGATGTGGCGTTTACGGTTGTGGATGTGTTGGGCTATCTTGATGAGATCCCTGTGTGCGTTGCTTATGAGATAGATGGCAAGGAGACCGGCGAATTCCCGGTTACACATCTTCTGGATAAGGCAAAGCCTGTAATAAAGACGCTTCCCGGCTGGAAGTGTGATATACAGGGAATACGCAAGTATGAGGATCTTCCGGAAAACTGCAGAAAATACATCGATTTTGTTGAGGAGCAGATAGGATATCCGATTACAATGGTATCTAACGGTCCGGCAAGAGAAGATATTATCTATAGGGAAAGCAAGCTTAAGTAACAGGAACTGAAAATCATAGTCTGATTCTGAGTAGGTGGGGATTTCCCCACCTACTTTAAACATTGGTGTTTTAATGGGTTTGAGCAACAGTAAAGAGGGAGTATATGAGTATTCTTGAAGGATTAAATGAAAGACAGTATGAGGCGGCCAGTCACCTGGAGGGACCTCAGCTCATAATAGCCGGTGCGGGATCGGGAAAGACCAGGGTTCTTACTCACCGCATCGCTCATATGATAAAGGAGTGCGGGATCGATCCCTTCAATATCATGGCCATAACCTTTACCAACAAAGCTGCCGGAGAAATGCGGGAGCGAGTGGACAGGATAGTTGGTGAAGGCTGTGAAGCAGTATGGGTAATGACTTTTCATGCCACCTGCGTACGGATACTCAGGCGTCATATTGACCACATAGGCTATGACAATAATTTCACGATATATGATTCGGATGACAGCAAGTCCGTAATGCGTGAGGTGTTTAAGAAATTAAACATTGATACGAAATATCTGAAGGAAGCTACTGTGCTCAGGGCAATATCCAATGCGAAGGATGAGTGCCTGGGACCCAATGAGTATGCTGAAAATTATGGTCGTCAGTATGACAAGCGGGAGATAGCCCAGGCCTATGAGCTTTATCAGAGGACATTAAAGGACAATAATGCCCTGGATTTTGACGACCTGATCAGGCTGACAGTTGCACTTTTTAAGCGTTGTCCCGAGGTACTGGAAATATACCAGAACCGTTTTAAATATATCATGGTAGATGAGTATCAGGATACGAATGATGCACAGTTTGAACTGGTGAGACTGCTTGCTTCCAAAAACAAAAATCTCTGCGTGGTGGGAGATGATGATCAGTCCATATATAAATTCCGGGGAGCAAATATCAAGAATATCCTCAATTTTGAGGAGCATTTTCCGGGGGCAAAGGTGGTCAAACTGGAGCAGAATTACCGCAGTACCCAGAATATCCTAAATGCCGCAAATGCCGTGATAAAGAATAACAGGGGCAGGAAGAATAAAGAACTCTGGACCGACAGAGAGGATGAAGAACTGGTTCATTTTAATGTTTATCCCAGCGGGCGTGATGAAGCATCTGAAGTCATAGATCAGATAGAGCGGATGAAACGGAGAGGTGTGGCGGATTTTGGAGATTTTGCTATCCTTTACAGGACTAATGCCCAGTCCAGAGAATTTGAAGAACAGCTTGTCAGGAGAAATATTCCCTATTACCTTGTAGGCGGAGTGAACTTCTATTCAAGACGCGAGATCAAGGATCTGCTGGCATATTTAAAGACCATAGACAATGCAAGGGATGACCTGGCAGTAAAGCGTATAATCAATGTGCCTAAAAGAGGCATAGGTGCTACATCCATTGAAAAAGTCTCTGCATTTGCCGAAAGCAACGGAATGGGATTTTTTGAGGCCTGTGCCCTTGCTGAAGAAGTCCCCGGTCTGAACAAGGCTGCGGTGAAAGTGTCCGGTTTTGTGGACCAGATAGCAGAGTTCAGGGATTGTCTGGTTAAGGAAGGCATGACTGCAGCATTAAAGAAAATAATAAGTGTTACAGGCTATTATGAGGAAATAAAGAATTCCGATGAGGATGATGCTGAAGACCGGCTGGCCAATATTGACGAAATGATCAGTACCCTGCAACAGTTTGAAAATGAGCATCCCGAAGGAAATCTGTCACAGTTTTTAGAGGAAGCGGCACTTGTATCCGACCTGGATAGTACGGATGAGGATAGCTCAAGGGTGCTGCTGATGACCATACATTCGGCAAAGGGATTGGAATTCCCTATCGTGTTCCTTTGCGGTATGGAGGATGGTGTGTTCCCGGGATATATGTCCATAAACAGCGGTAACGACGAAGATATAGAAGAAGAGCGGAGACTGGCCTATGTTGCGATCACCAGGGCAAAGGATATCCTGTACATATCTGCGGCCAGGGGCCGTATGGTAAGGGGGGAAACATCCTATAATCCTGTCAGCAGGTTTGTCCGTGAAATCCCGGAGGAATTACTGTCCGAGGACGGTGATGACACGAAGGGGTATCTTGACTATAGCCGCAGCAGGGCAAGTGAGCCTGAAAGATATTCGTCCATACCAAAATCGGTTGATATTGAAAAGGCAGCGGCTTCAGGTATTTTTAAGAAAAATGCAATGGCCGCCCTGAGTGGTGAAAGCAAAAGAAAGCCTGTATTCGAAAAGAAGCCTGAGGCACCAAGACAGCCGGTAGTACTTAAAAAAGCCGGAGAGATGAAATTCGGAAAGCCTGATTATGAGGTAGGTGACCGGGTAATGCATATTAAGTTCGGCGAAGGAACAGTGCTTGCAATAGAGAAGGCGGCACGGGATTACCAGGTGACGGTTAACTTTGATATGGCCGGACAGAAGATAATGTATGCCGGATTTGCAAAGCTCCAGAAGTGTTGAAAATCCGGTGTTGAAAATTCGTGTAGTAAAGTACTGAAAAATGTGCTAAAATATTGAGCATACGGGGGGCGTGATCGTCTCACAAATCATACTATATGAAAGGCGGTATTCTATAATGTTAAAGATGGATGATGTACTGGCAGCAGTAAAGTTAACAGATTTCCTCAGAAAGAAAAAAGAGGAAGAAGTAGAAGAAAAGGCAACAAAGAATGTATGGAAGACGGTTCTTATCATTTTAGGTATCGTTGTTGTTGCAGCAGTTGTTGCATTTGCTATCTATAAGTTCATGACACCTGATTATCTCGATGATTTCGATGATGATTTTGATGATGACTTCGACGATGATTTCTTTGATGACGATGATGTTGTTGAGGATGAGACCAAGAAGGTAGAAGGCTGAGTTCAGAGGACTTAAGTTCAGAAGGCTGAGTTTAGTTGATCCACTTCAGGAGCGGGAACGTTTCGTCCCCGCTCTTTTATTATCGCAGGGCTGTGGCATGCTGAATGACTATGAAATATTACGGAGCGTGGGTACTTGAACAGTGCCTGCCGGGAGAAAAGTGATGAGATTAAAAAAAGGTGAAATATATAACGGCATAGTGGAGAA
This sequence comes from uncultured Lachnospiraceae bacterium, assembly GCA_946616835.1. Classification (GTDB taxonomy): domain Bacteria; phylum Bacillota; class Clostridia; order Lachnospirales; family Lachnospiraceae; genus NK4A136. The sequence continues at coordinate 3,353 of CAMOJK010000148.1, forward strand.
GACTGATTTCCCGAATAAGGGGAAGGTACGGGCCGTCGAAAATGAAGACGGCATTGATCATGTGACTGTGAAGAATGCACTTCCGGGACAAACGGTTGAATACAGGCTCACAAAGAAAAGCCACGGCCGTGCGGAGGGGCTGCTTAAGTCTGTTATAGAGCCTGCAGCCTGTGAGATCACAGATAAGTGTCCGAATGCGGGAATATGCGGCGGATGCCTTTATCAGGGCTATCCGTATGAGGAGAGCTTAAGGATAAAGGAAGCACAGGTGAAGGAGCTGTTAAAGGGCTATATCGAATCACCGGACATTGTATATGATGGGATCAGTGCCAGTCCTCTTGAACAGGGCTATAGAAATAAAATGGAATACACCTTCGGGGACCACTATAAGGATGGTCCTTTAGCCCTTGGTCTGCATAAGCGTGGAAGCTTTTACGATATAGTGGATGCGGATGCCTGCCGGATTGCGGACGGTGATTTCGGCGTGATACTGGAATACACAAGAAACTTCTTTGCAGAAAGAAATATACCTTTCTATCACCGGATGAACCATGAGGGCGTATTAAGGCACTTGTTGCTGCGCAAGGCGGCTAAAACCGGAGAGATACTGGCGGCTCTTGTAACTTCTTCGGAACTTGCCGGGGAAGGTATATGGGAAAATTGGAAAGATGGGCTTTTTACTTTGGAACTATCCGGACATTATTCAGGAATACTGCATATAATAAATGACTCTGAGGCCGATGCTGTAAAATGCGATTCTCTGGAAGTGCTTTACGGTCAGGATTATTTTGTGGAAGAAGTACTGGGACTGAAATTCAAGATAACCCCTTTTTCGTTTTTCCAGACCAACAGTTTAGGGGCAGAGCTGCTTTACGATAAGGCAAGAAGCTATATCAGGGAGTATATTGGCGGAGGCCTGGTTTTTGACCTGTACAGCGGTACCGGAACCATAGCCCAGCTATTGGCACCGGCAGCCGGAAAAGTGGTGGGCGTGGAGATAGTTGAAGAGGCCGTCATTGCTGCCGGGGAAAATGCAAAGGCAAACGGTCTTTCAAACTGCGAGTTCATTGCCGGTGATGTATTAAAGGTACTTGATGATTTCAGTGATGCTAAGCCTGACTGCATCATCCTGGATCCCCCAAGGGATGGAATCAATCCGAAGGCGCTGGGCAAAATACTGGCATACAATGTGAATAACATAGTCTATATTTCCTGCAAGCCCACAAGTCTTGCGAGAGACATGGCTGCGATAAGTAATGCAGGCTACAGGATAAAGAGATGGGGGATGGTGGACATGTTCCCTTTTACGGGGAATGTGGAGGTCTGTTGTTTGCTTGAACAATTAAAATCCGCGAAGGAACATATTGAAATCACTATTGATGCGGAGGATTA
>CAMOJK010000149.1 GCA_946616835.1 uncultured Lachnospiraceae bacterium
CCAGCTTTTTCTTATCTCTTTTGACAAAACCGTCTTTTACCAGCTTCTCGATGATGTCCGCTCTGGTGGCAGGTGTGCCTAGACCCTTGCGCTCCACATCATCATCCATTTCCGAAGCTCCGGCTGTTTCCATATACTTAAGGAGCGTATCTTCCGTGAATGACTTAGGTGGCTGCGTGAAGCCCTCTACCACTCTCGGATTTACATCACGGAATGACTGTCCTTCATGTACCACAGGCAAAGACTTTTCCTCATCCTCCGCATCGGCTTTTACCTTAAAGCGGTTCCTGAGCATTTTTTCATACTTCTTAAAGCCTTCGGATATGACCGTCTTTCCGCTTGCATGAAACTTAAACCCATCACAGTCAAGTTCCACCTTTACACCCTTATAAATATGCCTCCCGGATGTAGCACACAGAACACGATATGAAATGAGGGAAAGAATCTTCTTCTCTCCCTCTGCAAGTGCATCCATATCCTGTTTTGCGATTTCCATCGTAGGTATAATGGCATGGTGGTCTGTGACCTTTTTACTGTTTAAGACTCTGCCGATATCCGGCGAATAATCCTGCGGAATCTTTAGTACACTCTTAAACACCGCTCCGATCACATCTTCCGCAGTCTGTCCCATATCATCGGATAAAAACTGGCTGTCCGTCCTCGGATAAGTACAAAGACGCTTTTCATAAAGGCTCTGGGTATAATCCAAGGTCTGTTTTGCCGTAAATCCAAAGATACGATTGGCATCCCTCTGCAGGGTGGTAAGGTCATAAAGTCTCGGCTGTGCGATACTCTTTTCTTCCTCTTCCACTTTTGTAACCCGCACCGGATTGAATACGGCGCAACCCTCTACGGACATTGCCTCATCTTCGGTCTTGAACTTATCGGATACCGCTTCCATGCCATTTACATCTATATGGCAGGTATAAAACGGTTCTTTCTTAAAGCCTTGTATCGCTGCTTCCCTGTCCACAAGCATTGCAAGTGTAGGTGTCTGCACTCTTCCGACTTTCAAAAGCCTGTTATAAAGCACCGTGAAAAGCCTTGTTCCATTGATTCCAACAAGCCAGTCTGCCTGCTGTCTGCATAATGCGCTCTGATACAGATCGTTATACATATATCCGGGTTTCAGATTTGCAAAGCCTTCTCTTATGGCACTTTCTTCCATGGATGAAAGCCATAAACGCTTGATGGGTTTATCACAGCCTGCCTGCTCATATACAAGTCTGAATATAAGCTCGCCCTCTCGTCCGGCATCGGTAGCACAGATAGTCTCATCCACACCTTTATCGTGCATGAGCTTCTTAAGTACCTTAAACTGGGCTTTTGTATCCTTTTTGATCTCATACTGCCAGTTCCCCGGCATGATCGGGAGCGAATTATACGACCATTTCTTTAGTGCAGGATCATAAGAATCCGCCTGTGCCAGCTCAATCAGATGGCCGACACACCATGAAATAATATAGCCTTTACCCTCAATAAAGCCTTCCTTCACTTCCTTTACACCAAGTGCATCGGCATAAGCCCTTGCGACACTTGGCTTTTCTGTTATAACAAGTCGCATTCTTGTATCCTCCAATAATAAAAAACCGATTAAGAAATAATCTTAATCGGATGGTGTTAATCATATTATGTTTATTTACTTTTTTATTTATTTGAAATTTTCATAACCATATCCCCCTAAATCTTCTAAATATAATAAGAGAAAGAGGAATTAATTACTCCTCTTTCTCACTTTTTGATACATCTTCAGACTTTAGCATCAAAAATCGATGTGTTCTTATTAGTTATCCAATTACTTTGAGAGATTCCATATCCATGCTCCTGTCCTATATCATACAACCCATTTCGGTTATATCCTATTTTCAATATCAGATCATCTCTCGTATTCCATGTCTTTTGTATCATCTGCTTCAATCGGTTAGAAAACAATTCAAACCCATCTGCATTTGTTTCCTTTTCCTTAAATAGACTCAATATATCTACTCCGTCAGGCATTAAATATACACCATTACTACACTCTACCTTCTGTAAATCATATCCAGTAGTATTATAAAACTCATGCCATAGAGAAAATTGCTGTGCCTTTGTCTTATTTCCCTGGTTATTTATAATTTCATTTTCTGCATTATGCATACAATCCCATGCATGAGTCCATATTTTTTTAGCATTCTCATCCTGATTCAATAGTTTTTCTATCAAATCAAGTTTATCTCTGCTCATATTTCCTGAAACCGATAACTTAAAGTAGTACGGATCAATCGTAAAACATAAATCCGTATCTTCATCTATAGTTATACCATGACCTGACAACAATTTTGCAATTTGCTCGTTGATAATACATCGTCCATGATATTTTTCTTTATCTGTATCACGAGAATATCCTATCTGACTTGAACCACCAATATATAAATCTGGATAATTTCGCAATGCATAATCATATCTTCCAAATCCTGCTGTGTTTTTACCACCTGTTTCAATCATCCTTTTTTCATTTCGATACGCTATACTTCTTTGATCCTCAGTCATATGCGCACAAAAATTTGGAGATGTAACATCACAGTATTTAGACTCAATATATGCTATGGGATCTGAATGAGTCAAGTTCTCTTTATACACTTTATCATAGTGTTCTTTTAGAATTGTCCTTACCCGTCTATCTTCCTCCGTTAAACCATCATTTTGATAATCAATGGCAAAATTACTGCTTTCTCCAGAATTTATCTTGATGCCATAGTTAGCATTAGAAGATATAACCATTTTATTCTCCTCCTAATGTTATATTCGGTATTTGATAATTTTACTACAATACTTTTTTACGGAACGAATATTTCATAATTTGTATCGTGCATGTCATATTGGTAGTTAATCATAAGATGAACATTTGTCATTTTTGACTTAGCAGTAGCTAATGCATTATATTTGAAACTCCACAATTGTTTAACTGGTATGTTATCACTCAAGTTAATATTATAATGCCCACTTGAAGCGCTGGCTACTGTTGATGTATACCATGTACCATTACTATTTGGCATAATCATATGATGAACATTTCCTTGGCTTGGTGATTGTGTTCCAGATGAAGTAATACTTGTTACTATAGCATTAGCAGGAATATTATTGTTGTTAGTCAAATTAGTTGTAATAACTGTTGAATCCACACCGTTTGGATTTAATCCGCTATTTCCTGGATTATTTGCCGTTCCAGAAACAGAAACATTTATTGATGAAGTTCTAATGCGATTATATGCAGATATGGAATAATAAATGTTCACAGTTGTATTAACTGTTCCCCTATGCAATACCATATAATAGGTTCTTGTTGATGATGTTGAATTATCAACGTCCAAATATATATCTGGAGTAATAGTCCCAGGATTATATACATCGCCAGGGGTATATTGAGGGGTTCCAACAGTATTTCCACTACTATCTTTAATTTCAAACCATTCACCCGCATAACTTGAATCATATGATGCCCGAATGTATATATGATCCCCAGCATTCAGAGAAAACTGTATCCATGATTCATTTTCACCTGCTTCAAGAATAATTGTTGCCGAATTTGAATTTATTCCTGACCATGGACCAAAGTTATAAGCAGTATTCATATTATTGTTTCCAGTAATAGTCGATATTGCATATACCTTATTGCCTGTAAAACAACTAACACATAACACCATCACAAAAGCCGCCAACAATCTCATTGCCTTTCTGGTTATTACTTTCATAAAATGTCCTCCTTTATATGTGTTTTTTATGGGATCTCACTTTTACGCTATTGTAATCCAATCATCTTCAACCCAATACCCTTGTGTTGCGTTCCAATGCCGGTATTGGTAATACCCATTATGCACACGATACTTTGTAACAATAACATCCCCTCGGACATAACCCGATTCAATTTTTACATCTTGCACATTTTTAGAATCTTTTGCATAAGCAGTATTAGGATTAATAACTGAAGCCAATACCAAGCACGCAACAATAGCAATAACTGTTTTCTTCATACAATCCTCCTTTCATCATTGATCTATAACAGTGAAGCCATCATTTATCAGCATATTAGCAGACTCTTCATCAATTTCCTTTTCAAAGCCATCAGAAGTACGCCATATATAACTACCATTCTGCTGTTTTATAAGATAGCTATTGCTCTGGTTCACTTCATAGGTATCACTTTCAGTATTGTAGGTATCTTCTGGCACATCATAATTTGACTGAAAAATAAAGGAATAGGATATGACCATAAAAACTGATGCAATAACTATTGCAGCAATCTTTCCTATTGTCCGATTTCTTCTATGCTGCCCCTTTGACAACATGATAAAGCGCTCTTTAATATCCTTATCTCTTCTTCTATGTGTTCCCAATAAACCGATACCATAGCGATTAGGGCTTTTCCGCTTTTTCTTGTATACTTTAAGCAGTACATCTAAATAATCGGCAATCTGAGTCTCAGACATGTCTTGAGTTACATTACTGTCACATCGAAGCTCAAAGTACTGCTCCAAATCAAGCCTCAACAGATACACAAAAGGATTCCACCAATAAATCGCACAAAGCATATTGATGAGAA
>CAMOJK010000150.1 GCA_946616835.1 uncultured Lachnospiraceae bacterium
AGCCTTTGCCCCCGCATTTGAAGCAGCTCACATCCATCTCTGCCGAAGGCTCTGTGAACGGGAAATGATGAGGTCTGAACTTAACCTTCGTATCCTCGCCGAAAAGCTGCTTTGCAAATGAATCAAGAGTTCCCTTTAGATCTGCAAAAGTCACCTGGTCATCTATAACCAGTCCCTCTATCTGATGGAAACAGGGACTGTGAGTCGCATCCACTTCATCCGACCTGAAAACCCTTCCCGGTGCTATCATTCTGATGGGAAGCCGTCCTTTTTCCATTTCATGGATCTGTACGGAAGATGTCTGTGTACGGAGCAGTATGTCTCCGTTTATGTAGAATGTATCCTGCTCATCTTTTGCCGGATGGTCTGCAGGGATATTGAGAGCTTCAAAGTTGTAATAGTCCTTCTCGACCTCCGGACCGCTTACCACTTCATAACCAAGTCCTATGAAAATACGCTCCACTTCCTCAAGAGCTATGGTATTGGGATGCCTGTGCCCCATCTTGGGTGCGGATGCCGGCAGGGTAACATCAATGGTCTCGCGCTTTAATCTTTCATTTAAAGCCGCAGACTCCACGCGCTTCTTAGCTTCTTCAAGCTGACGCTCGATCTGCTCCCTTGTCTCGTTGACCATCTGGCCAACCTTCGGTCTGTCTTCCGCAGATACATCCTTCATGGATTTAAGCAGTGCGGTCAGTTCTCCCTTTTTGCCAAGGTATGCCACCCTGATGTCGTTTAAGCGGTCAAGATTGTCTATTTCGCTTATGCGCTTAATAGCTTCTTCCCTGATCTTAGTGAGTTTTTCTTTCATAGCTGCTCCTTCTTTCTTTATTATATGACCGCTTACCCGGTCGTACTGTACTGCAAATCACATCGTACCGGTGCTTCGCACCAGCACGATGATGCGTTGCCGGTCAAATAGGCTGGTATGCAAGCATACAGCCTATTTGACACACGGTGATTTACGCAGTCGTTCATGTAAACATGACTCCCTCGTAAATCACCGTGTGCCAAGCAGGCTGCCTAAAGTCAGCCTGCCTGACCGTCTTATCACACAAAAACCCGGACAGCAAAATACTGCCCGGGGACGAATCAAAATCCGCGTTACCACCCTGGTTCCTGCCAAATAAAGACAGGCTCTTAATTCCAATTTACGCATGGTTAACGGGTACGCCTAATAAGCCAATCCTTTCAGCATACCGGCTCCGGTGTGAAATTCAGATAAAAGCCTTAAACGGAAAACTCTCAGCCGACGGTCTTCCTCTCTGTAGATACGGCTAAAATCCTACTGTGCACCTTCACAGCCTTTGAGAATGTATTCTATCATTATTTGACCGGTATGTCAAAGTTATAAGATATTTATTTTAACTAAAACTTCCCACACTGTGCAGCCTTTAGTCATTTACCCTTAAGCTTCCCCCTCCGTCTTAAGGAGTTTCTTCTATGTGCTTTTTCTTTAGATGCCTTACCTACAACAGCGTTCGTCATTTTCGCCCGCTTTCTGTTACTTGCCGCCTGTTCTATTTTATTAAAGACAGGGCTGAAAAAAATATTGATCTGTGCCCCAAGCAGTACTGCGTACATACAGAAGTACAGCCAGGCCATAGTCACAACCGTCGTGGAAAATGAGCCGTAAAATGCGAAGCCGTCAAACTGGTCGATATATTTGGAGAATACCCAGGAAATGAAGGACCAGCACATGCTGGCAAAGATTGCACCGGGAAACTGCATCTTATACCTCACCTTTACGCTTGGCAGCACCGTATAGAGCACCTGAAACATCAGCGCAAGGAATACCCACACAAAGAGGAAACGGAACCTTAAGATAAAAGCGATGGCAATGTGGTATGTGGGGATAAATTTCTCCAGCATATCGTTTATCCGGTTTCCCATGACTAAAATGCCGAGAGAAATTGAAAGCATCAGTATGAAGATTATGGTATATATACTGCTCATTATACGAAGAACCACGAAATTCTTCTTGTCCACCACATGATGAACGGAATTAAGACCATATGAAAGCGCTGAGACACCATTGCCGGCAAGCCAAAGGGTAATGAGTGCCGACAGTGATATAGTGGTAAACATGTGATCCTTAAATTCATTTGCCACGCCTCTTAACAGCTCCACGCTCTCCACCGGCATTACTGACTGACCTAAAAAAAAGAACACTTCAGGACTTAAGTCAAGCCATGCCAGCATGCTGCAGACTATTATCATCATTGGAATAACAGACAAAAACATAAAGAAAGCCGCAGCCGCAGCAAAAGAAGACATATTATTCTCTTTGGTTTCCTGGACGAATCCGCAGATAACATTGTAGATGTTTTTTACAAGATTCATGGAAGAAATCCTTTTTTTATAACAAAACATAAAAATCCGGATGTCCAGTCCCCCCTTATTGACTCCTAGCTATAGCCAGGTGGGCAACCGCAGCCAAAACATCTGCCTTCCCTGAAAGACTTGCCGGGGCATGACATCCGAACGGCGCTATAGGAATCCCGTTTAAAGTACTGTAGGCTCAAAAACGAGGGAACCTTAAATTGACATCCGGTATGTTTTTATTATATAAAAAACCAGATCATATATCAATAACAGAGATAAAAAAACACCGGTGCCTTTATCATTTGGCGCCGGTGCTTATTAAAGATTTTCTTAATCTCAGACCTTATCCATTCCGTTGATGGTCTCTGTAAGCTCAGAGAGTGTGGAAGATATGCTCTTGCTGGTAACGCCCATGTTAAGTGCCAGATCCTGAACCTCTTCAGCAACAACAGAGAAACCTCTTCCATGCTCACCTGCTCTTGCAGCCTCTATGGAGGCGTTAAGTGCAAGTATCTTCTGCTTTCCGCAGAATGATGCGATCTGGCTTGTATCTTTATTAGCCTGTACGATAAGCTTTTCAGCCTTCTCAATACCTGCCTTTACATTGTCGATCAGGTCTTTATTTTTGAATACCTCATATGAGTTCTGAACAAAGATGGTAATGATATCCTCAAGCAGCTCTCCGCCGGCTTCAACAGCTTCCCTTGAAGCACCCTCGCCTGATGCGCCGCCTATAACCTTAACCACAGCGGGTCCATCATCAATATGAACCTGGAATTCGAAATCCCTGACCTTTTTTACTTCATCGCGGTTCAAACCATAGATCATGACGCTTTCGCCATCAACACCGGATACAGCAACCCCCAGCCCGGTTGATTTTGACCAGTTAGACACCAGTGCATTAAACTTCTTCATGTCACAAAATTCTTGTACCTTGATCATATTAACCTCCATACCTTCTTTATTTCCCTATACATTACATATAAAGAACTGACAGTAGTTATTATAACACAATACATCTTTTTACTCAATTATACTAACAATTTTTTACTGCTCATTAAGCTACTGAAAACTGTTTTCCCCGTTTCTGAAATAAATAAAGCCTGCGGCACAGACCACAGGCTTTATCGATAATTTAAGATTAAATTCCCATGAGCTTTTCTTTGTAGCTTTCAAACTCTTCAGGTGAGATGATAGCAGCTTCGCTTATGCTCTTTAAGAGATCAGCCTTCTGCTTGAACTCATCCATATCCTTGTAAGGGCTGAAGATGTCTGCAATAACTTCCTGCTTCTTGGTCTCGAACTCTTCTGCTGTAGAAAGCTTGCAGTCTCTTGCAACCATGAGCAGTCTCATTCTGGTAACAACATCTGTATTGTCGATGATGGTCTTAAGGATCTCAACCTTCTTGCCATGGAAGCCCATGTCATCGAGCCATGTCATTTCCTTAAGCATTACCACACGCTCAATCTTATTTCTGAGTGAATCCTCATCACTTGCAGGAAGAGACATAACCTCGCTGAGTATTGCCTGCTTCTTCTGATTGAACTCAGCCTCTGAAGCTGCACCCGCAGCTACCATAGCCGGCCATCTTGCAAGCTTCATATTCAGCAGATCCATAGGATCGGAAACGCTGGGTGTAAGTATATCTTTGAGCTGTGAAATATCATTTGCACACTCATCCTTCGGAACAAGCTCTGCATCAACCAGTATAGGAAGTTTCTGAAGCTTTAACTGGAAGTCATCATTGCTGTCAAGCTCATCATATGCAACACTCTCGAGCAGTCTGTCCTTGCCGATATTGAATTCTTCATCCGACACGATACCGCTTATCTGGATGATGGGGAGCTTTGCAGTATTCTTTCTGAATACATTAAGATCTCTCACATCAGGATTGAAAGCCTCTCGTACCAGCTCATCCTTGCTTGCCGCATACTCAGCATCACTTAAGAATCCGGACTCATGTGCTGTAAGCACCTTGCTTATCTTCTCATAATAATCAGACATTCCGCGCTCTTCACAGATAAGCTTAAGTGTCTTGTCCTTGTACTCTGTATCACTTACCATACCGGATGCGTGAAGGATCTCAAGTTTCTGACGCTTCTGCTCATATGACTCAGCATTCTTGGCAGGTGCAGGTGCCTTTGCTGCGGCCGCA
>CAMOJK010000151.1 GCA_946616835.1 uncultured Lachnospiraceae bacterium
CTGCTTCATGTAATAGGAAATGATGAGTCATTTTCCATAGATGATATAGAGGTGAGTTCCATAAGTATTTCCCATGATGCTGCGGATCCTGTGGCTTATCACTTTGAAAGTAATGGCATTCAGACTGCAATCCTTACGGACCTGGGGACCTATGATGACAGGATAGTGAAGAGGATGCAGGGGCTTTCGGCAATCTATCTTGAGGCGAATCATGATATACGGATGCTTGAGACCGGAAGGTATTCGTATCCGCTTAAGCAGAGGATACTGGGAAAGCGCGGACATCTGTCAAATGAGTCTTCGGGAAGACTTTTATCGGAGCTTTTAAATAACGATATGAAGCATGTTTTTCTAAGCCATTTAAGCAGGGAAAACAATCTGCCTGAGCTCGCTTATGAGGCGGTCAGGCTGGAGATTGAGCTTGCGGATAATGAGTACAGAGGTGATGATTTTCCCATAGATATCGCAAGGCGTGATATGCCGGGAATGACACTGGAACTGTGATGTGCAGATGTTCTGAATGCTGAACCGTAAAACAGGACGGTAGAGCATACGGGCAGACATGAATTATGTGATTAATCTGACCGCAGGAATAAATCAGAGAATAAATAAGGAGCATATAACTATGAAGAAAACAATAATAACAGTAGTTGGTAAGGATACAGTCGGAATTATCGCAAAAGTCTGTACTTATTTGGCAAACAATAAGATTAATATTCTGGATATCTCACAGACCATAGTGCAGGAGTACTTTACCATGATGATGATCGCAGATCTCCAGTCTTCCGAGAAGGCTTTTGATACGGTGTCCGATGAACTGGCACAGATAGGCGAAGAGATAGGCGTTATAATCAAATGCCAGAGAGAAGAGATATTCGATTCCATGCACAGGATCTGATAATCTGATGAAAGCCGGATTTACCGGAATTTGAACGGGGCATGGATGAATGCATATGATAAAAATCGTCTGATCAGAGGAAAAGTAAATGATAAACATATCAGAAGTAATAGAAACAAATAAGATGATTGAGAAGGAAAATCTCGATGTCAGAACAATAACCTTAGGTATCAGTCTTTTGGACTGTACTGACAGCAACTTAGATGCCGTATGTGATAAGGTTTATAAAAAGATCACTTCCGTAGCAAAGGATCTGGTAAAGACCGGCAAGGAGATCGAGAAGAAATATGCCATTCCTATTGTTAACAAGCGTATTTCAGTAACCCCCATAGCACTTGTGGGTGGCGCTTCATGTAAGGAACCGGGAGATTTTGTTAAGATTGCAAAGTCACTCGACAGGGCTGCAAAGGAAGTCGGAGTGAATTTTATAGGTGGATACAGCGCACTGGTGTCAAAGGGGATGACGGCGGCTGATGAGCTGCTTATAAGGTCAATACCGGAAGCACTTTCCGTGACGGATGTGGTATGCAGTTCCATAAATGTGGGCTCTACAAAGACCGGTATAAATATGGATGCCGTCCGGCTCATGGGCGAAATAATAAAGCAGACAGCAGAATATACCCAAGATAATGATTCCCTGGGCTGCGCAAAGCTGGTGGTGTTCTGCAATGCTCCTGATGACAATCCCTTTATGGCAGGTGCTTTCCATGGCGTGACTGAGGCTGATGCAGTGATAAATGTCGGTGTCAGTGGTCCGGGTGTGGTAAAGACTGCTTTGGAGTCCGTGCGGGGTGAAAGCTTTGAAGTACTCTGCGAGACCATAAAGAAAACTGCATTTAAGATCACAAGAGTCGGTCAGCTTGTCGCAAAGGAAGCATCTGAAAAGCTGGGCGTGCCTTTCGGGATAATTGATCTAAGCCTGGCTCCTACACCTGCAATCGGAGACAGCGTGGCAGACATTCTTTGCGAGATAGGACTGGAATATGCTGGGGCTCCCGGTACAACGGCAGCTCTCGCTCTGCTTAATGACCAGGTCAAGAAGGGCGGAATAATGGCATCTTCATATGTGGGCGGATTATCCGGCGCATTTATTCCTGTCAGTGAGGATCAGGGAATGATAAATGCAGTGGAAGCAGGGGCGCTTTCACTTGAAAAGCTTGAGGCTATGACCTGCGTATGTTCTGTGGGACTGGATATGATAGCTGTTCCCGGAGATACAAAGGCAACCACCATATCCGGAATAATTGCGGATGAAATGGCAATAGGTATGATAAATCAAAAGACGACCGCCGTAAGACTCATCCCTGCCTTCGGTAAAAAGCCGGGAGATAATGTGGAATTCGGAGGGCTGTTGGGGCACGCACCGGTGATGCCTGTAAACGGATTCGGCTGTGACGATTTTGTAAACAGAAAGGGCAGGATACCTGCTCCGGTACACAGCTTTAAGAACTGAGCCTGTAGGTTCACCGAGCATTTTTTAATTCTGTCAGATCGTTATAAGGGGGCGTCTGTACTCTGATATGGGTGTGCCTTTTCGCATTGATTTTTTGGCATATATTTCAGAAGCAAGTATGTCTTTCTTTAATGCATGAAGGCTTTCGGAATCGAGTAGTCCCTCCGTATCCGCAAGTTTTGAAATAAAAGGTCTGTCGCAGTTGTTTTTTATTGATTTTAAAAGGTTTCCTGCATCTTTTCTGAACCCAAGTGGACGGAGAAAAGGGCAGTAAGAATATTTATCGATAAGTAATGCCACTTCATTCTTTTTTATATCAAGCAGTATATGGAGCAGAGCGCGGCTTAAATGAGAGTAGGTGATCTCTTTTGATTTGAGTCTTGTGATAAAGCCGGGGGAATTATCATAATCCTGTAAGCTGTTGTATATCTTGTCGGAAAGATTATCGTATACATCAAAGTATTCCGAATAGCCGTTTTCTTTCTGCATCATAAGCGTGTAAAAGAGACAGTCAGAGTAGTCTGAAGGAGATACGGGTCTGTGCTCAATAAAATATTTCACACACACATCTATCGCTTCCTGTGGCATGTAGGCAGAGAGAGATCGGTAGAGATCATATTCATCATCCTTTCTCAAAATCCCGCGTAAGTAAGATGCGCTGGCAGTATCACCGAGAGGGGAAGGTGCATCATGACCGGCACCCTCTCTTTTTAATGTGTGGGGAACAACTGATTCAGTTTTGAAATAGTTAAGTGCTTTCAGATATTCCAATCCAAGTATATCATTAGGGAGCGGCGGGTTGGCTGTCAGTTCTGCAAGGTCAGTGGCAGAGCCTGCCTGGTGTTTTAATGTGTCCAGGTCTCCGGTTTCTGATCCAAAGAGCAGCATGTCGCATACGCCTGTATTCAAAAGGGCAGAGACTGCACCTCTTGCGAAGTACTGGGCACTGCCGGTGGCAAAAGGAACAGTAAGCTCTAATACCAGGTCGGATCCGGACTTAAGCGCTGCTTCGGTGCGGGCGTATTTGTCCATTATAGCAGGTTCCCCACGCTGTACATGGTCACCGCTCATTACCACTATGATCCGATCGGCACCGAGCTCTGCTTTTGCGTATTCTGTGAGTCTCTGATGGCCGTTGTGATAAGGATTGTATTCAGCTATTATTCCGCAGGTTTTTATGATCTGCTCCTTCCTGAAGCCGTATACAGGCTGTGCTGTCGGCTGTTTTTGTTTTGTTTCACTCTTCGTTGGGGTATTTTACAGCAGAGGATTATAATGAGACAATGGCTTTTTGTTACAAAACAACAAATTTTACATGTGTTTTTTTATGTATTTTTATGGTATAATATTAATCGGTTGGCTAAAATTACGGAGAAATCCGAGGCAGCTGTTTTGGTGCTGATTTAGCATCATTTAGCATAGGCAGTTTTATTTTGGAAAATGTGAGGGAGTGAATGAAAAAAAATTTTGTATCTAAGAAAAAAGTCTGTAAACAATGTTGCAGGACTATTCTGACCACGGTAGTGTCTGCTTCGGTACTTATGCCGGTTTTCTCAATTACATCTGAAGCTGCGGGAAGCCATGATAATGTGCTTACCGACAGGGCTTCGCATACGGATCTTAATTTTAATGACTTTGATTATTACCGGATGTCAGAGGATGATTTTTACGATATAGTTGACGGACTGGATACATTATGTCAGGATGCGGCAAATGCTGATGCTGTCATGGATATAATGAGGGCGATGGCAGACTATGCCGGAGAGCTTGACCGGAATTACACCATAGCAAACCTTTATACATCATTATATGCTGATGATGACAGCTATGATGAAGAACTTAAATTCTATGATGAGTTCTACAATAATATCAATGATCAGATAATGCTTAATTATAACATGGTGGCGAACAGTCCCTGCAGCGATGATCTGAAAGCTTTTATAGATAATGACAAGGAGTGGCAGAAAATCCTGGATTATGAGGCTATGACACAGGAGCAGAAGGATCTGAGAGCACAGGAAACCGAGTTATCCCTTAAATATGATGACCTTTGTCTCAAGGAATATACATATAATGCCAACGGTACCGATTATGATATGGACGGGCTTCAGGAAGCGTATGAAAA
>CAMOJK010000152.1 GCA_946616835.1 uncultured Lachnospiraceae bacterium
CAATATATTCTGCGGTTTTTATCTCATTTTCCGTAATATACTCACCATAGCGGTAAAGCATATCCACATTACCCGGATTAACGGCATAATCCTTTATTATCGTTGCCGCAATGCCGTTTTCTGATTCAGTGAGAGCGCATATCCTTTTTTCGCATTCCGTTTCATAATAATCGCTTACATAAACATAAATATCTTCCCTGATATTTTTTAATAAAAGCTTTTCATCATCAACATATTCAGAATCTGAATAATAGTCATTTACAGAAGTATTGATCATTAACAGCAGTTCCATCCTGATAAGCATACCTTCCGAATCGCCTTCAAAGACAGATGGAATCGCCGCACGCATCTCGGCAGCAATGAGAGAAACCGCCGGTCCGATTTCTTTTCCGAAAACCTCCACGGCATGCACAGGATCTGTATATGATGAATGATAATTTTCAGGTATCACATCTTCGTACAGCTTTTTATTTATTCCCGCAAGATATTCTATATCTTCCGGATCTGTACAGATATGATCATAGATTTCTTTCAAAAACATCAGAAAAGACGCCTGACATGAAAAAAAATCCAGCCACGCTTTCCTGTTCTGAACTGCTTCATCATCAATTGAGACCTTCAGCTCTTTATCTGCGCTGTTGGCAACCTCATCACATAACTGACCAAGCCGACCGCATGCCAGCTCAAATCTTTCAGCCAAAAGTCCGCTGTCCACTATAATATCTTCACTCATCCTGCAATAATTCCTTCCGTGATCATCACCCAGATTATAACGATCATCAGACCATTGAGAGCTATCCCCATATTGGGAAAAAGGTAATAACACTCTCTTTTTCTTCTGGCAATGATTCCCAGAACCACACCTGCCACTGACATAACAGCTCCAAGGATAACGGCAAGCACATACTGCACCGCCACCTCTCCGCCTGCCCTGACACTTAAGGTAATAGCTGCAACAAACGCTCCAACAGATATCACCCCCAGTAAAAAGGACATAATACCCAAAAGTGGATGTGTTTTGTTGCTGAATTTGTACTTATCAAGAAGACTCATTACTAAAACATCAGGTCTTTTTTACCGCTGATAAGCTTTGCACCCGTAATTATCAAAAAAACACCCGTAGTAACACCGACCACAATGCTGACTATCCCAAGTGCAAGGGTAAGACCGCCTGAGTTTTTCATGAGCTTATAGACCTTCTCTTCCATACCTCATCTCCTTCTTAAAAGTCACACTGTCCCTTACTTTTTTGCGCCGTACTGAGCATAATACTCATCAATGCGCTTCTTGATATCATCATCAATAATGACACCGTTTGCCGTTTCTTTGTTGTAAAGGTACTCGGTAACATCTGCCATGGTGACAATAGCCGTAGTCTGAAGGGAATACTTCTCGCCCACCTCTGCAAGCGCAGAACCATCTCCCTTTCCCTTTTCCATTCTGTCCAGAGAAACTACGAGACCTTTTATATCGAGATCTGCCTGTGCACTCAATATAGGATAAGTCTCGTCAATGGATTTGCCGGAAGTGGTGACATCCTCTATCATTACCACCCTGTCGCCGTCCTTAAGTCCCGAACCGAGAAGAATTCCGGTATCTCCATGATCCTTTATCTCCTTGCGGTTGGCACAATACCTTACTTCTTTACCATATAATTCATCTATTGCGATAGCTGTTGCTACCGCGAGAGGAATTCCTTTGTAAGCAGGTCCGAAAAGTACATCAAAATCAAGACCGAAAGCGGAATTTATGGCCTTTGCATAATACTGCCCCAGTCTCTTTAACTGTGCACCGGTAACATAGGCACCTGCATTCATAAAAAACGGTGACTTCCTGCCGCTTTTTAATGTAAAATCGCCAAACTTAAGCACCTGGCTCTCAACCATAAAATCAATAAATTCCTGCTTATATGCTTCCATCAGAAACCTCCGTTAGAAAATCTATAATATAACTAAAAATCTGTCATATTCCCAAAATTCCGTTCCTTCTGCCACAAGTCATAAGTCTATCATAAGAACCTTACCATGTAAAGCTGTGGACACGATCACCCAAGTGCAGATGCAATATCTTCTTTCATATCGAGTACTGCAGCCCTGGAAGCCTCTTCAAAATGCTCTGCACCGAATTTAGCATACTTTTCTTCCTTGTATGCAGCGATTATTCCTCTTGAGGAATTGATGATCGCACCCAGTCCGTCATCATTGAAGAAATGAACCAGGTCAGCACCCTTTCCTCCCTGAGCACCATACCCCGGTACCAGAATAAAGCTCTTGGGCATGATCTTGCGAAGGACTTTACCCATTTCCGGATAAGTAGCACCTACCACAGCACCCACATTGCTGTAGTCACCATCCATGCAGTCCTCACCCCATTTAGCCACCATTTCACCCATCCATTCGTATATCGGCCTTCCATCTGACACACGATCCTGCAGCTCACCACTGGAAGGGTTGGAAGTCTTAACCAGTATAAATATGCCCTTGTCCTCTGCTTTGCAAACATCTATGAATGGCTTTACACCATCGCTTCCAAGATAAGGATTCACAGTAGCAAAATCCTCTTCAAAGCCTCTGTAATCCTTTCCGCCTATGGTCACATGTCCCAGGTGTCCCTGGGCATATGCGCCTGAGGTGGAACCAATGTCGCCTCTTTTTATATCGCCGATAACGATAAGGCCCTTTTCTTTACAATATTTCACTGTCTTATCAAATGCTATGAGTCCCGGAATACCAAACACCTCATACATTGCTATCTGAGGCTTTACTGCAGGCACCAGGTCGCATACAGCATCCACGATCCGCTTGTTGAAATTAAAAATGGCATCACAGACACCCTCGGGATTTTCTCCGAATTCTTTAAAGGATGCCTCCAGCAGAGGCTCAGGAAGGAATTTAAGCTGGGGATCGAGTCCCACGACAATAGGTGATGTTTCTTTTATCTTTGCTGCAAGTTTTGAGATCATACAGATTACTCCTTTAAAATTATAATTAACCACATTTCCTCAATTTTAACATAATCCGTCTTTTTTCGCCACAGAAATCCCCACTTATAAAACTATGCGGTATCGTTACTCCCACCTCATCTTTCCTGGAAACAACAAAAAACGGAGTGGAAATCTATCCGCCCCGTTTTTCGTTTATCCTCCCCTTAGTAAATGATCTCCGGAATCAAAGCAATTCCTTTACATCATTCACCGTAAAATCACTTTTCTCTAAGCTTAAACGCTTGTCAGTGCACAATTTTCAGCGTACTTTTTGATATTTGAAGCATTTGCGTACTTGGTCACTTCATCACCGTTGATAACTACCAGCGTAGGTGCCTGACGGATCTTGTATTTCTGTGCCAGCTCAGGATTTTCTTCCGCATCCACAAGCATGTAGTCCACATTGTTCAAGTACTCCTTAACCAGCTTGCAGTTAGGGCATGTCTTTGTAGTAAAGAGATACTTGATTTCTTCGGGCTTGCTTATCTTTACATCTGCTTCTTCATCGAAGATATCACTCATGGTAACAACAGCCGAATGAGGTCTCTTCAGTGTGGATTTTTCGATATCGTAATTTACCCTGTCTGCGTATTCCTGAAGCTTTCCGTCATTCCAGTTCTGTACAGGTCTGTAATAGCCGGTTATACGGGAATAAACCTCTGTCTTCTTTCCACAGTGAGGACAGGTCTTCTGCTCTCCCTTTATATAGCCGTGATCCGAGCAAATGGAGTATACAGGAGATATTGTATAATAAGGGAGCT
The DNA here is from genome assembly GCA_946616835.1 of uncultured Lachnospiraceae bacterium. Taxonomy (GTDB): domain Bacteria; phylum Bacillota; class Clostridia; order Lachnospirales; family Lachnospiraceae; genus NK4A136. Next base: position 3,745 of record CAMOJK010000152.1, read on the forward strand.
TGTAATTCTGTGCAATGGTCCTTACGAGCGTTGCAGCCGCCTTCCAGTCAGGAAGCTTCTCACCTAAGAATGCATGGAATACAGTTCCAGATGTGTAAAGTGTCTGCAGCTCATCCTGAATATCCAGCGCATCAAATATATCATCTGTAAAGCCTACAGGCATATGCGAGCTGTTGGTATAATAAGGAATCTCTCCGTCATTACCCGCTGTCCTGATTGAAGGCCACTTAGCCTTGTCATGCTTAGCCAGACGATAGGAAGTACTTTCAGCCGGAGTAGCCTCAAGATTGTAAAGGTCACCATACTGTTCCTGATAATCAGAAAGCCTTTCCCTCATGTGGTTGAGGACTTCCTTGGTAAACTCCTGTGTTCTTGCATCAGTCATGTCAGCACGGAGCCAATTAGCATTGAGGCCAACCTCGTTCATGCCCACCAGACCAATTGTTGAGAAGTGGTTATCGAAGCTTCCAAGATACCTTTTTGTGTAAGGATAGAGGCCTTCCTGAAGAAGTCTTGTGATGACGCCTCTCTTTACCTTAAGGCTTCTTGCCGCAATATCCATAAGTCTGTCAAGTCTCTTGTAGA
>CAMOJK010000153.1 GCA_946616835.1 uncultured Lachnospiraceae bacterium
AATGCATCAGGCAGCGATACGATCGTTGTACTGCTTCATGACGCTTCTGACAAGAAATCAACGGTAGAGGCACTGCCGTCTATCATAGAATCAATCCGGGCAATGGATAATGTGGAACTGTTACCTATAACGGGCGACACTGATCCGGTCAGGCATGTGGATTAAAAATTTCTTTTATATTCTGTCCGCCTTTCCGGCGTGTCTTTTATTAGGCAAATTGAGTAATTGATGATATAATACTTGAGTGTTATTAATGCAAAAAGAGGAGTAAGATTATGGGTTTTTTTCAAAGTCTTAAACAGGATCTGTCTGAAGCGGTGGGTGAGCTCATCGGTGAGGATGAGACACTGGAAGGCGTAGAGAATGCAGAAGATACTGATGACGCAGATGCTGTTGTTGAAGACAGTGATGCAGAAGCTGTTGATTATGATCCTGAGGATGTAGAAGAGATACCTGAGGAGCTGGCTGATGCTCCTGCAGAAGAATACGAGGACGAATTACCGGAGGAGCCTACTGAGGAAACAGAGGAGCCTGTAGCAGCCGACACAGATGCTGAGGCAGCGGCAATGTCACTTTTTGATAGCCTGTCTGGTGGGGAGGGACTGCCGTTCCCTGATGACAGCAATGAAGTTGATCTGGCAGAAAAGCTTGCTGAGGAGGCGTATAAAGCTGAGATGCTGGCTGAGGAAGAATCCCTGCAGGAAAATGTAGGGAATGATGCTTTGACTGAATCAGACATTGATATGGCTGCCCCGGATGAAGACGCAGCAAGCCTGGACAACATTGATATAAACAAGATGCTTGAGAGCATTCAGGGTGAGCTGAATGCCGCACAGGAGGAGAATTTCCTGGCTGATGACGAGCAGCCTGAGGAAATCGCAGAGCCTGAGACAGAAGAAACAGAGCAGGCAAGTTCGGATAGTGATGTAAGTGATGATATTGCGGGTGGTAATACGGAGGAATCCGCTGATGCAGTCAAAATGAGTGATGAGGCTGAGGATACGGTTTCTGACATTGCAGAAACTGCAGATTTAGTTTCAGATATGGTGGAAGCTGCTTCAGATATTGCAGAAACTGCAGATTTAGTTTCAGATACGGCGGAAGCTGCTTCAGATACTGCGGAAGCAGTGGACATGGCTGATATTGCCCCTGTGGATATGAATGCAGGGACCGACAGTTCAGCAGGTGCTCCTGCAGATGACGATATGCTGGAGGGGCAGATGTCTCTGGATGATATGATGGCTATGGCAGAGGCTCTTACCAACGAAAAAAATGGTGACGCTGAGAATGAGGTAGCGCAGACAGAGAATGTTTCGGATAGTGCAGAGCTTGAGCCGGTCAAGGAAAAGAAGACCAAAAAGAACAGCCGGAAGAAAAAAGCAAAGTCTGATGTTTCAGCAGACATAGGTGCTGAAGATCTGGCAGGCAGGGTATTTTCCGACGAAACGGCACATCTTTCTGACGGAATGACAATACGCGGCAATATTATCTCAGACGGTAATATGGAGGTAGCCGGTGAGATAGATGGTAATATTGATATTCTGGGTAAGCTTAATGTTTCAGGTACTATAAATGGCAATACCAAGGCCGGCGAGCTCTATGCCGAAGGTGCAGAGATAAATGGTAATATCGAGTGCTCCGGAAGCGTGAAGATCGGTCAGGGCGCGGTTATTATAGGTGATGTGTCAGGTACATCGGCAGTGATCGCAGGTGCAGTCAAGGGAAATATTGATGTGCATGGACCCGTGATACTCGCAGATTCTGCCATAGTGATGGGCGATATCCGTTCCGCATCAGTGCAGATAAGCAACGGTGCAGCGGTAGAGGGTATGTGTTCACAGATTTATGCTGAAGTAAGCCCGAAGAACTTCTTTAAGGATTTAAAGAAATCAAAACAGTAAAATAAACATACGCAGTAACCAAACAGAGAATCAATATATTCTGTAAATAATACAAAATAATCATACACGGGGGTAGAATATGTCAAGAATACTCTTAAAGTTAAGCGGAGAAGCACTTTCAACCGATCACCATTATAATGACGAAGTGATCCTGGGAATAGCAGAGCAGGTAAAGTCGCTGCTTGATAAAAAGTGCGAGATAGGCATTGTAATAGGTGGGGGAAATTACTGGCGCGGCAGGACCAGCGAGAATATCGACCGGACCAAGGCTGACCAGATCGGGATGCTTGCCACTATCATGAACTGCATCTATGTTTCTGAAATGTTCAGATCTCAGGGAATAGCGACCAGGATATTCACGCCTTTCCTGTGTTCATCATTTACGGAGCTTTTTTCCAAGGATGAGGCAGTATCGTCAATGAAATCCGGAAAGGTCTGCTTTTTCGCAGGTGGTACCGGACATCCTTATTTCTCAACTGATACCGGTGTTGTGCTCAGGGCGGTTGAGGTTGAGGCTGATGCAATATATCTTGCCAAGGCTATCGACGGTGTATATGACTCTGATCCTAAAAAGAATCCCAATGCCAAGAAATATGATGAAATCACCATCGATGAGGTTATTGCCGGAAATCTGCAGGTTGTAGATATGACGGCCTCTATTCTTGCGCGTGACAATAAAGTTCCCATGTTTGTATTTGACCTTACGGCTAAAAACAGTATAATTAATGCAGTAGCAGGTGAGTTCAGCGGAACTCGTATAACTGTATAAAAAGGGGTATAGTTTATGGACAGCAGATTAAATGTATCAGATGAGAAAATGAAAAAGGCACTGGAATTTCTTCAGTCGGATCTTTCATCCGTAAGAGCCGGCAGGGCAAATCCCCATGTGCTTGACAGGATCAAGGTAGATTATTACGGAACTCCCACACCCTTACAGCAGGTGGGAAATATCACCGTTCCGGAGCCCAGAATGCTTCAGATAGCACCCTGGGACAAGTCAATGATAAAGGATATCGAAAAGGCTATAATGGCATCTGACTTAGGTATTACGCCTTCGAATGATGGAGCTGTGATAAGGCTCATTTTTCCTGAGCTTACAGAGGAGAGGCGTAAGGAATTAGCAAAGGATATCAAGAAAAAGGGTGAGGAAGCTAAGGTTGCTGTCAGGAACATCCGTCGTGATGGTAATGATGCATTCAAGAAGCTTTCAAAGACCGAGGTCTCCGAGGATGAGATAAAGGATCTTACCGATGAGCTGCAGAAGATGACTGATAAGTATATCAAGGATATTGATGCACTTGTTGATGAGAAAGCCAAGGAGATAATGAAGGTCTGATGGACAGTACAGATCAGGAAAAAATACCCAGGCATATAGCAGTCATCCTTGATGGCAACGGCAGGTGGGCAAAGGCCAAGGGACTTCCCAGGAAGCTTGGTCATGTTCAGGGTGCCAAGACCATTGAGGAGGTCTGTGAGCTTATGTGGAATCACGGTGTGGAGTATTTTACCGTATATGCTTTTTCTACGGAAAACTGGAAAAGGTCCGAGGAAGAAGTTTCAGCCCTGATGACGATACTCAGGGAATATATGGTAAAGAGCATACAGCGTGCAAATGCCAATAATATGCGCGTGCGCATAATAGGTGAAAAGTCCAGGCTGGCAGAGGATATTCAGAAAAGCATAGCAGAATTAGAGCAGGCTACTGTAGGGAATACGGGGCTTAAATTTACCATAGCCATAAATTACGGCAGCCGTGATGAAATCACCAGGGCAGTGCGCCGTATTGCTGGCAGGGCTGCATCTGGCGAGATTTCAGCCGACAGCATTAACGAGGATATGATCTCGGCAGAGCTGGATACTGCAGGATATCCGGATCCGGATCTTCTTATCCGTACCAGCGGTGAACAGCGTATTTCAAATTTCCTCTTATGGCAGTGTGCATATTCGGAATTTTATTTTACGGATGTGCTGTGGCCTGATTTTGGAGAAAAGGATCTCGTGGCGGCTCTTGAAGCCTATGCCGGACGGGACAGAAGATATGGCGGCAGGCGGGAGACTGTCTGAGCCTGTTCGAGTAAGTATTGAGTTTTTTTGTTTTATGGAAGGAGTAAGATGAAGACCAGGATCATCAGTGGTATTCTGGTCGTTGCGATAATGCTTGCCTTAGTCTGGGCAGGCGGACCGGTATTAGCGATTGGACTTGTGTTCATAGCCGGTATTGGTTTTTTGGAAATGACTCATGCCCTTGGTGTCAGGGAGAAATCAGGGCAGGTGCATATACTTGAGATCATTGGCTTAATTGCAACGGCAGTATATTATATATTAGTCTATGTGAATGCTTCTTTTGAGTATCTGATGCTCTTTGCTTTTCTGATGCTCCCGCTTTTTATGGC
>CAMOJK010000154.1 GCA_946616835.1 uncultured Lachnospiraceae bacterium
TTTGATCATCTGAATTATTTATTAAAGCAACGGATTATCAGATGAATTTCTGAATTGAATTATCGATAAGTAACGAGTAGGGCGGCAAACCGCCCTACTCGATTTGTGTAGGCGTGGATATTCATGTCGTGGAGAGGAAGAGCGTATGGGCTGCATTGCTGTTATAACCGCCAGAGGCGGTTCAAAGAGAATTAAAGGAAAGAATATAAGGTCCTTTTGCGGAAAGCCCATAATATGCTATTCCATAGAGGCAGCTCTGGAGAGCGGCATATTTGAAGAAGTAATGGTCAGTACCGACAGTAAAGAGATTGCTGAAATAGCCGGGGCAGCCGGGGCGAAGATTCCATTCATGCGAAGTGAAGCTACTTCGGGAGACCATGCAACTACAGCTGATGTGCTGAAGGAAGTTCTTGATGCGTATGAGAAACAGGGAAAGAGTTTCAGTGAGCTTTGCTGCATATATCCTACCGCCCCTTTTGTTACATCGCAAAAGCTTAAGGAGGCGTATGAGCTTTTGATGTCCTCAGATGCAGACGGTGTTATGCCTGTTGTGAGATTTTCATTTCCGCCCCAGAGGGCAAATGTGATAAGGGAGGGCAGACTGGTATATCAGTATCCGGAATTTCGTACTGCCAGATCCCAGGATTTAGAGCCGGTTTATCATGACTGCGGTCAGTTTTATTTTTACAAAGTAACCGGCACGGACTTTAATGTCGAGACCTATGTTCCACTCATAGTTCCTGAAACTGAGGTGCAGGATATAGATAATGAGGATGACTGGGTGATTGCTGAAATGAAGTACAGAAATATGCTGGGGGCTGCCTATGGCACAGAAAAATAGTAAAAACGGAAAAAAGCAGGCTGCAAAAAAAAATGTTTCAGACAGGGACAAGAGTGCGGCTTCTATCCTTGATACGGCTAAAAGTATGATATCGGTGCCTGCATCGGCGTCCATATACGGTCATGTACATATGAGACCTTATGATAAGATCTCCGGTTTTGATGTACGCCCCGGTTTCTATGAGATAAACGGAGCTACTGCGATTCCCAGCGGTGTCAATTTCACTATTTCTTCAAATCAGGCAACATACTGTGAGCTGCTGCTGTATAAGCGGGAGGCGAATGAGCCTTATGCTGTACTGCCATTTCCGGAAAAGTATCGAATCGGCAATGTCTGGTCAATGATAGTTTTTGATCTTGATATCGAAGAATTTGAATATGCCTATCGCTTTGATGGACCATATGATCCTAAAAAGGGGCTGTTGTTTGACAGAAACAATGTAGTGCTGGATCCTTATGCCAGGGCTGTGACGGGACAGAGTAAGTGGGGCTCCCACAATGTGGGAATATATAAAGGACGCGTTGTCAGGAATGATTTTGACTGGGGCGTGCAGGGCAATTCTGCCAATCAGATGGAAGACCTGATAATATATGAAATGCATGTAAGGGGATTTACCCAGGCCGGCTCATCAGGAGTCGAGCATCACGGAACCTTTGAGGGCATAATGGAAAAGCTTCCGTATCTTGAACGGCTTGGGGTTACGGCTCTTGAGCTTATGCCTGTTTTTGAATTCGATGAGACGCTTCCCCACAGGGATTTTTACGGCAGGGAGCTTATAGATTACTGGGGTTATAATACAGTATGCTTTTTCGCACCTAATACCAGTTATGCGGCAGATACTGAATTCAACAGGGAAGGAACCGAGCTTAAGAAACTCGTAAAGGTATGCCACGAGCATGGGATAGATGTGCTTCTGGATGTGGTATTTAACCATACTGCGGAGGGGGATGAGAGGGGACCTTCGTTTTGCTTTAAGGGCATAGACAATAATATCTATTATATGCTTACACCGGATGGAAAGTATTATAATTTCAGCGGATGCGGGAATACCCTTAACTGTAACCACCCGATCGTACAGCGTCTTATAATGGACTGCTTAAGATATTGGGTGACCGTTTACCATGTGGACGGATTCAGGTTTGATCTTGCCACTATACTCGGTCGAAACGAGGATGGCTCTCCCATGAGCAAACCTCCTTTGCTGCAGGGGCTGGCTTTTGATCCTATTCTTGGCGGAGTAAAGCTGATAGCTGAAGCCTGGGATGCGGGTGGCCTGTATCAGGTGGGATCCTTCCCTTCATGGAACAGATGGGCTGAATGGAACGGAAGATATCGCGATGACCTGAGGTCATTCTTAAAGGGGGATAATGGCTATGCCGCTGCGGCTGCCTGCAGGATAATGGGTTCACCTGATATGTATCTTCCGGAAAACAGAGGAGCGGCAGCATCAGTTAATTTTCTGACCTGCCATGACGGTTTCACTCTGCATGACCTGTATACCTACGACAGAAAACATAACGAAGAGAATAACTGGAACAATACAGATGGTGCAGATGATAATAGGAGCTGGAACTGTGGTGTCGAGGGAGAAACCTCGGATCCTGAGATAAATAAGCTGCGTGCGAGAATGGTCATGAACGCAGCGGCAGTACTTTTATGCAGCCGGGGAACGCCGATGTTCTATATGGGGGATGAATTTGGCAATTCCCAGGGGGGCAATAACAATGCCTATTGCCAGGATAATTTTATTTCGTGGCTTAACTGGGAGGACCTGGACAGGAACGGTGATCTTTTTGACTTCTTCAAGTATATGATAAAGTTCCGTAAGGAGCATGACTGTATCAGAAAAAAATGCAGGAACGGCGCTTTCGGATATCCGGAGATGTCCAATCACGGGACGAAACCCTGGGACGGCGAGTATGCGGCAGACTCCCATTACATTGGTGTGATGTTTGCAGGAGAAAATGAAAAGACACAGATGTCACAGGCCGTATATCTTGCTATAAATTCTTATTGGGAGCCTCTAAATGTAAGGCTTCCCGCGTTGCCTGCGGAATCCGGTTACAGTTGGAGAAGAGTGGTGGATACATACGAACGCGACCCTATGGCCGGGTGGATGGACGACGAGATGCAGGAACTGGAAACAGGTAAGCGGCACTCTGATGAATACCGCATCATGGAGCGGAGCGTGATCATTTTTGAGGCAGTAAAAAGATAAAGGAGCAAAAATATGAAGTGGCTTAAATTCAGAATAGAGACAACGGAAGAGGCAGAGGATATTCTTATATCAGATCTGTACGACTGCGGACTAGAGGGCGCTCAGATAGAAGATAAACAGCCGCTGAGTGCCTTGGACAAGGAAAGAATGTTTGTGGATATTCTGCCGGATATGCAGCCGGATGACGGCAAGGCTTACTTAAGCTTTTTTGTGGAATCACCGGCTGATGAAGATGAGAAGAAGAAACTCACCGAAGAGACACTTGCCAGAATAAAAGAAGTGCTTGATGATAATTCTGATTTTTTTGATACAGGCTCAGGAAATGTGGAGGTATCGGAAACAGAGGACATTGACTGGATAAATAACTGGAAACAGTACTTTCATCAGTTCTATGTGGATGATATCCTTGTGATACCGTCCTGGGAAACCGCATCAGAGGAAGATAAAGACAGGATGACGCTTCATATAGATCCGGGGACGGCATTCGGAACCGGCATGCACGAGACTACCCAGCTCTGTATCAGGCAGTTAAGGAAATATGTAAGCAGCAGCACGACGCTGTTGGATGTGGGAACCGGGAGTGGTATCCTGGGGATCCTTTCACTGATGTTCGGCGCAAAAAGGGTAACCGGGACCGACCTGGACGAATGCGCGATAGCTGCAGTGGCAGATAACCTGGAGCAGAACCATGTAGACAAGAACGATTTTGACCTCATTATAGGAAATGTTATCGGAGATGATGAGGTGTGCGCTACTGTGCTGGAAAGTAACGCCGGCAACCGTTTTGACATAGTAAGTGCAAATATTCTGGCTGATGTATTGGTACCGCTTACTCCTGTTACGGCACGGTTCATAAAAAAGAATGGCATATTTATCACTTCAGGTATTATTGAAGGAAAAGAAAAACTGGTGGCAGATACTATGGAGGCTAACGGTTTTGAAGTGGTGGATATTTCCGGGCAGGGAGAATGGCGCAGTGTGACAGGAGTATATAAGGGATAATAATGCAGCATTTTTTTACGGCACCGGAAAACATAAACGGACATGAGATCGTGATCCGGGGTGAAGATGTCAACCACATAAAGAATGTGCTCCGAATGAAAGCCGGGGAAGAGATAAGCATAAGCAACGGCGTGGATGATAATGAGTACAGGGCGGAAATAGTCAGTATTCTAGAAGATGAAGTTATCTGCAGGCT
>CAMOJK010000155.1 GCA_946616835.1 uncultured Lachnospiraceae bacterium
ACAGTACAGAGGCTGCAGAGGAACCCAAGGAAAAGAAGATTTTCTATGTTACGGACATGCAGCAGCAGAGCCAGTATGTAAATATGTTCCGTAAGGCTAAGAAAACTGCTGTCGTACTCAAGGACAATATCGACCAGCCTTTCATGCAGCAGCTTGAGCGTAAGAATGAAAACATTCATTTCCTGCGCATAGATGCTGAGATCACTGAGGATCTGACAGCTAAGAAGTCCGGCAAGGTAGAGGAGGAGTTAGCTGAGCAGACCAAGATCCTTGAGAAGATCTTCAAGAAGACCATCAAGAAGGACAACATCACAGTAAAGGCTGACAAGCTCAAGAATAAAGATATTTCCTCACTGCTCACGGTTTCCGAGGAGTCAAGGCGTATGCAGGATATGATGAAGATGTATGCGTCAAACGGCCTGGATATGGGCGGCTTCCCGAAGGAAGGTCAGACACTTATCCTGAATACCTCAAATAAGCTTGTACAGAAGATACTTGAAGACCAGGACAGCGAGAACTCACAGCTCCTTTTCGAGCAGCTCTATGATCTGGCACGTCTCCAGAATGAGCCGCTGGATCCGGATGCAATGACCAAGTTCGTTGCAAGGTCCAATAAGCTTCTGTCACTGTTAGCATAAACCGCTAAAGCAAATATCCCCCGTCGAGAGTGATCGGCGGGGGCTTTTTATGCTATATCTCAATTTTCCAACACCGTACAGATTTGCCCGACGGAGTAAAGCGAGCAATAGCATTTCCGTATTAACTGTCTGGCGAACGAAAACGAATTTATAACATATACAAACGAAAAGAATAATTGTGATATAATATACATTATGGAAACCTATAAACGACTACTTTTTATTATCAATCCCAACGCCGGAATAAAGCGCAAGGAGAACAGGCTGAGTGAGATAATCATTATGTTCTCTGATTATGGCTATGAGACCGTTATCTTTTTTACGGAGAAAAGCGGCGACGGCACTGAACTGGTAAAAAAACATGCTCATGACGATATTTCGCTTATTGTATGCATGGGCGGTGACGGTACTCTGAACGAAGTGATAGAGGGATGTATAAGTATAGACTGGAAAAAGCCTATAGGATATATACCTGCAGGCTCTACCAATGATTTCGCAGCCAGCTTAGGTCTGCCGGAAGAGCCTGATGAGGCGGCACACCGTATAATGACAGGAAGGGGACGCAGGATAGACACAGGCGTCTTCAACGGAAGGGGATTCGTATATACAGCTACTACGGGACTTTTTTCCAAGACATCATACGAAACTCCGCAGGCGGTAAAGAATCTTCTGGGTCATTTTGCATATGTTATGGGGGGAATCAAGGATTTAAGTGAGTTTGTTCCCATGGAAATGACCATAGAGGCTGACGGCGTCCAGTATGAAGGCGTATATTCACTTGTTTCACTGTGCAATACATATTCGCTGGGCGGAATGATGAATTTTGAGGAGAACTCTGTGGATCTTTCGGACGGCTACTTTGAACTCCTGATGATAATGAAGCCCGATGATATACTGGAGCTGGATTCCATAAGGAGGGCTCTTGTGGAACGGGATTTTTCCACAGGTCTTGTAAGTATGGTAAAGGTAAAAAATGTAAAGATCGCATGCAAAGACATGCCGGACTGGTCACTGGACGGTGAGTTTGAAAAAGGTTCCAGGGTGAATAAGTTTTCCGTAAGGGAGGGCTCAGTCACCATAATTTGCTAAGGGGGTAAGTTGAAACGGCGGGCGTATCTGCGTCCTGTATGAAAACGGAGGGTTACGGTTATGAAGCTTACATTTATCGGAGCGGATCATGAAGTTACCGGCAGCTGCCATGTACTGGAGGCCTGCGGTAAGAAGATTCTTTTAGATTGCGGTATGGAGCAGGGCACCAATGTGTTTGAAAATGCAGAGTTGCCCTTCGAAGAAGGCCTGATCGACTATGTGCTGCTTTCACATGCGCATATCGACCATTCGGGACTTTTGCCCCTGATATATGCAAGGGGATTCCGGGGACAGATAATGGCTACGGAAGCTACCGCAGACTTGTGCAGTATAATGCTCAGAGACTCTGCACACATACAGATGCAGGAAGCTGAGTGGCGTAACAGAAAGGCCCAGAGATCAGCAAATAACACTGTACTGGAACCTCTTTATACCATGGAGGATGCAGACGGTGCTATCAGGCATCTGGTGCCCTTTCCCTATGACGAGATAGAAGATCTTTGTGACGGCATAAAGTTCCGTTTCACTGATGTGGGTCACCTCCTAGGTTCGGCAAGCATCGAGATATGGATCACTGAATCCGGAGTTACTAAGAAGCTGGTATTTTCCGGAGATATAGGAAATAAGAAGAGCACGCTCATAAGGGATCCACAGTATGTAAAGGGTGCTGATTATGTTATCATGGAATCCACATACGGTGCCAGACTTCATACCACAGAGAAGCCTGACTATGTAGGTGAGCTTGCAAAGATCATTTCCGAAACTCTTTCAAGGGGCGGCAATGTGGTGATACCATCTTTTGCCGTAGGACGTACGCAGGAGCTGCTTTATTATATCCGTGAGATAAAGGAAAGGAAGCTTGTTCCGGAATTTCCGGATTTTCCTGTATATGTGGACAGTCCACTGGCGGTGGAGGCTACGGAAGTTTTCCACAGGAACATAGAAAACTGCTTTTCAGAGGCAGCACTTGAACTTGTGCGGAAGGGGATAAATCCAATAACATTTACAAATCTTCACTTAAGCATTACCAGTGAAGAATCAAAGATGATCAACTTTGAAAATGAACCCAAGGTCATTCTTTCTGCTTCCGGAATGTGTGATGCCGGTCGTATCAGGCATCACCTGAAGCATAATCTGTGGAGACCGGAAAGTACTATCCTCTTTGTAGGCTATCAGGCTGTAGGGACGCTTGGTCGTATACTTGTGGATGGCAAAAAGGAAGTAAAGCTCTTTGGCGAAGAGATTGAAGTCAGGGCTGATGTAAGGACACTGGCCGGAATGAGCGGACACGCTGACAAGAACGGACTTCTTGAGTGGCTTCAGAATATCGGTGAAAAGCCGCAGAAGGTATTCGTGGTACATGGTGATGATGATTCGGCAAAGCTTTTCACGGAGTGCTTAAAGAATGAGTACGGGTACGATGCCTATGCACCGTACAGTGGCACTGTCTTCAATATGATAACAGGTGAGTTTATCTATGAAGGCAAGCCGATTCCTGTCAAGAAGAAGGCAGCACGTATCTCTGAGGTATTTGCAAGGCTTATTGCTGCAGGTCAGAGACTTATGGCTGTTATTTATAAAAACGAGGGTATTTCGAATAAGGATATGGCAAAATTTGCCGACCAGATCAATTCACTCTCAGATAAGTGGGACAGAAAATAATGGATGATTTTATTGAATACACTGTAAAAAAGAAAACAACAAATAAGCAGAAACTGGTCAGGGTGCTTAACTGGGCGCTTATGGTCTATATGGCAATAATGTCTATAATATGGCTTCCGCCGGATTTTGTTATGTTCGGACTCTTTGTGGTGCTGATATACTGGCTTATTTACCATTTCTTCATATATCCTATGACGGATCTGGAATTTGATTATATCTATTGTGCAAAGGAAATCACCATAGACAAGGTCATGGCCAGGAAAAAGAGAAAGCAGTTTGCAGTCTATGATCTCGAAAAAATGAGCATTCTTGCCCCCATGGGATCGGAAAGGCTGAAGCGCTACGATCTGGAGGGTGTAAAGGTTGTGGACTTGAGCAGTGGCACCGACATTGAGGCAGATAATGAAATGGGTGAAAAGCGTTATGTGATGTTTTACGATACGAAAACCAAAGTAATTCTTGATTTGTCACCCGAATTTGTTAAAATAGTACAAAATAATACATTGGGAAAAGTATATTTAGACTAAAGGAGGAAAAGATGGGAACCATTATTGGAGAAGGCATTACCTTTGATGACGTACTTTTGCAGCCAAGCTATTCGGAAGTTATCCCTAATGAAGTAGATCTTTCTACGAAACTTACGAAGAGCATCAAACTCAATATACCTCTTATGAGTGCGGGGATGGATACAGTTACCGAACACCGTATGGCAATCGCAATGGCGAGACAGGGCGGTATCGGAATCATCCATAAG
>CAMOJK010000156.1 GCA_946616835.1 uncultured Lachnospiraceae bacterium
TACTTCATTATGCCGGTGCAGATTCATTTGCATTAAACGGTGCATTCTTAGGATACGGCGTTGACTATGCAAATCTTGGAGTAGAAACCGCAGATATGGTAGGAGAGATACTGATAAACGGTGCTGATCCCGCTTCCACGCCTGTCAGAACATTTGACAACGGAACAGCTACCATAAATACAGATGTATGTGATATGCTGGGACTTTCCTTTGATGAGCTTAAGGAAGCGTTTGCACCTTACTGCACAAAGGTTGAGAGCATTACTACAGCAGAGAGCTTTGAATAAAGAGGTTTGTAATGGGAATCGGTGAAATTCTTCCGCTGTTGCAGACAGCCTTAGAGCTTGGTCTTATCAGCGCACTAACGGTACTGGCTCTATACTTAAGTTACACGATGTTAAATGTATGCGACCTGTCAACGGATGGCTGCTTTACCATGGGAGCCACCGTTGGTGCGGTTGTCGCCATATCGGGACATCCCTATCTGTCCATACCTGCCGCTATGGCAGCAGGCGTGGTATCAGGATTCATTGTGGCGCTGCTGCAGACCAAGATGGGGGTTGAGAGCCTGCTGGCCGGTATCATAGTAAATACAGCATGGTATTCAATCAATATTGCAATTATGGGCAATTCGTCCCTGCTAAATATGAATAAAACAGAGACGGTTTTTACGCAGCTTAAGGAAATACTTGAGGGGACTTTCCTAGGCGGTGCTTATAAGCTTATCATTGCAGCAGTGGCTGTCACCCTGGTGGTGGTTTTCCTGGCATTTTTCCTAAGGACCAGACTTGGGCTTGCAATAAGGGCTACGGGAAACAATCCGGATATGGTAAAATCTTCATCCATCAATCCTGCATTCACTACCATAGTGGGATTGTGCATAGCAAATGCTTTTACTGCACTCAGCGGCTGTCTTTTAGCTCAGTCACAGAAATCGGTCAATATTGATATAGGATCAGGTATGGTAACGATAGCTTTGGCATCCCTTCTGATAGGGCAGGCGCTTGTGTCAAAAGGCGGGATAACTGCCAAGGCATGCGGTGCTGTTGCGGGTGCTTTTGTTTTCAGACTTGTATATACCATAGCGTTAAGGTTTAATCTGCCGGCGTATATGCTTAAGTTCGTATCGTCGGTCATTGTCATAATCGCCATAAGCGGACCTTATTTCAAGACAAGGCTTCCTCTTATAAAGCGCAGTATGGGACTGAAAAAACATCCTGCAGGCAGATCGGAGGGCGGTGACAATGCTTAATATTTCGGAAATATCAAAGACTTTTAATCCGGGAACCGTCAATGCCAAGCTGGTATTGGATAAGCTTAACCTGAAGGTGGAGGACGGCGAGTTTGTGACCATAATAGGTGCCAATGGCGCCGGAAAATCGACCCTGTTTAATGCCATAAGCGGAAACTTTATCACAGACAGCGGCAGGATAGAGCTTGACGGTGATGATATAACTCTTGCTCCGGAATATGTACGTGCACGTAAGATAGGGCGATTGTTCCAGGATCCCATGCGGGGAACCGCGGCCGGCATGACCATAGAGGAAAACCTTATGCTCGCAGCCGGCAGGGGAGGCTGGCTTTCTCATATGACAAAGGAGCAGAGGAATGAATTCCGTGAGATACTGTCAAAGCTGAACATGGGGCTGGAGGACAGAATGAAACAGCCTATGGGGCTTCTGTCCGGCGGTCAGCGCCAGGCTGTGACCCTCCTTATGGCAACTATCAATCCGCCCAGTTTACTGCTTTTGGATGAGCATACTGCAGCGCTTGATCCGGCGGCAGCAGATAAGGTGCTTGAGATAACTGAAGATGTGGTGAAGAAAGAACGCCTGACCTGTCTTATGATCACCCATAATATGCAGTCGGCTCTAACACTTGGAAACCGTACCCTTATGATGGATAAGGGGAAGATCATACTTGACGTATCCGGTGAGGAGCGTGCAGCTATGACCGTTCAGGACCTGTTAGACCGGTTCAAGGACATTGCTGGAAGGGCATTGGATAATGACAGGATGCTTTTAGATAAAGATGCGTTTCCTTGACGAACACGTGAAATGTGCGATAATTACAGAATGTGTGGCTGTTTAGTACAGCTGGAAATTATACGGAGAAAGTGATTTTTGTAATGTTTACGATTCTTTTTGCCATATACTGCCCACTGTCGATACTTTATCTGGAGACCGTATTTATGCTGTCAACAGATATACCTTTTTCGGCCGGTAATCTGATCGGTATAGTCATATCCAGCGCCTGCTGCGGCAGCCTTTTTTTCCTTTTATCGTCGCTGTTTAATAATAAAAATATCAATCGGGGGCTGCGTGCATTTTTTCTGTTTCTGCAGAGTCTCCTTTTTTTATTGATCTATTTTATATTTGCGGAATTCGGCGTGTTCTATTCATTCGGTACCATGGCAAACGGTGCAACTGATGCTGTTTCAGAATATTCTTATAATATAAGGATATTGTTGCTGTCTCCGAGCGGACTTCTGCATTTTGCGATTTTCCTGCTTCCTTTTATCCTTTACTTGATACTTATGAGAAAGGACGAAGCAAAGAGGCTTGGCCCTAAGGAAATAGCACTTAATGCATCACTTGTGGTTCTGCTTTTTTTGATCCACAGGCTTTATATAGGCGGGAATGACATCATGTACCATTCCTATACCGATGAATACGATTTCGACAGAGCGGTGCGTATACTTGGAGTAAATACTGCGGCAAGGTTGGAAGTGAGGGAGGCGGTTCCATGGTTTTGCAAAAGCGAACCTGAAGACACCACTGCCGGATTTATTCTCCCGGAGGATAATAAAGAAGCTGCCTCGAATGCTGTTGAAACGATGATGCCTGCTCCTGCTGTATCTGCATCAGGCAACGGTGTGTCTGCCGATGCTGCTGAAAACGGTGATCCCGAAACTCCTGAAGAGATCGTATACACCCCGAACATCCTTGATATTGATTTTGAGGCCCTCGCAGAAACCACATCGGGAAATCTTCAGGCAATGGATCTGTATGTGGCGTCCCTTACGCCTTCCATGAAAAACCAGTATACCGGATTATTCGAGGGCAAGAATCTTATATTGATAACAGCAGAAGCTTTTTCTGCGGAAGTTATAGATGAAGAACTGACGCCTACACTTTACAGGCTGGCAACCAAAGGTATACAGTTTACCGATTATTATCAGCCCTCCGGAGCAGGAACTACCGGTGGTGAGTATAATATCCTCATGGGGATGCTTCCTACGAACGGCGGATCCTCCATGACGGACACCCGTGACAACTTAAACTATATGACAATGGGCTATCAGCTGAACCGGCTGGGGTATTATGGCAAGATGTATCACAACGGCTCATATACCTATTATAACCGTAATGCTACACATATTAACCTTGGCTATTCTGACGGTTTCATGGCAAACGGCAACGGTCTTGAAAAAATGCTTGACCATGCATGGTCACTCAGCGATAAGGATATGTTCGAGGCAACTCTTCCTACTTACATAGACAGTCAGCCCTTCAATATTTACTATATGACAGTCAGCGGACATTGTCCTTATACCTTTGACGGCAATGCAATGTCAAAAAAACATAAGGATGAGGTGGCTGATCTTGAGTATTCTTCCCAGGTAAGGGCATATCTGGCAAGTCAGCTTGAGTTTGAGGCTGCAATGGAATATCTGGTAGACACATTGGAAGAAAAGGGGATTGCGGACGATACCGTCATAGTGATATCCGCAGATCACTTTCCTTACGGGCTTTCCTATGGAAGCTCGCTGCCGGAACTTTACGGCGAGAAGGTGAAGAATAATCTTGTACGGGACCATAACCGTCTCATAATATGGTGCGGCGAGCTGGAGGATATGGATCCAATCATTGTTGATGACCCGGTTTTCAGCCCGGATATCACGCCGACACTGCTTAATCTTTTTGGTATTGAATTTGATTCCAGACTCATGGTCGGAAGAGATGTGCTGTCTGATGCAGACCCGCTTGTTTTTAATCTGTCCCATGACTGGAAGACTGATCTTGGCACATATATTGCATCCAGCGGAAAGTTTACTCCCGCAAGCGAAGATACCGTGATACCT
>CAMOJK010000157.1 GCA_946616835.1 uncultured Lachnospiraceae bacterium
AAAGGAAAGTTTAGAGGGAGTGGAAAACCTTAGCTTTGACTTAAAGAGCCTCGAATATATTTCATCCGCCGGATTGCGTGTTCTTCTTTCCGCACAGAAGATCATGAACAAACAGGGAAGCATGACCATTAAGAACGCCTCAGATGAGGTGCTGGAGATTTTTGATGTGACAGGCTTTTCGGATATCCTTACTATCGAATAGCACGTGAAGAAAGAAAATGAATGTATATGATTTTGACGGAACGATTTTTTATTCGGACTGCTCCATAGGCTTTGCGCTATGGTGTATGAAGCGACATCCGAAGCTGTGGTTTACCTTTTTGCCGGGTATGATCAAAAGCCTGATTATGCACAAACTGGGAATACTGCCCAATTATCTCCTGCAGCGGAAGATGTTCAGCTATCTAACCATGATAGATGATTTTGATATACAGATCGAGCGATACTGGGATAAATATGAGAACAGGATATCCGCATGGTATCTAGCACAGAAAAGACCGGACGATCTCATCATCAGCGCATCTTCGGACTGCATCATCGGACCTATAGCAAACCGGCTTGGTGTAAATTACATGGCGACTGAATATGACCGTGAGTATGGCGTGTTTATGAATAACCTGATGTATGCGAAGGAAAAGGCAAAGTACATAATTGACCACGGTTTTCCCGTGATAGATAATTTTTACTCCGACTCTTTAGCAGATACGCCTCTTACCCTTTGTGCGGAAAAAGCCCATCTGGTAAAAGACCATGCAACCACGGTGGTCGATTGGCCGGATCTGGATGATGAGACTATGAAGATAGTGAAAGATAAGATCGATACTGGCTGGAGCATCCACCTGAAAGAGGACTGATAGAAAATGGAAAAACAGAGTAAACAACTCAAAGTCTGGAGAGCAGTGGGGATTTCTGCTATCGTTGCACTTGTTATCGTGAGCACCCTGCTTGTCGTAAGCACGACAAGGAAAAACCCGGTAAAAAGTGACCTGGTAGGTGAGGATGGCATGCTTTTCTCGGAGAGTGGGATAAATACAGATGCTAATCCGGACAGCACTTCAAGTTCCGCTCCGGATTGGATAAGGTCAGATGTACGGATAAGCTATCTTGGCCCTGCCGGAACATATACCGAGGAAGCAGCGGTTTTCTTTTTTGATGGTGCAAATGATTTCCTTCCGCAGGAAACAGTTGATGATGCTATCGCATTTGTACAGGAAGGAAAAGCTGACTATGCGGTGATCCCACAGGAAAATACGATAGGCGGTGCGGTCACAAACTATGTGGATGCCCTGATCGCAAGCGAGGATATGTATGTAGTTGGAGAGGTTATCCTTCCAATCCGCCAGACACTTATGGGTGTTCCGGGTACAAAACTTTCGGATATTACAACTATATGTTCACACGCCCAGGGGATTGCGCAAAGCAAGGTCTGGCGTAATGAGCATCTGCCTGATGCAGTCACGGAGGAAATGAGCAGTACCGCAGCCGCAGCAAGCTATGTTGCCGATCAGGGAGATAAGAGGATAGCCGCAGTTGCAGCTCCGGCTGCTGCAAAGCTTTACGGTCTTGAGGTGCTCGCTGAAAATGTTCAGATCACGGATTCCAATAAGACACGATTTTATGTGCTTGGTATGACCCCTCTTGAGGTATCGGGATATACAAATGCGGTATTTATAGCCGACTGTGAGGCGAACAGGATTGATGATATTCTTGTAGAGATCCATGATGTAAATCTTGAAATAGAGACAATCCATGACCGACCTGAGGGAAGTGCGCTGGGGAAATATTTTTTCGTTATTGAAGTAAAAAATCCTTTGGGGATTACGGATGAGCAGATTGAGAAAATACGAGGCATCAGTGACATACGATATGCGGGCAGTTTCAATACTGAGATAAAATAATTTGATTATCGGCGGGAAATGAGGCGGGCTGCGGATGTACGCTATCATTCATGACTTCGGGACAAGCAGCGTAAAAACTTGCCTGTTTAATATTGATTCAGAAATACGCCTTGTGACATGCCATGCAGCAGCCTATGGCATTTATACTTCAGAAAACGGTAGTGCCGAACAGGATACTGAGGAGTGGTGGGAAGCGATATGCTCTACTACAAGAGCTTTATTTGGCAAGTCGGATGTAACACCAGATAAAATCGAAGGAATGGCATTTTGCTTACAGATGCAGGGAACCGTTCTTGTGGATGAGAATGGGAATGCTTTCAGGCCTCCGATGAACTATCTTGATCAAAAGGGTGTTAAAGAGTATAAGGAATGCATAGGCAGAGGAATCATCAAGGTTTCAGGATGCAGCCTGTATAAGCTTGTACGGAATCTGATGGTAAATTACGCCGGTTCAGTCAGCACCAAGGACCCGGTCTGGAAGTACAAATGGGTGGAAAACAATGAACCGGAGCTTTTTAAGAAAGTATATAAATGGCTGGATGTAGGTGACTATCTTGTGGCGCGCTGTACGGGCAGGATCATAAGAACAGCTGATACCGCATTCGCTACATTCCTTTATGATACCCGCAAAGGAAAGGAAGGCTGGAATAAGGGACTCCTGAAAATGTACGGGGTACACCCTGAGCATATGCCGGATATTATGGAATGTACGGATCCGGTCGGTGGATTGACAGAGAAAGCAGCGAATGATCTTGGGCTTGTGAAGGGGATTACGGTATTCGGAGGTGGCGGAGATACGACCTTCGTGAATATCGGTGCCGGATGTACCAGGCCGGGGGATACACATATATATGTAGGAACATCAGGATGGGTATCCACATACATGGATCATCAGACAGTTGACATAAATGCTATGATAACCGGCGTCCTGTCAGCAAAACACGGGTATTTCAATTACTATGCGGAACTGGAAACGGCCGGGAAGTGCTTTGAACGGGTCATGGATCATCTGGCGCTTGACGAGATAGGCGTTTATCTTGAAAAGACCCGGATTACAGATGTCGAGAGCAAATATTTAAGCCTTTATGACTATCTTTCAGAAGAGGTCAGCAAAGTACCGCCCGGGGCAAATGGCGTGGTATTTACGCCCTGGCTGCATGGTAACCGCTGTCCGTTTGAGGATTCCAGGGCAGGCGGTATGTTTTTCAATTTAAGGATTGAAAATGGCAAAAGGGATATGATACGTGCCGTTCTTGAGGGCATCTGCTACCATCTCCGCTGGCTGCTGGAATGCTCGGAGCGAAAAGTAAAAACCTCTGATAAGATCCGTTTCGTCGGAGGCGGAGCCTTATCGCCCCTTACCTGTCAGATGCTTGCAGACATTACCGGCAGGACGATAGAAACCGTAGATAATTCACAACAGGTTGGAGCTGTAGGAACGGCCCTGGTTGTTGCGGCTGGCATTAGAGGAACTGATGTGCTAGAGCTTTCACGTCAGCTTGTAAAAGCTAATCACACCTATACTCCTGATCCTCTGAACAGAGAAGTATATGAACGCAATTACAAAGTATTCAAAAGACTCTACAAATCTAATGCCTCAAACTTTAGGGAAATAAACAACGGATGATAATTTATGCAGCCCTTCATGGAGTCTGCCAAAATAATAGAACCCCGACAGGTCAACAACTAATCCTGTCGGGGTATTTTTTGTACTCAAAAAAACTTGACATTCTGGAAACCCCTATTGAGGCTTAATAGAAATAAAGATACCATTGATATCACAAGCCGCAGGAAGTGGGAAATGTATTTCGTGAAAGAGGTATTATCAATATGGAACAGAAGAATGAAAACCGTCTGATCACGGACGGTAATTATGACAAGTCGCTCTCGGTAAAGTGCAACAACGGTACCTTTGTCGGAAAGAAGACAGACGAGCTGATCATCTGGAAGGGCATCCCATACGCAACCCAGCCGGTGGGAAAGCTTCGTTGGAAGAAGGCGCTTCCTGCCGCAGACGATGACGGTGTGTATGACGCAACAAAGCCCGGCCACATTCCAATCGGGCCTGCGAACGATTCGATGGGAACTGCGGAGTTCGGCGAGGACTGCCTCGTGTTGAACATATATTGCAATACCGGCTGCACTGACAGCAAGAAGCCGGTCATGGTGTG
>CAMOJK010000158.1 GCA_946616835.1 uncultured Lachnospiraceae bacterium
GGTGCATATGCGAGTCGTCGTTCTCTTTCCACAGACTATATGTGGGAAGTTTTAGGAAATTATTGTAAATATTGTAAAAAACAGGCTGTCCGCTTGATTTCCGGACAGCCTGCAGTTTTTATTCAGTATAATACTCAGTTACCGGCCTTCTCAAGCTCCTGGCGCTTCATGCCGCGAACCTTGCTGGAAAGTCCGAAGAGATTGATGAATCCTTCTGCATCACGATGGTCATAGAGATCACCGGTTGTAAAGGAAGCAATGCTCTCGTTGTAAAGTGAGTAAGGTGATGTCTCACCTGCCTTGATGATATTGCCCTTGTAGAGCTTGAACTTAACATCACCTGTAACATACTGCTGTGTTGACTCGATAAATGCCTGAACAGCCTCGCGAAGAGGTGTGAACCACTTTCCTTCGTATACGATCTGAGCAAAGAGATTGCCCATATCCAGCTTCATCTTGGTGGTCTCCCTGTCAAGTATAAGTTCTTCAAGCTGCTGATGTGCCTCGTAAAGAATAGTTCCGCCGGGTGTCTCATATACGCCGCGGCTCTTCATTCCGACTACACGGTTCTCAACAATATCAACTATACCGATACCATGCTTTCCGCCAAGTCTGTTCAGCTCTCTGATTATATCTGAAACCTTCATTTCCTTGCCGTTTACTGATGTAGGTACGCCCTTTTCAAAGTGCATTGTCACATACTCACCTTCATCAGGGGCCTTCTCAGGTGTGGTACCAAGAACCAGCAGATGGTCAAAATTAGGCTCATTGCCGGGATCCTCAAGCTCGAGACCCTCATGGCTTATATGCCAGAGATTTCTGTCACGGCTGTAAGAATTGTCAGCAGAGAAAGGAAGAGTGATACCCTTTTCACGTGCATATGCAATCTCGTCCTCACGGCTCTGCATTGTCCACTTTTCATTTCTCCATGCAGCGATGATCTTAAGGTCGGGAGCAAGCGCCTTGATGCCCAGCTCAAATCTGATCTGGTCATTACCCTTACCGGTAGCACCGTGGCAGATAGCAGCAGCGCCTTCCTTACGGGCGATCTCAACAAGCTTCTTAGCAATAAGAGGTCTTGCCATTGAAGTGCCCAGGAGATACTTGTTCTCGTATACGGCATGAGCCTGTACACAGGGAACGATATACTCATCTGCAAATTCATCAGTTACATCAAGCACATAGAGCTTCTCAGCGCCGCAGGATTTTGCTCTCTCATCCAGTCCGTCCAGCTCGGATTCCTGACCGCAGTCTATACAAACACAGACTACTTCGTAATCAAAATTTTCCTTAAGCCACGGTATGGTGACAGTAGTGTCAAGACCACCGGAATAAGCAAGAATGACTTTTTCCTTCATGATAAGTTACCTCCGTTAGTATAAATATATATAAATTAAATGTTTCGTCCTTTCAGACGCATCTATGATACAACAAACACCGTCAGTTTGCAATTACATGGTTGCAGCGGATCCTTGTGTCATATATATCAAACTCCCACTCCCCTTCACCGGTTGAATATACACACTCATATGTTTTTTTTATATTCTCTTCATTCAGCTCAAACCACTGGCTGGTCCTGGCTGACTGATCCACGATGATGTAGCGGATGTTGTTCTTTTTTATAAGAGCCCTTAGTTCCTCCGGCGTATCAGCCCCGAACATGGCAATGACCTCAGCCTCCCTGCCGGCAGTATCGTATCCGGCACTCCAGGCAAAATAGGGCCAGCCGTAGTAAAGCATTGCGCCCCCCATGGTCACATTGTTAATGGCATAGGTATCCGAAAGAAAGAGGTCCCTTGAATCAGCATGTTCCATCACCCACTTGGTAACAGGATCATCCCTTTTGAAAACGAAACCGCCATTGATTTCATAATCATTCTGTTTCATCAGACAGTTCAGATCATATATTCCTGTAGATGTCAGGAGTACAAATGACAGCATCACGGCAAGCCTCATAACGACATTCTTTTTCCCCCACATAAGGCAGAGCACTGAAGCAATCGGTATAGTACAGAGCATTGCGCCTATCAGTATATATTTGTGGTTTACATTCGCATCCGTTGTCATCTGGAAACACAGTGCAAAAAATACAGGCGATGCAAATGAAATAACAAACCAGCGCCTTAATCCGTCCGCCACCAGAAAATAAGCAATCACAATGAAAAAGGCAATTCCAAAGAGCATGCATAAGAAAAAGATCATTCCCGGAAGATTTTTCTGTTCCGCAAGATATCCCGGCTGCCACCTTAGATCCGTCACACTTCCCGATACAAAATATGCTGCCTCCACCGAGCTGAGTGCTACAGCCAGAGCTGCAGTTATAAGATATTCCAGACGCCTGTCAGCAGCAAAGGCAAGGAAAAAGAGCACAAGAAGACATGCTATAAGGACAGCACCGTTAAAGAATCCGCTGAGTCCCAGCAACACTCCCAGCGCAGCTGCCATGCCGGCATGTTCTGGCAGCCAGGCTGCTTTATCGAAAATAAACCTCTTTACATTATCAAGCAGCTTTCCTAAGCCGAACACTTCTTTCCCAGGCTTAATCGGATTTCTTTCTGCATAAGCCGCTGTGCTTCCGGCTTCACCGATCATAGTCATGCGCTCCTTCATGGCGAAGCAGTTTTCTGTGAGCAGTATCAGTGCCGCAAGCATCCCTGTCAGCCCGACACAAAAATGCCTCTGGTTCGTGAAAACATTCAGATTATACAGTCCCCAGCTTTCATTCGGAGTCTCACCGATGAAAGCAAGGTTTTCAGACAAAGCCCTGTATACCTCTCCGAAGCTGCTGCCTGCTCTTGAAACAAAAAGCCAGAAAGCAGGACTGCTCCGAAACAGGAACAGTATGACA
Organism: uncultured Lachnospiraceae bacterium; assembly: GCA_946616835.1. GTDB lineage: Bacteria > Bacillota > Clostridia > Lachnospirales > Lachnospiraceae > NK4A136. The sequence goes on from CAMOJK010000158.1 coordinate 2,849, forward strand.
CTGATCATTCCGGCAGCTTTTCTTCCCGTAAGTTTTCCCGCATAAGCATATAGCAACATACATACAGAAGTAAAAAAGAAGATACTTGGGAGATTAAACGCAATATCCAATCGCATCCCCAGATGTTCAAGATTTCCCACAAAAAACTGGTACATAAAATGATATTTAAGATCGGCCCCGGCGAAATGGGAATACTGAGTCGGAAAGTTGTCGCCATATGCAAAAGAACGTATCATATCCAGGTGCGTTGCAAAGTCGCCGAACACGCTCATCCCGACATAATACTCATTATCTTTAAGATAAAAAGCAGATATCATGATCAGAGAACCAACCACGGCTGAAAGCATGATAACAATGATCTCGGTTATTCCACATTTTTTAAATATCGAAATAAAAGACCTGATAAAAGATTTTCTTTTAAAGAAAATGACCGCGATATCAAAAAGCAGTGCCGCGGCACAGGCAATGATATCCGCAGTCGTAAGCGGCTTCGGAACATTTCTTAATATGCATGCCGGTATGTATGTCATCCAGGAAAGAAGCATTGCGCCGGCAAATCCAGAGAATGGGATTATGACCATGAAATCGGGAATCCCCGTTTGTCTTTTTTCATAGCTCTTTTCACCAAAACCCCAGAGCAATCCGAAAAAAACTGCCAGGAAACAGTATCCGGTCAGTATGCATATTATGAGATAAAGTATTGCTGCCATATTATAAATTACAGAGCCTTAAACAGGCTTTATTCCCCGTCCCCATCCCTCGTCTCACAGTTGGCAATAAGTAGTAATAACTAACTAAAACTTCCCACTTATAGTCTGCGGAAAGCCTTAGTTATGGTTTTTAATGTTTTAATGCCCCAGAATATTCATATACTCTTCATAGGTTATGTACTCACCGCCCATGCTTTCCAGGAAGTCTGTATGGAACTGACAATCTATCATAGGAATTCCTGTCTCTTCCAGGAGCTTTGCAAGCATAACAAGTGCAAGCTTCGAGCCATTCTCCCTGTCCGAATACATACTCTCTCCAAAGAAGCCATTTCCAAGCGCCACGCCATACAATCCGCCAGCTATCACTCCGTCCACTTTCGATTCCACTGCCATGGCATATCCATTCCTGTTGAGCGCGGCATAAGCATCTTCCATATCATCGGTTATCCATGTACCTTCCTTATTTTCGCGCTTTGTCCTGCATCTGTGCATTGTATCGGGAAAGT
>CAMOJK010000159.1 GCA_946616835.1 uncultured Lachnospiraceae bacterium
TTACTGACAAGGGAATTACTCTCAATCCACGGAGCCAGCATCTCATCGATCTCTTCATCTGAAAAGGTATCGGAGCTGTAGTTTGCCGGAAACTGAATGTCCTTATATTCGCCAATCCGTTCCGCTGTCCTTACCCGTTCCTGAAAATCCTTCAGATAGCTACTCTGCCCGGATCCCTGGCTTGTGCTGAATGGTATGACCGTCTTCTCTGAAAGATCCGTTAATTCCAAATACCGGGCAAGAGGCGTAGAAACATATGCATTCCAGATCGGACCACCTATGATGACCGTGCTGTATTCTTTCAGATTCGGAAGATCATCTACAATCTCTGATAGATTTCCGGTACGTCGTTCCTCTTGAGAGATATCCGATGTCTCATATCCGTCCTTCGGGTATGCTTTTACTGTCCTGATCTCATAAATATCGGCTCCGGTAGTTTCCGCAATGCGCTTTGCTATGCTCTTTGTGTTTTCCGACCAAGAATAATAGACCACGATCGTCCTGCCACTTGTTTCATCCTCTGTGACTTGGTTATCTGCATTCTCTTGTGCAGCCGTTGATGTATCAGGTACATGATTCTCTTCAGATGTCCCGGCAGTAGCCTGGCATGCCGTCATGCACATTAAACCTAACACTCCTATCAAAACTATAGAGATGACTTTTTTCCAATTCATGGCCACTCCTCTCTGAAAAGCCACAGCAAAGCAGATTTATATGCTCTCCATATACGCTCTGATTTCCTTCATCCGATCACTCTGCTCTACCTTAAACGGGCAACGACTGTCGCAGTGACCGCACCCAATACAATCAGCAGCATTCTTTTCTAAGGTTTTATAATGCTCCACAGCAAGGACATCGCCAGCCTTTGCAAGATCGTAATACTTATTGATCAGACCTATATCCAGTCCCACAGGACAGGGCTTGCAATGATTACAGTAAACGCATTTCCCGCTCGCATCCTGTGGTGCAAAATCTCCTATTACGGAATAGTCCAGTGCTTTCTCACTCTGATTTTCATAATCAAGCAGCATATCCAGTTCCGAAACACTCCGGATTCCCGGCAGCACACATAACACACCGGGCTTGTCGAGTGCGTACTTCATGCACTGATACGGTGTTAAGGCAACTCCAAACGGAGAACTATGTGCGTTAAGCAACTGTCCGCCGGAAAAAGGTTTCATCACCGTAATGCCAATATTCTCTGCTTCACAGCGACGGTAAATCCCGCTGCGCTCATCAGCGCTTCCGATTGCATAGGCACCTTCATGGTAATCGTATGCAGGATTGATGGAAAACATCAGCATATCTACATCTGCATCGTCCAGTATTTTTTGAATAACCTCCGGAGTATGGGACGAAAGCCCGATATGCCGCACGACCCCTGACTTTTTCAGTTCCAGAAGGTAATCCAAAACTCCATTGTTCTTATATATATCCCAATCGGAAAGCTCATCCTGACAATGAATAAAGCCATAGTCAATATAATCTGTCTGAAGCTTGCGAAGCTGTACATCAACGGAGCGTTTTACTTTTTCAAGATCAAGCGTCCAGCCATAAGCATCACGAGAATAATCTGCGCCAAAATGTACCTGCAGCAATATATCCTTTCGGACATCATGCAATGCTTCACGGAGGATAACAAAGGTCGCTATATCACTTGTGGCAAGATCAAAATAATTAATCCCGCTCTCAAAAGCCCGGCGCAGGATACGGGTTCCTTCTTTCATTCCCACTTCGTAAAAGTAGGCTGTGCCGAAACCTATTTCACTGACTTTATCACCTGTTTTCGGATGTGTTCTGTATCTCATATGCTTTCTTCGCATTTCTTTTCCTGGGCTGTCTTCACGGGCTCTGCAAGATAGTAGCAGTTCTCTTTGCCCAGGGAGCATCCAATTTTACGGTTCTTCCAGAAGAAGCATTTCCTGCATTCTCGAGGGCGGGAAATATAATACCGGACGCCATCGATGATCATGGTTTTTTCCTTTGCTGATTTCATTTGATACCTCCATTTTTTAATTGATTGAATAGAAAAAGCACATCCGATAACTGTCCATCTGCAGATGCGAATGTGCTATGTAAGGGAGGATCGGCTTCGGAGAGGGGCTATTAGCAGTGCTAAAAGCTCAGCAGTGAAAAATCAATGCTGATAAAAAATTATTAGCTGGAATCTGTAAAGGGAGATTTTAGCAGGATTTTTGCTCTCGAAATGAAAATCGCGAGAACCGTTATTTTTCGGCTCTCGCGAAATCTAAGGACGTTCCCGAGGTGATTCGAACACCCGACCTACCGCTTAGGAGGCGGTCGCTCTATCCAGCTGAGCTACGGAAACATATTTAATTTTGCCGTTGCCGGCAAACTTTATGATACTATTTTTTCATATGAAAGTCAAGGCCGGCCATGATGAATCACTTGAATGGAAAATAACGATATTTATACATAGATAGGATATGCAACTTATGTTATATTTATTATATATTATAAAGACAGAAGCCTTATGATAATTCCGGAAAAGGAGACTTAAAGATGAAATTAGCAGATCAGACAGTGACAGTATTTACACAGGAGCTTGCTTCATCCGCACCTGTACCGGGCGGCGGAGGCGCCAGTGCGCTGGCAGCTGCGATTGGTATCGCTTTGGGAGATATGGTCGGTGAGCTGACCGTCGGGAAGAAGAAATATGCTGATGTTGAGGAAGAGGTGCGTCAGCTGATGGCGCGCGCTCAGGCTCTGAGAGAGCGGTTTTTGGCATTCATCGATGGCGATGCTGAGGCTTTTGCGCCTCTGGCTAAGGCTTACGGCATACCGAAGGATGATCCGAATCGTGATGAGATCATGGAAAATGCCCTGAAGGTCGCCTGCGGCGTACCCATGGATATCATGCGTGCCTGCGGTGAAGCCCTGGATATCATTGCAGAGTTTGCCGCAAAGGGGTCAAAGCTGGCTATTTCGGATGCAGGCTGCGGCGCCATTTTGTGTAAGGCGGCCATGCAGGCAGCATCGTTAAATGTATTTATTAATACCAAATCCATGAAGGACCGGGGATGTGCCCAGGAACTGGAGTCAGAAGCAAATGCCCTGCTGGCAAAGTATACTGTGATGGGTGACGATATATTCAACCTGGTATCGGATAAGATTCGCGGTTAAGGAGGATAGGATGGCCAGGATATTAAGAGGAAAAGAAGTTGCAGATGCGCTGACCGTTAAGATGAAGCAGGATGTTGAAGACCTGAAGGCAAAGGGGGTAACCCCGACCCTGTGCATTTTCCGCGTCGGTGAGCGGGCGGACGATATGTCCTATGAGAAGGGGGCCACGAAACGTGCCCAGTCTGTCGGTATTGCAGTGAAGCATGTCGTGCTGCCGGCGGATATCTCCCAGGAAGATTTTGACAGAGAATTCGTAGCTGTCAATGCAGACGACAGTATTCATGGTATTTTGTTCTTCAGACCGCTGCCGAAGCATCTGGACAGCGAGAAGGCCAGACAGATGCTGGATCCGGCCAAGGATATCGACGGCTGTACGGACCTGTCCCTGGCAGGTGTTTTTACTAACCGGAAGATTGGTTTTGCACCTTGTACAGCCCAGGCTGTCATGGAGATCCTGCATCATTTTGATATCCCGGTGGCAGGTAAGAAGGTGGCTGTCATCAGCCGGTCGCTGATCGTCGGCCGTCCCCTTGGCATGATGCTGATGCATGAGAATGCCACCGTGGTAAACTGCCATACCGGTACGGTGGATATCCCGTCTATTACCAGCAAAGCGGATATACTTGTTGCAGCTGCAGGCCGGCTGCACATTATTACAAAGGAATATACCAATCCAGATCAGGTCGTTATCGATGTCGGCATCAACTGGGATCAGGAAAAGGGTGGCATCTCCGGAGATCTGGTCTTTGAGGATGTTGAGCCAAATGTTGCGGCTGTCACACCGGTACCGGGTGGTGTCGGTGCCGTCACCACATGTGTGCTGATCGGCCATGTTGTGGAGGCTGCAAAAAGGAGGTTTGATTATGAAGCTTGAAGTTGGCATGAAGAATACAGTAGAAATTACGGTC
>CAMOJK010000160.1 GCA_946616835.1 uncultured Lachnospiraceae bacterium
CCGTTCTCCAAATAGTAGATTTTGTCTGCATTTTTTATGCTGTAAAGCCTGTGCGCAATCATGATAACCGTCTTTCCTCTGGCCAAAGCCTCAACCGCCTTTTGTATATGGTATTCGTTTTCTACATCAGAAGATGCCGTCGCTTCATCCAATATCAATATCGGGGCATTTTTCAAAATTGCTCTGGCGATAGCGATCCTGCGCTGCTCTCCTCCGGACAGACATAATCCTTCCTCACCTATCACGGTGTCGTAACCCATTGGTAGCTCCATTATAAAGTCGTGGCAGCACGCCTCTTTTGCTGCCTCCACAACTTCCTCATCAGTGGCTTCCGGGCGTGCACTTCGTATATTGTCCCTGATACTTGCTTTATATAAAAAGACATCCTGAAAAACGTAAGCAATATTTCTAAAGAGGTCCTCCTGCTTTATTTTCCCGATATCAACCTCTCCGATTTTGATGGTTCCTGAATCAGGGTTATAAAAGCCTGCCAAAAGATATGCCAGCGTGCTCTTTCCGCCTCCGGAAGGGCCAACAATAGCAGTAACCCTGCCCTCTCTTGCAGTAAGGTCTATCCCGTGTATCTCTTCTTTTTGATCTCCATAGGAAAATCTGACCTGCTGAAACGATATCTCTTTTACCTCCTTGGGAAAAGAAACTGCGACATCCGGTTCACGGTCTTTTATAGCAACCATCTGCCTGATATGGCTATCGGCCATTATCGACCTGACGCTGTGATTTCCGATAGATGCAGCCTTTGGAATAATGGTCTTAAGTGAAGGGATCAGAATTATAAAGCAGGTAAGGTCTATGATCACATCCGCTGTCAATCCACCGCACAACACCTCTATGGCTGCAATCGGGAAAATCACCAGATATAGATTGGACATGATGGTGCAAAAAACGCAGTCATACTTTTCCCACACCTTTGTATAGGGTACACAGGCATCTGAATAGGCATGAATCTGCTTTTTCACATTGTTGCAGACGTTGTTATCATGTCCAAACACCTGAAACACTTTATTACCCCGGACATATTCCATTGCTGCATTCTGAAGGTTATCCAGGGCAGTCAGATAGATATCCATCATCTTTTTTCCGCCGCCTTCAGCGTATGAATAGGACATATAGTTGTAGTAATAAGCCACCACCAGCCCCAATCCGACTGCAATGGCATACCGGAAATTGACAGAAAGCATGATGGCAAACAGTACCACCGGAGACATAGCAGCAATAACAATATCAGTCAGCTTATGTGCCAGATAAGACTGTATATCATTTATGTTTCCGTACAGAGCATTATAGATCCTGCCGCTGCCCAGTCTTCTGTAATGCCCCGGCGGAACCTGTGACAATTCCTCTACCAGATTCATGCGCATGTCATATCCGATACGAAAGGCTCCAATATGTGCCAGAGAAAGCGCCGCATAAAAAAAGACCACGTATAAAGCGCTGCCGGCAGCCGCTATCCCTCCTCGGATAAGCATGGAATTAATGCGAACCCCCGATATTTCCCCCGTTCCCAAAAGAGTTTTAACTATACAGCAGATTTCATAATAAGGAACAAAGTACATAATACCGGCTGCCGTGGCAAACACGACAGCCGCAATAATTGGTAACGGATCTGTTTTTATCCAACTTATTATCTTTCTCAGGTCATTCATAGTTCTCTCGGTTTCTCCGCCCTTATCATGAACATGGGTGTATTGCCATAGATGCATTTTTCCTTGTCATCCCAAAGATCCTCGATGATATCTCTGTCGTAGTCCACATTGGCAAATCCGATACCATGCAAAAGACCTGCATCCCAGTCCGGGCGGATTTTGTCCTTAAGGACGTTATCCCATACTTCATTTTCATCCGGTGAGTGCTTTTTGAATCTTTCCAAAAGAGCTTCCTCATTGCCATCATAGATATTTCCTGAGAAGTCTGAGCCATATTTCTTCATACATTCAACGTATCTTCGAACAGATTCGTCATGCTCTGAATAACCGTATCTGCTAAGATGCCAGTTAGCATCAAAGATAAGCAGTACTCCGCCGGGTTTAAGAACTCTCATCCACTGGCTGTATACTGCCTTATGATTTCTCAATGTATGGGTCACATTTCTGCTGATGATAAGATCAAAACTGTTATCCTCGAAATCAAGCTCGTGGCAATCCATAAGTTTATAGTTCACTGACAGCCCCAGCTCTTTTGCTCTTTGAATGGCAAAAGACAGCATCAGCTCACTGCCATCGATACCGGTAACATGATGTCCTTCCTGCGCCATTATACAGGAGAAAAATCCCGGGCCGCAGCCACAGTCCAGTATCTCAAGCTCACCTTCCGTTTTAACCTGGCTCAGGATCTGTTTTTTCCACCCTGCGGATCTGAAACTGTTTATCTCATCATCAATGATCCTGTTATAATTCTTCGCCCCACGGGTCCATAATTCATTGATTTTTTCCTGATCCTTATTCACAACTTTTCTCCTTTTTCCTATTGCTTAACATATAATAGATCAGCATCTGTGCAGCAGTCAGAAACCATGTGACAGGATAAGACACGGCAATTGTTCTGACATCCGGACGGATTGGCACAAGGCTGATCAGGATGATACTTCGTATAATTGTAATGTTGATCATTATGATCACTGTGGGAGGCAGAGCCTTTCCCGCTCCTTTAATACTGTCCCCAAATACCTGCAAGAACACATACAGCCAATAAAACGGAAATGTGGTACGTATTATCCTGTTTCCAAGGGCAACTACTGCAGCATCCCTGACGAATAGTCCAAACGCATAATCTCCTCCGATTATCAGAAGAAAGCTGGTAATTATCGTCAGCATGCAGCCAATTTTCAGACATATGCCGGTTCCCCTGCGGGCTCTTTGAGGATTACCTGCGCCAAGATTCTGCCCTACAAAAGTAGTTGTCGCCTGACCAAGAGCCACAATGGGAAGGTATATCGGTAATTCCACTTTGAAGTATGCCGTAAATGCAGCTATGGCATTTGTGCCAAGGGAGTTGATGAAATACTGCGCAACAACATTTGAAAGTGCTATTACCAACGTCTGAAATCCCGATGGAATCCCTACCCGAAGTATGGATAACAGAATATCTCCCTGAATGGTTATTGATCTTAAATGTATGCGATATTCCTCGCTTATATGGGAAAAGAGATATATAACCGTGCAAACCGCTGCCGCTCCCTGAGAAAAAAAGGTTGCCCAGGCAACTCCGTTTATCCCCATATGCAATCCCCGAAGAAATACGGCATCCATAACAACATTTGTCACGCCACCGACAATTTGAAAAAGCAGCGGGACAAAAGATTCCCCCATGCCCCGCATTACTCCGGCTCCCATATTATAGCTGACTATAAATATGGAGCTGAAAAAGTATATTCTCAGATAGCCTACTGCACTGTCTGCAATCACTCTGGGTGTTCCTATAACATGAATAAAAGCAGGTGCAAAACTGTAACCTGCCAGAAATACAATGATTCCACTGATAATGCTCAGAGCCGCTGAGGTCTGTAGTATGCGCTTAACTTTGTTCCCGTCTTTGGCTCCAAATGCATTTGCAACAGCTACCGTCGTGCCAACAGAAAGGCCGCCGAAGAACCCCACAAGACAGGTAACCATCATTGTACTGGCTCCCACTGCTGCGGATTCATTTTTACCGAGAAACTGCCCGATAAACAGAAGATCTGCAGTATTATACAGCAGCTGTACCAGACTTGATCCCAGAAGCGGTAAGGCAAACAGAATAATCTGCTTTACTATATTCCCTTGCGTTAAATCTATATTTTTTTGTTTTTTCATTTAAACCGATTCCAAATCTGCCTTATTTGTCAGCCTTTGTTCTATCACTCAAACAGATTAAGTATAGCAGCGTTAACAAGCTTCTTCGTGTATTCGTTTTCCGGATGCTCGTATAGCTGCTCCACGCTC
>CAMOJK010000161.1 GCA_946616835.1 uncultured Lachnospiraceae bacterium
GGAAATATCATTTATAATAATAGAATTACTGGTTACAGTTTTTATTTTCCTGCTGGCCGGGATAGAGGAAAAGTTTGCTTCAAATAAATGGAGACTTGTGTATGCCACTCCATTCTTTATTCTAATAATAATGACGATAGTCTCAGGTTTCAGCATTTATTACACGGGTTTATATATAGCGGCGCTTGTGTGCATGGTGTCGCTGTTTGCTGGTAAAAAGAATGTTAAAAGGACTCTGGCAGGAGCTGGGATAATATGTGTAGCAATAAGCTTTGCTTTCGTTCTGGTGATTCCTGAAAGGCGTAAGCACGCATATCTGGATGATTTTGAAAAGGCCTTTACCATTATGCAGGAGCACTATGTATTAGACCGGGAAAAGGGGATTGACTTTTCTGCACTGTATAAAAAATATCATCCTCTCTTTCAAGAGGTTGATAAAACCCAGGATCATGTAGAGAACTACAAGCTGTGGCAGAGATATACCGGTGAATTCTACGATGGACATGTAGGATATCAGATGAAAAGGGAGGATCTCTTTTTGGATGCTCTCATGAAATCCTATGGTAATGATTATGGACTTTCTCTGATAAGACTGAGTTCCGGAGAATATGCAGCGGTAAATGTTGAGGGGTATGAGAACTCATATAATGTGACAAATGATGAGAAGGACGATATGGGCATATATCGGATAAAGAACGAGTTCCTCAGTGAAACTGCAGATTGTGACAGACTGACTCTTAAAAATGCCGGAATAAAAAATGGAACAATTATCACTAAGTGGAATGGTAAGCCGATCGATGAATACTTTGGAGAATTAAGCTATTACTTTGAACAGTATCCGGTGCGTGAAAATGAAGAGTTTTATCAGCCTGTATATGTTGCAGGAATTGGCATGGGTATGAATTATGGTGAAACCTGTGTGCCGGCAGACGAAGATAATAATGCTTCCCCGTCAGCCGAGATTACATTTATCAATGATGACGGTATTGAGGAGACTGTAACAGCTTTGAGTCTGTGTGCATATTTTCCAAGAATGTATGATACTATAAACAGGCTTGATGCTGGAACCAATATCAGCAACCTTGAGTGGCAGGAGATAGATGAAGAAACTGTAATGATGCGTATCAGTGAGATGGCATATGACCAGGAAACTTATAATGGTGCCGACTATACTGAAATGACAGATGAGCTTAGAAAACAGGTGCTGGATTATAAAGCGAAAGGAATTAAGAATATAGTAATTGACCTGAGGAGCAATGGCGGCGGCAGTCCTTATTTCGTGGAAGGTGTAGCATGTCTCTTTGCACCGGAAGGGGAACACAGTGTTTACTATAGTGCTGTTATAAATGAAGATACTGCATCCTTCGAAAGAGATGAAGATGGTATGTATAAAAAGGGCCACCTCTTTACCTATCAGGGGGAAAACCTCTGGGCTGATGGAAAAATAATCCTTCTGGTGAATAATCACTGTGTAAGTGCAGGGGATGATATGACATATGTGATGGGAGATTTTCCTAATGTGAAGGTCATGGGTACTACAAGATCCAACAGTTCCTGCCAGACGGTGAAGGTAGTTGAACTTTCAAGCAGCAGTATAAGCTTTTCGGCTGTTCCGAATCTGCTCCCAAGTGGCGAGGTTGCAATCGATACATATACTGACCATGTGGGAAGAACACCATTTGATGAAAAGATTCCTATGACAACGGAATTGATAAGTGGTATATTTGATAAGGGAGATGACTATATACTGCAATATGTGGTTGATTCTTTCACTGACTACGAAAAGGGAGATAATACATGAGAAGGGTGCTCATAGTAGAAGATGACAGGGAAATAAGAACCCTGCTAAAGGACTTTTTGATGGAAAATGAATATGAAGTAATGGAAGCATGTAATGGAAGGGAAGCCTCTGCCTGTATTCGGACAGAGGCTTATGATATTATCCTAATGGATATGATGTTACCATATAAGTCAGGAAATGATCTGATACGAGAGTTAAGAGAGTCAGCAGCCGGGATAAAAGATACCCCGGTTATTGTTATTTCTGCAAAATCTTCAAAAGATACAAGACTTGAAGCTTTAAAAATGGGTGCTGATGATTATATAGTGAAGCCCTTTGATATGGATGAAGTATTAGTAAGAATTGAAGTAATACTTAGAAGAAGCAGTCCGGAGACGAAAGAAGACGAAAGTGCTTTGTCCTATCATGGTATAGAAATGAGTCTGGAACGAAATTCTGTAAGCTACGAGGGAATTCCGATTAGGTTGACTGCAAAGGAAATGTATCTGTTGCAGCTCTTTCTGGAGAATCCGCAAAAAACATTCTCCAAGGCTAACCTTTATAAATCAGTATGGAAGGATGATTATATCTATGAGGATAATACCATCAATGTACATATGAGTAACCTTAGAAATAAACTCAGGAAAATAGCAGGGGAAGAAGTGATAGAAACTGTATGGGGAATAGGATATAAACTAAGGGATAATAAAGGATAGATATGATGAAAATATGTATCATTATTATACTGGCCATTCTATGTCTCGTCTTAATAATAAGACTTCTGGTTATAAGGGCGAATCTGGATAGTATAGTAAAAGAGCTTAGGAAAACCCGAAAAGAAGATTATAACAGACAGCTTAGAGTTGACCTCAGCAGTGGAAGTGTTGCGAGAGTTGCTTCAGAAATCAATAAGAATCTGGATTACCAGAAAGAACTGAAGTTGGAAAGTGACAGATCTAGAAGGCAGCTAAAGCAGTCAGTTTCCGATATAGCCCACGACTTAAGGACTCCTCTAACAGTTGTGAAGGGGAATTTGCAAATGCTTGAAAAAGAGAATCTGTCAGAGAAGGGGAAGCAGTACCTAAAGGTCAGTAGAAAAAAGGCGGATATGCTGAAGGAGATGGTAGATGAATTCTTCGAGATGTCTGTGCTTGAAAGTGATGTCGGGGATGTTAGCTTTGAAAGTATTGATCTGATCAGCTTCATAACGGATTTTCTTATTGAGAATGAGGTACTGATAAGGGAGAAGGGGCTGGAGCCGGAGGTGGACTTTCCTGATAAAACTATACGGATTATGGCAGATAAGGAGATTCTCTCAAGAGTCTTCGGTAATTTATTTAACAATATTCTGAAATATGCCAAAGACAGCTTTGCCATCGGTATAGAGGAAGGGGAAGATTCTGCGGTTTATGTCAGAATATCGAATCATGTAGACAGCCCTGATGAGATAGATATTTCTCATATATTTGACAGAACCTATAGAGCTGATAAAGCGAGATCTGTAGGTGGAGCGGGACTTGGGTTATACATAACAAAGCTTCTTGTGGAAAAGCAAAAGGGAAGGGTAGAAGCAGAGATTATAGATGATAATCTTGTATTTACTGTAAAGCTTAATAAATCTGAATGGTGAAGTGAAAGAAGGCTTTTAGGGAATCTCTTCATAAATATAAATCGGCATTTGTAAGGAGAAGTATTACACATGGGTATTATGGGATTTTTCAAAAAAAAGAAAAATGATAAAACAACAACCAATAAAGAAATTTGTTTTGAAGATGAGTTTACTGATATACAATCAGGTTTAATTTCTCTCTGTTTAGAACTTACAGATAGTCAAGTAGATACGGTTTTTGCGTATTGCGGTATCGAGGACCAGAGTTTTATGTTTAATTCTTTCTTTGAGAAGGATGGGACAATTCTTTCAGCTAGACAAGCTGCTACAAATGTAAGTTTAGTGGAAGAATTCTTAAGGATTGGTACACATGATTTGGAAAACTTTAAATCAGTCTGCACTAAGTGGAATAAACCAATTCCTAGACAAATTAAAATGATTTATGACGTAAAAACTGGGAATTATCTTAAAAAATAAAATGCTAAGGCACAAAGCATGATTTAGAGGTGGCTAAATTGGATAAAGTACCAAGT
>CAMOJK010000162.1 GCA_946616835.1 uncultured Lachnospiraceae bacterium
GAACCCTCGGTCTCCAGAACCACAATCTGGCGCGTTAACCAACTACGCTATATCCACCACGACACTTAATATCAGGACCCGGTCAAGGCCCTTAATGTGCTTGCAGGGATTCGAACCCTGGACCCTCGGCTTAGAAGGCCGATGCTCTATCCAGCTGAGCTACAAACACAGACGACTAATACAATATCATAAAAATCGCCGCTTGGCTACTATAAAAATTATCTATTTATCATATCTTTGATAGGCCTCTATGCCAAGCCCCTCAAACCTCAGTCCCTCGTTGTAGAGCCTCATGCATACATCTATCTGCGGCATGAGCAGCACCGCGCCTGTCCCCTCACCGAGAGCCATGTCCGCACTGATGGGAGGCTCCAGGCCAAGCACCTCTGTCAGTCTCCTTCCCATGGGCTCTCTGGGAAAGTGTGAAGCGATGCACACCTCCTTCGCCCCGGGCTCTGTCCTGTCTGCCGCAAGCACTGCCGCAAGTGTTATGAGCCCGTCCGCCACCACCGGGACATGAAGCTCTGCCGCAGCTCTTATCACTCCCACCATCGCCGCAATATCATATCCCCCGAATGTCGATAATATCCCGAGGGCATCCTGCGGATCCCGGGCATGCTTTTTTAGGGCTTCCTTTATCACATCATGCTTATGCTTCACGAGCTCTGCCGACAGGCCTGCCCCGCTCCCCGTGACCTCTTCCGGCCCTGTGCCCAGCAGGGCGCAGCTCACTGCCGTAGCCGTGGAAGTGTTGCCTATGCCCATCTCTCCCAGAAGCAATATCTCATCTCCGGCATCTTTTGCAGCTTTCGCCACCTGATATCCGGCATCCATTGCCTGCAGGGTCTCTTCGCGGGTCATCGCCGGCTCCTTCAGGAAGTTCCTGCTGCCCTCCCTGACACGCCTGTTCTCTATGCCGTATACCGGGTCGCCCTTCATGCCTACATCCACCGGCAGTATCTTCACCCCGGCTTCCTTTGCCATCACGCAGACCGTCGACCGTCCCGCACTCATGGCTTCGGCCACCTTATGCGTGACTGAGGCATCGCTCTGGGACACTCCCTCTTCCACTATCCCGTTATCTGAAAAGAATACGATCAGACTCCTCCTCTTTACGGAAGGACAGTCTGTCCTCTGTATCCCGCCGATACGTGCGACAAGCTTCTCGTATCTGCCCAGTCCGTCTATAGGCTTCGCCAGAGTATCCCATTTCCGGATACAGGCTTCGTACGCCGCTCCGGCATCATCATATATCATATATCTACTTTGGTATCTCCTCCGAGGAAGGTCGGCAGTGACTTGCCGTTCTTCTTCCACTGCGCATACTCAGCCGTAGCAGCGAACATCACGTCGCCCGACGAATTGAGAGCGGTCTCCACCGAATCCTGCACGACTCCTATGATGAAGCCCACGCCCACTACCTGCATCGCCACATCTGCATTCACTCCGAAGAGAGAGCAGGCCATGGGTATCAGCAGAAGAGACCCTCCTGCCACGCCGGATGCTCCGCAGGCTCCCAGAGTCGCTATGAAAGCAAGTATTATGGCTGCGGGGAATGATACCTGTATCCCCATGGTATTTGCGGCAGCAAGAGACATGACCGCTATGGTGACAGCCGCTCCGTCCATGTTGACGGTAGCCCCGAGAGGTATGGCCACCGCATACATCTCCTTGTCCATGCCCAGCTTCTCACACAGCTGCATATTGACCGGGATGTTCGCAGCCGAGCTTCTTGTGAAGAAAGCCGTGATCCCGGATCCCTTCAGGCACCTGAATACCAGCGGGTAGGGATTGGTCCGCAGCACTATGGCCGCGAGCAGCGGATCTACGATCAGTGCAACAGCCAGCATGCATCCCACCAGCAGAACAAGCAGCTTGCCGTAGTCGGTAAATATGGAAAGACCGTTAGTCGACACATTGGTGTAGACCAGACCCATTATACCGAAGGGTGCCAGATTGATTATCCACCGGACTGCCTGAGACACCATGTTCGCGGCATCCTCCATGAATTTTTTCGTCGTATCCCCTGCGAATCTCTTCGCTGCCACGCCCAGTACCGCAGCCCAGAAAAGGATGCCTATATATCTTCCCTCGACTATCGCCGATACGGGATTGGCTATCATGTTCATCAGCAGATTGGACAGCACCTCACCGAGGTTGGTGGGTATCGTATCAGCAGTTGCCATATCCGCCAGCTTTATCGTCTGAGGAAAGATGAAGCTCCCTACCACCGCGACCACCGATGCCAGAAATGTGCTGATCATATACAGTGCCAGCACCAGAGCGAATCTGCTGTCCAGCTTATCGTTCCCCCGCGCCAGTGCCGAGAGCACCAGCGTGAAGACCAGGAGAGGAGCAATGGCTTTCAGTGCTCCTACGAACAGATCTCCCAGGAGCGGTATCACAGGGAGCTCCTTAAAGAGCAGTCCCAGTATGGTGCCGATCACCAGTCCGCATATGATCCTTATGATCAGACTTACACTGTTGTACTTTTCGATAATCTTCATTTTGTTTTCTCCCGCATGTTGAAATATCAGGCTGCCGACCGAGCCTGCCCTTCCATTATACGACAATTTCGTATTCTGGCAAAAAACCGGCGGTCACAGATGGCCGCCGGTCCTCGTTTCTCTTTGTTTTTCCTGCTCTTCAGCAAGTCAGTGGGGACGGTTCTGATTGACTTATTTTTGACTCATTTTTGTCTCCGGAAATCGCTTGACAAACCACCAAAACCTCTGTAATATAAGGAAAGTTTCGCGCAGGTGTAGTTCAATGGTAGAACACCAGCCTTCCAAGCTGGATACGTGGGTTCGATTCCCATCACCTGCTTTTTGTTTTGCCCGTAGTTACGGGATTTGCGACCGTACCAAAGAATTATTCTTTGATGATCTTCTTTACTTCTTCTGACTTTGCATTATCATTCTTTTCTTTGATCTGATCTGTAAGTTTCATACTGTTCCTCACTGTTGCTTCAAGGGTACTCATGGCCCCCCTTACATATTGGATATATCAGAGTTGTTCAACCTTTGTCAATCAATGCGACACTCTGCGAAACACTTCGCAAACCCATAGTTGATTTTTCCGCCGCCAGGATATACATTGTATATACACGAAGGGAGGCATTGCTTATGCAGACTCAAGTTAAAGCATGGGGAAATAGTCAGGGAATCAGGATACCCAAAGAAGCACTACAGGAAGCTGCTATTTCTGTTGATGATATTCTCGATGTAAAGGTATCTAACGGCATGATAATGCTGGTAAAACCATTCAGGCACAAAACTTTAGAAGAACGCGTTGCAGAATATGGTGGTCAACTCCATTTGGACGGTGAATTTGACTGGGGTGTACCGGTTGGAAGAGAGGTCTGGTAATGAAGGAAGAATTGCTCCAGGGAAATATTCTTAAGATCGAACATATCAAGAAGCCGGTTCTTGTTGTCAGTAAAGATTTCTTTAATCAGACTTTTGAGATAATAGGCTGTCCGATTTATGAAAAAGGAGAATCAGGTCCGCTACATATTCATATCAAAACAGAAATGATTGAAGGCTATGTTCAATGCGAAAAACTGGCACTTCTTGATCTGAATATCAGAGGGTATTCAAAGATCGACAGGATACATTATCCTGATATCATAAACATCACAGACGCTATCCAGGGGATCTTTGATTACATCTGAATTAATGTTCTTGATCATGAGAAGCCTCCCCTAACAGCCCGTCAATAAATTCAAGACTTTCCATTCTTTTCGCGTCCGGCTCGGTTATGCTATACTTATGGTATCGGTTTGGATATACGGGGAGGTGCACCATGCGACATCTGAATGAGATAAGAAGACAAGTCACTGCGATACTGA
>CAMOJK010000163.1 GCA_946616835.1 uncultured Lachnospiraceae bacterium
GAACGGCACCACCGTAAGGCAGGTTTCTGGTGTGAGAACACTGGTTGTATATAATAAGTGGGAAGCTTTAGTAAGATAATAATGGAGCAAGAGATATGAATAAAAAACAGAAAAAGATGCTCGTACGCATCATCATAACAGCAGTGATTCTGGTTGCGTATCATTTCATGTATCGTTTTCTCGGTGCAGAAGAATTAGCCGAGGACGGTACAGTGCTAAAGGAAAGTCTGGTGCGTGAGCCTTTCTGGTTTATTCTTTATCTCATTCCGTATCTGGTCATAGGTTTTGATATTCTGAAAAAAGCCGGAAAGGGAATACTTAACCGTCAGGTGTTTGATGAAAATTTCCTTATGGCCATAGCAACACTGGGGGCTTTTGCCATAGCTTTGGTGGATAAAAGCAGCGATTATACCGAGGCAGTGGCGGTTATGCTTTTTTATCAGATAGGAGAGCTTTTCCAGGGATATGCTGTAGGGAAAAGCAGAAGGAACATCAGTAACCTCATGGATATAAGGCCTGATGTTGCACATATTGAAAATGCTGGTGAGCTGGAAACGGTTGATCCGGATGAAGTAGAGGTGGGAAGTCTTATAGTGGTTCAGCCCGGGGAGAGAGTTCCGCTGGACGGCGTCATTGAGGATGGTCACAGCACTCTTAATACATCAGCCCTTACAGGCGAGAGTGTGCCCCGTTCCGTAGATGTCGGCGATGAAGTGATAAGCGGCTGCATCAATATGAGTGGCGTAATAAAGGTGCGTACATCTAAGTGCTTTGAAGAGTCTACTGTATCCAGGATACTTGAACTGGTGGAGGACTCCACCTCCAGAAAGTCAAAGTCGGAAGCTTTCATATCAAGATTTGCAAAAGTCTATACCCCGGCAGTATGTATCTCTGCCCTTGTTCTTGCCCTTGTCCCGCCGTTAGGAAGAATGGTGATGCAGCTTGATCCCATGTGGAGCGTGTGGATATACAGGGCGCTTACTTTCCTTGTAATAAGCTGTCCGTGTGCGCTTGTCATAAGCATCCCGTTAAGCTTTTTTGCAGGTATAGGCGGCGCAAGCCATGAAGGGATACTCATAAAAGGATCGAATTATCTGGAGGCTCTTTCCAAGACTAAGATCGTGGCATTCGATAAGACGGGAACAATGACTAAGGGTGTGTTTGAGGTCGATTCCATACATCATTCGAGCATTTCCGATGATAAGCTGCTCTTTTATGCGGCACATGCGGAATGTGCTTCTTCACATCCCATAGCTAAAAGCATAATTAATGCATATACATCCGGCTGGGGGAGAATTGAAGCTGATAAAGAACCTGCTGTCAGGGCAATAGACAGGAGTCTTGTGAGGAATATAGAGGAAATCGGCGGAAACGGAGTAACTGCCGAGGTGGAAGGCATACATATTGCCATCGGAAATGCCAAACTTATGGATCGCGAGGGCATATCCTACAAGGAATGCCATAAGCCCGGAACCATAGTCCATGTGGCTTTGGACGGAACCTATGCAGGGCATCTTGTGATAGCTGATGTGATCAAGCCTACGGCGGCAGAAGCTGTTAAGGAACTGCACGGTTCCGGCGTGGAGAGAACAGTCATGCTTACAGGTGATGGAAAAAAGGTTGGAGAGCATGTTGCCTCTGAGCTTGGCATAAAGGAAGTCAGGTGTGAGCTGCTTCCTGAAGATAAGGTGCGTGAAGTAGAAAAGCTTCTCTCCGAGAAAGGTAAAAATGAGGTGCTTGCATTTGTGGGCGATGGCATAAATGACGCTCCTGTGCTGACGGAGGCGGATGTAGGTATAGCCATGGGGGCAATGGGTTCAGATGCAGCTATTGAAGCTGCGGATATAGTACTTATGGATGATGATCCATTAAAGATTGCAAAGGCGATACGCATCTCAAGAAAGTGTATGCGCATAGTATATGAAAATATCTACTTCGCAATAGGTATAAAGCTTTTATGTTTGTTAGCTGGTGCGTTCGGAATGGCAAATATGTGGCTGGCAATCTTCGCAGATGTTGGTGTCATGATAATAGCGGTATTAAATGCAATCCGTGCATTATGGGTAAAAAAACTGTAAAATATGCGTAAAGAAAAGATCCTTTTGAGCAATTGCTGTTAGGCAATAAGAAAAAGTATTATTAATGGAGGTGAGCACTATGCCAGCAGTAAAGAATACTCCGGTACCGCCGGAAACAGAACTGTATGATCTGGCTGAGCTTTTTAAGATATTCGGGGATTCCACAAGGATACGGATACTGTTTGTTCTCTTTGATAAGGAAGTAAGTGTAAGTGATATTGCGGAGTCGCTGAATATGACACAGTCAGCAGTATCCCACCAGCTGCGCATACTTAAAGCCAACCGCCTGATCAAAGGGCGGCGTGAAGGCAAGCAGATATTCTACTCCCTGGCGGACGAGCATGTACATTCAATAATCGCTGCAGGCCTTGATCATATAGAAGAGGATGACTGAAAATCTGAAGTAATGTTCAGAACTTATTGACTAAAACTTCCACACACCGTGTAACCTTGTCTGATGGCGGTTAAGTGAGCAATGCGAACGGAACTACCGTCTCGAACAACTGTTTCCCATTTTTATAGGATAGGTTGTTTGCTACAATCTGATCAGCTGAGATCCTAAAATGAAAAATTAAATGGTATCTCAGAGTATTTATTAAGCAACTGATACAAGAAGAAAAGAATGTCAAAATCAGAGCGCTTGAACTGAAATCATTGTAGCACACACATAAGTTCTTCTAAGAGATTTTAAGAGGGAGGCAGGATAATGAAAGAAAAATATTCATCTGAAGCAATAAAGAACGCATTGAGGATTTTGTCTGTAGATCCAGGCTATTCGGATGAGCAGATAGAAGCCATGTATGACCTGGCAGCGGCAATAACAGGTCTGTCTGTGGATTCCGTTATAGATGCCATATATGACGATGATGAGGAAATATATGTGGTAGAAATGTATGATGCTGAGAGGAAGATTTCTTAAAGGAAAAGTGCGTATGTCTGAAGAATCCCCTACAAAAACTGAAAAATATATTGCTGATAAGCCATAAAAAAATCCTGTCTGTCCGTATCTCTTATGGAACCGGATTTCGGGGATATGATTATGACGAACAACGACCAAAAGGGAAGGGAAAGATCATGAAAAAGATAAGTGATCCCGAACAGCTTGAAATTCTCCGGTCTTTTGAATATTATACGATAAACGCTGATTTCGAGACATTTAAGGACGAAAAGATTGCGTATGTTGTGGACCTGCATAACGGGGATATACTGGAGGTACATTTTGCCGGCGTGATCGCAAAACTCAGCCACGCGGACGGAAGCGTTGAGTATATCTATATTCGGGGAATAGAAGATTTTCTGGATTGTGTTTTTGCAGAATGAAAAGTTATTTATCTGAGTATAAGAAAAGCATAAAGAATGGTTTTTAAGCTTGATGAAAATAGAATAGCTTTTCCTGATCCTTCACTGGCAGATGATGATGGACTGTTGGCGGTAGGCGGAGATCTGAGTGTTGACAGGCTGTTGTTGGCATATTCTCATGGAATATTTCCGTGGTATGGACCGGAACAGCCTGTTATGTGGTGGTGTCCGAAAAAACGTTTTATAATAAGACCTGAAAAAATACATGTTTCACATTCGTTGACGAAGTACATGCGGAAGCATGATGTGGAGTTGGTGCTGGAAAGG
>CAMOJK010000164.1 GCA_946616835.1 uncultured Lachnospiraceae bacterium
TCCGCCGGAGACTGATGCTTCATACAGTTAATATAAACAAAGCTTAACACAGGCATAAAGAATAGAATGGGACAGAAATTTCAACTGAAAAATTATAATATCTTTCTTGTACTGCTTATTATCACGATAAATATAATCGGGATAATGGCTATAGGAAGTGCTAAGGAATCCGTCCAGTCCAGGCAGGCCGCCGGAATGATACTTGGCGTATTTCTGATGCTTTTTATCTCATTTTTCGATTACAATCTGATCCTTAAGTTCCACTGGCTGATCTACGGACTGAATATAGCACTGCTTCTTTTGGTGGAAATATTCGGCGACTCGGCAAATAATGCCCAGCGTTGGCTGATGATTCCCTTTGTAGACATTAAATTCCAGCCGTCAGAACTCGCTAAGATTTTATTGATACTTTTTTATGCCAAGTTTATAATGGACAATAAAGAAAACCTAAATACCCTTAAGAATATACTGATAATGCTGGCGTTTCTGGCGCCGGTGCTTATACTGGTAATAAAGCAGCCTGATCTGTCCACCACCATACTTTTGGGAGTGGTATTCTGTATGCTGATATATGTAGGGGGCCTAAGCAGAAAGATCATAATGGGTGTGCTTGCAGTCACCATACCTGCAGCAGCCATTTTCCTTTTCCTCGTGCTTCAGCCTGACCAGCACCTTATAAAGGATTACCAGCAGCGCAGAATACTGGCATGGCTTGATCCCGAAGAATATGCTCTGACTGATGCCTGGCAGACAGAAAACTCCATTACTGCCATTGGCTCGGGAAAGCTTACAGGCAAAGGACTTGATAATAATGAAGTATCTTCCGTTATAAACGGAAATTACATATCCGAGGCGCAGACCGACTTTATCTTTGCTGTAATAGGTGAAGAAATGGGATTTATAGGCTGCTCATCCGTAATAATACTTCTTATGGTAATATCCGGAGTCTGTTTCTATATGGGAATAAAGGCCGGGGATACTGCCGGTGAGCTGATATGCTTTGGCGTAGGGACCATAGTCGGAGTGCAGAGTTTCTTAAATATATCCGTTACCACGGGACTTACCCCGAATACGGGCGTGCCTCTTCCTTTTGTCAGCTACGGTCTTACATCACTTGTAAGCCTATATATAGGAATGGGCTTTGTCCTGAGTGTGGGACTGCATCGCAAGGATC
Organism: uncultured Lachnospiraceae bacterium; assembly: GCA_946616835.1. GTDB lineage: Bacteria > Bacillota > Clostridia > Lachnospirales > Lachnospiraceae > NK4A136. Next base: position 1,175 of record CAMOJK010000164.1, read on the forward strand.
CGCCCCGGAAAACAACAGAATTAGGACAGATTAGTTCAGAGATATAAAAACGCCATATACAGGCAGAAGGAGGGAAGCATGAAGATTGCTTTAATCGCTCATGACGCAAAGAAAAAACTCATGCAGAATTTCTGCATCGCATACAGGGGAATACTGGGAAAGCATGAAATATATGCTACCGGTACAACAGGCCGGCAGATAGAGGATGTTACCAATCTTCAGATACACAAGTTCCTTGCAGGGCATCTTGGCGGCGGCCAGCAGATTGCCATGCAGATAGAGCATAACCAGATAGACCTTGTTATCTTTTTAAGGGATCCTTTGAATCCCATGTCCCATGAAGTAAATGCAAACAATCTGCTGCAGCTTTGCGATATGCACAATATCCCACTTGCAACAAACCTTGCAACAGCAGAGCTTCTCATCAAATCCTTAGACAGGGGAGACATGGATTTCCGTGAAATGTATAAAGAATAAAAAACTTTATACTGTCATCCCTGTACTGTCATCACTTTTCCTGCTGGCATCATGCACTGTCACGGATATGGAGTTGCCATACGGAAGCATGGAAAACAACCAGAGCTTTACCTTAAATCCTGTGGATGAGTATGACACACTTCCGCTTTTTGCTGAGGATATAGCAGCTGTTTCGGATAATCTTATTTCAACATCGCTTTCAGAAGAAGAGGGCGTCTTTTCAGCTGCAATTTATAATGAAGACGATGCTAAAGTATTATATTCATTAAATGCCACTGCAAAGACATCGCCTGCATCACTCACAAAGCTTATGACAGCGCTTATCATATTCGAAAAATACAGCGACAGACTTGATGATGTGATAACCATAGGTGAAGTTTCCATAAAAGAAGAAGGGGTACAGCGTTTTGGATTAAAAGCAGGCGACAGGATTACCATAAGACAGCTCCTTGAGATAACTCTGATTCAGTCCGGAAATGACGCAGCTCTTGCCCTGGCTCAGTATGCCGGTGACAGCACCTCGGGAAGCAGGCTTGAGGAAGATGGAGAGATAACAGGGGAAGAACGTTTTGTTCAGATGATGAACGAAAGGGCAGCAAGCTTAGGCTGCACAGGTACCCATTACGAAAATCCCCACGGTCTTGACTCTGCGGAACATTATTCCACGGCTTATGACCAGTACCTGATCTTCAGGCAGCTCCTTGCATATCCGGAATTTCTGGAAATGATCAATACGCCCTCCGTACAAATTAGCTATAACACCGCTGATGGGACCGTCAAAACGAAAACCATAATGAACACGGATTCCTTTGTTAACGGCGGTAAGAATGCACCCGAGGGCGTTACTGTAGTAGGAGGAAAGACAGGAAGTACTGCATCGGCTGGAAAGTGCCTTATACTTCTTGCACACAATACCTCCGGCAAGTCTTACATAGCTGTTGTAATGGGCGCCAAAGATGAGGGAACACTATATAATACACTGTCAGAGCTATTGAAAATAACGGACTCTTAAGGTATAATGACAACAGTAATTTTATTACTAAAATTCACTTTCGGAGGTATTTGATATGGTTAAACTTATAATCGGAAATGAGGGGACAGGCAAGACACTTAAGTTACTGGATCTTGCCAACAATGCAATCAAGGACGCAAAAGGACATCTTGTATATCTTGACAAGAGCACAAGACATATGTACGAGATCAACAACAAAGTTAGACTTATTGATGTTTCTGAATTCAATTTTTCTTCGATAGATGAATTTTATGGTTTTGTCTGTGGGATAATCTCCCAGGATCGCGATATAGAACAGTTATATTTTGACAGTTTCAAGAAGCTTGGCAAGTTTGAAGTGTCCGAGATCGGAGCTGTTCTTGACAAGTTTGATAAACTCAGCGAGAAGTGCGGCATTACCTTCAATATGGCAATGTCTGTAGACGAGGCTGACATTCCTGACAGTTATAAGGACAGCATACTTAAATAAAAATGAGACGCGGCCAGAGGTCAAAAAAAATCAGAGCTGCGAAAAAAACGGATATACAGGATAAAAAAAAGGTTTCCGAAAGGGCAGCTCTAAAAAAAAGTATAAGAATTTACGGAGGAGGATTTCTTGTTATAATCATTGCAATCTTCCTCTTTTATTTAATTGTGCTCTTTACACAGATAGTCGATAAGAAAAATATCACATCATACATGGTCAGAAACGGTTCATTGGCTATCAACAATACCTACAGGGCCCTAATCTTACGCAGTGAAAAAAATTATACAGCCCCTGTTTCCGGAACGCTTATCTGTTTCTCCGGGGAAGGAGAACATGTAGGCATAGGATCTCCGGTGTATGCCGTTGATGAGCGCGGAACTCTTATCGGTGCTACCGGAGAGCTTAGCACTGAGCTGTCAAAAGAAGACCAGAGCAGGCTGAAGATGGAAATCGGAGATTTCGCCGGCCAGTTTAAACCGGAGGATTTCAGGAGAAACTATGATTTCCTGCATGACATCAGTTCGAGCATTTTATCAATATCCGCAGCAGG
>CAMOJK010000165.1 GCA_946616835.1 uncultured Lachnospiraceae bacterium
AATAAAACTTGACAGCGTTCATAGTACCTGCTATTATAGCAAACTATGAACGCTGTTTTGCACATCCCCTCATCGTTGGCGGGTGATTTCTCTGGGAGGAATATATGGAAAAATCAATTGAAGAACTGATTTATGAAGAAACCGATAAGCGGTTAAAAGAAATGGCATCTCCGGATTATGTTTTTCCGGAAAAGGCAGATAAGAAGGATGTTATCGGCATAGCTGCTGCCATCGGCGTCAGCATTCTGCTGATTGTCCTGTGCATGACAGGGGTGATCATCTGATGGCGAAAATGAATCATGATGCCTACATCCGGCAGGAGACGGTTACCGGTACTGTCCCCATGCTTGCACGTGACAGGCAGTATTCCTTCTGGGATCTTTTTCTTGCAACCAGCGGCTTTTCCATTGCTACCTGGTGCTATACCCAGGGTGCCTATGTGGCACAGTATCTGTCCTTCCGGCAGATGCTCATCAACATCTTCTGTTTCAACATTGTCTGGATTTTAATAGAATGCATCCCGGTGTTTTTTGCGGTCCGATACGGCATTGACCTGTGGGTCTGGCTCCGGTCTGTTCTGGGCATTAAGGGCGTTGCCATTTTTGCCACGGTGATCAGCATGGCAAACTTCGGCTGGTATGCGGTGGATTCACAGCTCTTTGCCTCTTCCATGATCAATTTGTTTGCAGGTTTTGGTGTTTCACTCAACCCGACCTTCTGGAAGCCTGCGTTAGGTGTTTTGTGCGTTATTCTCGGCACATTCATTGCCCTCGGCGGGCCTGACGTCATCAAATGGGTCAACCGCTTCCTGGTGACGGCCCTTCTCATTGTGGGCGCCGTCGTCGTCATCATCTGTTTTACTGCAGTTCCCATCGGTGATATGCTGAAGGTTCAGCCGGATACCAGTCTCTATGACTCTGCTCTCGGCCGCTTTATGCTCAGCGCCGAAGGCAACGTTGCTTTCGCCTTTTCCTGGTCTACCCAGGCTCTTGTCATGCCCCGCCTCGCAAAGAGCGAGAAAAGCGGCTATTGGGCAACCTCTCTTGCTTACGGTGTGGTGGCTCCGTTTTTCGTCGCCGCCGGAGGAGTCATGGCGATTGCCATGTTCGTCCGTGCCGGATATTATGAGAGTGACCCGACTGTCATGCTGGCTACCCTTGCGGGCCCCGGTTTTTCACTCCTCAGCCTGCTGATGGTTGCTTTTGCCAATATCGGCACACAGGGGACTGGATCTTATGTAAACTGCATGATCGTCAAGTCCGGCCTGCCCAAAGTGAGCTATAAGCTGCTGGTTTTCCTTGCCATGATCTATGTGAGCATCCTCACTGTCTGGGGATGGGTCATGGATAACTTCGGCAGTTTCATCTCTATGGCAGCCCAGATTCAGGGGCCTATCATCGGTATGACGGTTGTCGACTATCTGATTGTGAAGAAGAGAAAAATCAGCCTGAAGTCCCTCTACAATATCGACGGCCACCATGCCTATGATTTTACCAACGGCTTCAATCTCGTCGGCCTCGGCTGCCTGTTTATTGCTTTTATTACCAATATTCTTTTTGTGTACAATCCGCTTACTGCTGCCATCAAGAGCCCCGTCTTTTTCGTTCTCACAGGCAGCGGATACACAGCAGTTTGCGGCGGCCTGCTCTACTGGCTTGCCAGCCTTACTCCGCTTCGCACCTATATGCTTCGTGACCGCTCTGAGCTCGACATTGTATGACCCTTTCCCGGAGGCATCCCCATGACCAGAAACGAATTTACCCTTCTTTACACCATCAAAAAACACGGCATTCTCAGCTGCCGTAAACTGAGCGCTCTATCAGAGCTCTCCCTCGGCTTCATCTCTAAAACCCTGAAGGAATTCTCTGCCGAAGGGTGGGTTGAAAAAGACGGCATCACGCCCCTTGGGCTGGAAGCTCTGCTGCCTTATAAGGTGGATAACGCGGTCATAATGGCGGCCGGCCTCTCCTCCCGCTTTGTTCCGCTCTCGCTGGAAAGGCCGAAGGGCCTTCTTATCGTCAAAAATGAAGTCCTTATTGAGCGGCAGATTGAGCAGCTGCAGGAAGCCGGCATTCGTGAGATTGTCCTGGTGCTGGGCTATAAAAAAGAAGCCTTTTTCTACCTGGAAGATAAATATAAAGGCATTCACATCGTTATTAATCCCGAATATAACATCAAAAATAACACCCACACTCTCTACCTTGCCCGTGATTTCATCCGCAACAGCTACATCTGTTCCTCCGATGACTATTTTGAGCAGAATCCCTTTGATGAGTATGTTTACCAGGCGTACTATTCCACCGTGTATGTGCCGGAAAAGACCAACGAGTGGTATATCATCCCTGACAGCAAAGGGAATGTATCCCGTGTCAGAAAGAGCGGGGAAGACGGCTATATCATGCTCGGCCACGCATACTGGGACAAGGCGTTTTCCTCTGCTATCATGCAGATTCTGGAAGACGATCACCTTGTGGGCAATTATGATCAGACTCTCTGGGAACAGGTTCTTGCTGACCATGTGAAAAAGCTTCCCCCGATGGAAATGAAGGTCTATCCCGAAAATGTGATCTTCGAATTCGATTCCCTGGAGGAGCTCCGTCAGTTCGACCAATATTATGTTAACAACACCCACAGCCGTATCATTCGCAACATCGCGTTGACCCTTGGCTGTGCCGAGAGTGAAATCACAAACTTCCGGCCCATCAAGGAGGGGCTCACTAATACTTCCTTCGCCCTTACTGTTGCGGATAAGCAGTATGTCTATCGCCATCCGGGCGAGGGGACAGAGGCTATAATCTCCCGCCCGCATGAAAAAAAGGCTCTCGAGCTTGCGAGAGCCATCGGTGTGGATCCGACTTATCTTGCCATGAACGCCGAAGAGGGCTGGAAGCTCAGCACCTTCGTTCCGGGTATTCGCACCCCGTCCTATCAAAGCCGGGAGGATTCTCTGCGTGTGCTTGCTGTCCTCCGTAAACTGCATGAGAGCGGCCTCACGGTTGATTGGAGCTTCAACCCATGGGAGGAAGCCTGCAAAATAGAATCTCTTCTTCGTGCCGGGAAAGAAGGCATCATAGACCCCGACTTCGATGCGCTTAAATCTTCCATTGAAAAGTGTTATCTCCATACTGTTGGAGACGGGGTCGAACCGCGCTTCTGTCACTGCGATACTTATGCTCCCAACTGGATGCTGACTGACGCAGACACCATTCTCATTGACTGGGAATATGCCGGTAATGCCGACCCCGGCTGTGATATCGGCACCTATATCATGGATTCCATGTGGGAGATCCCTGAGGCTGAGTGGTTCATTCAGGAATATTGCGGCTCAGCATATAACGAAACCCTCCGGTTTCATTACCTGGCCTACACGGCAATCCTGTCCTGGTACTGGTATGTCTGGGCCCTTTATCGCGAATCCTGCGGAGCTGTGATGGGAGAGAGCCTTTATAACTGGCATGTTATGGCCAAACGCTACTCCCGCTATCTCACCACAATCCAATCCTTGCCGTAAAAGGTTGCAGTGTCCTCATTCTCGTAGTATTCCGGATCTTCCGTCATATCCGTGAAGTACAGGATATACGGCTGCACAC
>CAMOJK010000166.1 GCA_946616835.1 uncultured Lachnospiraceae bacterium
GCTGTTATATCATGGGAGCAATATAGATATAAAAGAAATAGACCTTGCCATGTGCCGCCCGTATAAGGATTTTGGAAAGGGCTTCTATTTGACTGTTATGAAAGATCAGGCAGAGAAGATGGCAAACAGAGTGGCGAGGATCTATGGTGGATCGCCTGTTCTTAACATATATGAGATAGCCGATTCATTTATGGATACAGATGAGCTAAAAATAAAGGATTTTGGAGAGGAGACTTCGCCGGAGTGGGCAAGATTTGTCAGAAATAACAGAAGCAAGAAGTTTAAGGACTACTCCGATCCGGAGTGTAATCTGGATAATAAATATGATATAGTAATCGGACCGATAGCGGATGATGATATGGCACTTTTGTTCAGGCAATATGAGAACGGGATGATCACCTTTGAGAATATGCTAAGTGGGATGATCTACAAAAAGACGACGAATCAGTATTCATTCCATACCGAGAAGGCGATTGCCCTGTTAAAGAAAGTAGGTGTTTGACTATGGGAAAAGAACATCAGATGATGGAGTATATGGTTCAGGATCTGGTAGAAATGCTCACTGAGGGAGCTGGTATAGAATATGACGATGCCATGCATACCATATATGATTCTGATATCTATGAAAAACTGATGGATGCAGAGACCGGCTTATACAGAGAGAGTCCTTCATATGTGTTCGGACTCTTGCAGGATGAGATCAACTTTGGACACATAGTCCAGGCGGAGATATGAATTAGAGACTATGAAAGCAGTTAATCTTGGCAATGATACAGATACTGTTGGAGCCGTAGCAGGAGGTATTGCTGGGCTTGCATACGGATACGAGAATATCCCGAAGGAATGGTTGGATGTAATCGTGAAGAAGGACTGGATAAACAAATTATGTGAGGATTTTGCAAATATTATGTTATAGGAGGAATTAAGATATGTCTGATAGGGCACAAAGAATAGAGGTCTTTAACGATACGCAGGAATGGATCAAAAACAATCCAGCGCTTTCTGCGTCTATACCTGTTGCAAAAAAGAATACGACTGTGTTTTATGAGGATGATTACCCTGCGTTTGATTTTTCTAAAACAAGAGATACTGTAATAACAGTCTCCGGAGATAGGAGTTATCAAGCGGCTATGAAGCTTCATATGGAAAATCCAGATGCAAAGATCGCAGTTATGAACTTTGCTAATGCTTTTCATGCAGGCGGGGGTGTGACTACTGGGGCTTCGGCACAGGAAGAATGCTTGTGTCGTACATCGACTCTGTATCCTCTGCTTTACAGACAAACCTTACGAAATACATTTTATAAGCACCACTATGACCTGAATACTCCGAAGGCGACAGATTCACTTGTCTATACTGAGGGTGTTATCATCTGTAAGACTGACGAAGATTTACCCAAAAGAATGCCACAGGAGGAATGGGTTACAGTCGATGTGATCACGATTGCAGCACCGGATCTTCGTAATAAGTCAAATGTGCATGTTCCGCTTGTGAATGGCGGTACTCATATGAATAATGCGGAACTCTTTGGGTATCATGTGAAGCGTGCCATCCATATGTTGACTTGTGCTGCAGCAAAGGGAGCAGATATTCTTGTACTTGGGGCGTTCGGATGTGGAGCATTTCAAAATGATCCAGAGGTTGTTGCAAGGGCTTACAAAATTGTTTTACAGGAGTTTCCGAAGGTGTTTAAGCAGATTGAGTTCGCTGTATATTGTCCTCCGAGTGGAAGCAGAAATTATGATGTGTTTAAAAGAATACTGGGAGAATAGGTTATATTGCAGTAAAACTCACTTATGGAGATAGAAAAAATGAGAAGAAATGATAGAGAAGTAAAAGATAAAGCTTTAATTGAACAGTTTATTGCTAAAGAACAGATAATACGAATTGCATTCTATGATAATGGTGATTTATACATTGTTCCGCTTAATTATGGATTTATATATGAGAATGACAAATATGTATTTTATTTTCACGGAGCAAAAGCAGGGCGAAAATTTGAGCTTAGTAAATCTTCACCTATGGTTGGATTTGAAATAGATGGAGAATATGAATTATTACAGGCAGATGTAGCATGTAAAAATTCAGCTAAATTCCAAAGTGTTATCGGTACAGGCCGTTTATCAATAATTGAAGATTATGAAGAAAAGATAAAGGGATTAAATGTTTTAATGAATCATATTTCTGGTAAATCTGAATGGGATTATTCTAAAGATATGGTTAATGCAGTTGCGGTTTTTCGATTAGAAGTCGATAAACTATCATGTAAGGCAAAGTAAAAATATCTTAAGGTTTTAGCATATAAGGATCGTGAATTGCTTATCAGCCTAACCAGGGGCATCACGGTCTTTATGCTATTATAAATGCCTGTTTCTATGAGGCTTATGACAGTAATGTGGTGATCACGGATTACGGACAGATCGTTGAGAATGGAAAGCTGCCTGACCGGCAAATTACTCGGCTAAGTATTAAAATGATGCTTTCAGAACAAAATAATTGCAAAAATAGGGGAAAATCTTTCAACTAAAACAAAAATCTGGTTTACACAAGGGATTTTTGTGCTATAATGTATGGGTAATAAAATTTAGGAAGGAGAGAACAGATGCTGATCGGGTTTAACTTCAACAATTTTTGCTCTTTCAATATTGAAAGTGAATTCAGCATGGAAGCACCTACCGGAAAGGTTAAGGCACGCTTCCCTGACAATTATACGTCCACGGATGCTGAATATGATCTTTTAAAGACTGTCGTTATCGTTGGCGAGAACGCAGGTGGTAAGTCAAATTTCATCGGAAGCCTGAAGTTCCTTAAGAGCCTGGTAGATATTAATTCTCAGGTTCAATCGGTAGGAGCATATGTTAATGCGACAAGTATGATTATAGAGAAGAATCCGGTGCAAAGGTTTGAAATCACTTTCATATCTGCTTCCGGAAAGATATACAGATATTATCTTGCTATCGACAGAACGGGCATTATCAGAGAAGCTCTCTATAAGCAAAGCAAACGGAGGGCGGCTTTTTCGTGTCTGTTTGCGGTAGAGCGGAACACAGACGGAAAGTATGAAAAGAAAGAAGGGAAAGCCGGCGAACTGGCGGCTGCCTTAAAGAACAGTAACAATAGCTATGGTCTTTTTGTAAGCAAGCTGGCGCTTTTGGGTAATAGGGATGCTATTGAAACGACAAGCTGGTTTATGGACATCCTTCTTCCCGGCACTGTACCTGAGGACAGGGAGAATGATCCCGCTGGAATGGATGAGGATATAAAGGTCATGAAAGACCCTCGCTTCCTGGAAATCTTCCGCATGGTCGATTACAGTATCTGCAGCATAGAGGTGGATAATGACAAGCCCTATGGGAAATCACTCATTATCCGTAAGGACGCTGACGGCAATGAGATCAGAAGAGAACTTCAGCAGGATTCAACAGGTGTAAGGGAGTTTTTTGCATGGGCTGTGCAGATATTCCGTGTAGTATATGAGAACAGGGTTGTTTTTG
>CAMOJK010000167.1 GCA_946616835.1 uncultured Lachnospiraceae bacterium
CTCCGAAGCAAATATGACACGCATTTTCTTGCTGCCCCGTTCCAGATCCCGCACCCTTACGGCCAGCTCATCGCCCGGCTTTAACCTGCCATCGTAGGCTCTGTTGATAACCTGTATATTCTTCTTGCCGCCATAATTTAAAAAGGCAGTCTTTTTTTCTCCCAGATCAAGAAAAGCTCCTCCTGTCTCAGGAGTCGTATTCTTTACTCTCGCAAGATAGACATCCCCAATGCGCACCCGGTCATTCCGTTCAAAAATAATGCGCTCCGCTCTCCCGGAACGCATATATATCAACAGCATGCCCTCAGGGATCTTTTCGTCCGCACTGACGCGGTAAACCAATACCCGCAGATCCCCTCTTCTCATTTCGGAGATTTTTTCTTCTTTTTTATTCGGCCGCCTTATCATTAAGTGCAACTATCCTTCCGTCTTTGTCATTTCCGTATATCTCCATACGGTACAGATGCGTTACCTTGAACCTGATGCCTGATTCATTGACCGCATCGGTCCCGCAGAGCTTATCAAATACATCCGCAGGCCTTACATTAAGCTTTGAGCCGCTGGAAAGCCGCATCACCAGTCTGAACTCACCGGAGCAAGTTTCCCTATCCTCATTATCCTTATTTTCTCTGCATCTGCTGCATTCAAGAAGCCTTATTCCGGGGCGTATATTTTTTCCGGACTTGCCGCCGGTTATCTCAGATCTTGCCATCAGTTCGTTTATGGCTGCCGTGAGCACTTCATACGCATTCTCGCCGTCAACCGACATACATTCACCGTCCGTCATGCCATCCATAGCCACCACCAGCTCATAATCAGCCTCAGCCACTGCTGCCATTGCATTCAGTGCCTTTTCCCTGAGTATGACTGCTTCGGTCACTTTTATTCCTTCGTGCATGACCGCATTAAGCCTGTCCATAAGCGCCTCAGCATCTTCACAGGCATTCATCTCCAGATCCATATAGTCGCCATATGTCTCCATGCCTACGCCTAACGGATAGGCAAAAGACATTATCTGGTGAGGGTGAAACCCTTCTGTATATTTCGCATCCAGCTCAGCCTTCATGACCGCCTTCTGAAAATAGCGCAGCATATCCAGATGCCCTAAGTATCTTACAGGGCCAGTGCGCATAAATTTAAATCTCACGGTAACGCTCATTCCACACATACCCCGCATCCGAAAACACCGGCTCCGCACCCCATGCACTGATTCCTGCAGTTCGTAGATTTCTGTGCTTTTGCCGCATTATGCCATTCCCTCAAAAGAAATGACTTATTCACGCCGCTGTCAATAAAATCCCATGGGAAGTTTTCATCATCATCCCTTACCCTGAAGATATAGTCTTTATAATCAACTCCGGTCTCTTCAAAAGCCTTTATCCAGCCATCATAAGAAAAGGTTTCCGTCCAGGCGTCAAATATCGCACCGTGGCGGTAGGCATAAACTATGGCTTTTGCCACCTTTCTGTCACCTCTTGCAAATATTCCCTCTATAATGGTGGTACCTGTATCATGGTAGTGATATGAGATCCTCTTCTGATTAAGCTGCGCCCTGACTGCCGCCTTGGTGATCTTTGCCTTTTCCACAAACTGTTCCGGCGTATTCATCTCCGCCCATTGGAAAGCTGTAAAGGGCTTCGGTACAAAAAACGAAGAGCTTGCGGTTATCTGCACGCTGCCCTGCCGCTCCGACTTAGGCACGGTATCAAAATATACTCCTGCCACTTTATTGCAAAGCTCAGCTATAGCCACGGCATCCGACTCCTCTTCAAAAGGAAGCCCCAGCATGAAATACAGCTTTACCTTGTTCCAGCCGCCCTTAAATGCCATTTCAGAACCGTGAAGTATATCTTCCTCGGTGAGCCCCTTATTGATCACATCACGCATTCTCTGGGAACCAGCCTCTGGTGCAAAGGTTAACGAACTCTTTTTTATATCCTGAACCTTGCTCATCACATCCAGAGAAAAAGCATCTATCCTAAGCGACGGCAGGGATATATTTATCTTTTTCTCACCACAGTACTCCATAAGGTAGTCCAACAACTCCTTAAGATGTGTATAGTCGCTTGTGGAAAGCGAACTTAAGGAAAGCTCTTCATAGCCGGTATTTTTAAGTATCTCCCTGGCCAGCTCCTTTAACTGCTCCGGGCTCCGCTCACGCACAGGCTTGTATATCTGTCCAGCCTGGCAGAACCTGCAGTTTCTGATACATCCTCTCTGTACCTCTATCACAGCCCTGTCCTGGGTAGCCCTTATAAAAGGTACAACAGGTGCAGTGGGATAAAAAGACTCATCCATATTTTTGACAAGCTGCTTCTTTACCCTGGCAGGCACATCTTCATAACGGGGAGTCATTCCCGTAAAACGGCCGTTTTCGTCATATGTCACCTCATAAAGTGACGGTACGTATATACCCTCTATGTGTGATGCTTCCCTGAGGTATTCCTCACGACTCTTATTCTCCGCCTTGAACCTCTTATACAGGTCAAAAAGTTCGCGATATCTCACTTCGCCCTCGCCTATATAAAAGATGTCAAAAAAATCTGCTATAGGCTCCGGATTGTATACACAGGGGCCGCCGCCAATGACGATGGGATCATCTTCTGTCCTGTCTGCGGAATAAAAAGGGATTCCCGACAGTTCAAAGATCTGAAGTATATTCGTATAGCACATTTCATACTGCAGCGTCACACCGAGAAAATCCGCAGTCTTAACAGGCTGCTGGCTTTCCAATGAAAAAAGCGGGATATTACGCTCCCGCATTATCCTGTCAAGATCCGTCCATGGACTGAAAAGCCTCTCACACCAGACATCCGGCATGGAATTAAACATTCCATACAGGATCTGCATTCCAATGTGGCTCATACCTATTTCATAGACATCCGGAAAGCACATTACAAAGCGTATATCCGCATCATCCTTCATGACGCTGTTGGGCTCACCGCCTGTGTATCTTGAAGGCTTATCTATGCTCATAAGTATGTCATGACTTAAGGCTGTCTGTCTGTCACTGAAATCCATTCGTCTCCTGCCCGTTTATAATAAAAAATACTGTAAATCTGTTTACTATGATCACCTGCTTGCCAGGTCGCTCATTATCTCATCCCAGGTCACGCCCTTTTCTACCATGAGAACCATGCAGTGATAAATGAAATCAGAGATTTCATACTTAACCTCTTCCTTGTCGGGGTTCTTTGCTGCTATCACTATCTCGGTAGCCTCCTCGCCGACCTTCTTAAGGATTTTATCTATGCCCTTATCGAAGAGGTAATTCGTATAGGAACCTTCCTTCGGATGCTCCTTTCTGTCGGCAATAACGGCATAAACATCCTCAAGCACCTTTCTGGGATCCTTGTCTGTATAATCTTTTTTGATTATCTCCCTGAAGAAGCAGCTGTAGCTTCCTGTATGGCAGGCAACACCTACCTGGCTTACCTTGGCAAGCAGTGTATCCTTGTC
>CAMOJK010000168.1 GCA_946616835.1 uncultured Lachnospiraceae bacterium
ACAGGAACAATAAAAGCATATATTTCTACTATAATAAAGTATGTTTTTGCAGTGATATTTCTTATCATAGTGTCTGTAGAATTAAGGGACATTCGTTATCTTCTCTTTGGCATAGCGGAGCTCTTTTTTATTTTCTCAGTGTCGGATGTGCTGGTGGGAAAATCCAAGTGGTTTAATGTCCTCAATGCGGTACTCGTACTCGTCTTTAATGCGCAGACACTGATGCTGCATTTTGCGAACAGTTATGTAACCCTTGTCATGATAGAAAATCTGTCATCAATAGAGGATCTTCACGGAAAAGCCTTTCTGTACGGTCTGGGGATACTGGCGGTTCTTGTTTTTTCGTTTCTGCCGATAAAGCCGGTGACAGGGGATAAAATTAAGTGGTTCTATATCCTTCCGGCGGCGGCTGTACTGGAGATAATGGTGTTTGTATTGGCCGGGGGAGTGCTTACACCGGCATTGGGGCTTAGGGCTCTTGGGAATGAGTGGAAGGTAAAGCAGGAAATGATAGCCATGAAGCAGCAGATGCTCGCGGAAATGGAGGAGCTGGAAAAGATTTCCGGAACCGAGACCGGACAGTTGTCCCCGGACCAGGCAGATTTATCCGGTGCTGATGACAATCTAAATGTGCAGGACAGCAGTGTGCCGGATAACGGAAACATGTCGGATGAGGCGGACAGGACTGCGGCAAATGATGAGCAGGTGCCTGATGAAGAGGGAAAATCGGACTCAGGTGTTGAACCGGATACAGGTGCTTTAGATGCTGCGGAAGAGGCTCCTGCAAAAGAAGAAAGTTCTGTTTCTGCAATATCCGGGTATACTTCGCCTATGTTTCCTGTTGGAACCCCTATGGAAAAGTTTGCCGTGGCTTCGGGCACGAATGTAATAGTGATCTTTGTGGAAGGGCTTTCCGAAAATGTGGTGGATGACAGCAGGAATATAATGCCTAACTTGAAGGCTCTGCAGGGGGAAACGGTAAATTACTTCAATTATTATAATCATACATTTGCAACCTACAGGGGGCTCCAGGGACAGCTATACTCCGGATATTCGCTGGAGGATATGGAGCCTAACTCACTGCCATCATTTATGGACTGCCTGAGAGGAGCCGGGTATTACTCTGCTTTTATAAACACGGAACCCTACAATTCGGACTTCATTTCGTATCTTAATGCTATGAGCTTTGATACTGTCATAACGGATACCGGGCTGGCGACAGGCATAGTACGGGATATCAGTGATAAAGATGCTTTTGAATTGCTTTATGATACGGCAGAAACCTATGGGAGCAGCGGAACTCCGTTTTTTCTGGGAATGTACAGTTTTGGAACCCATGCGTCGTTTGATACGGAAGGAGAGATATACGGAAATGGCGGAAACCGCATGCTGAATAAATTCTACAATGCCGACTGCCAGATTGGTGTTTTTATGGAAAAATTTAAGAACAGTCCGCTTGCGGATAATACGATGGTGGTGATAACAGCTGACCATGCAACCTACTGTGACGAGGATTTCCGAAATACTTTTCCTGACTATTACCGTGCGGACATGTCCTGCGATGAGATACCTTTAATGATTTACTATAGAGGAAATGCTGCTTCGGTTAACGCCCAGGGGAGAAATTCCCTTGATCTGGCTCCTACCATCCTGGATATTCTTAATATAGGTTATCCGGATACTTTTTTGGGCGACTCTCTGTACAAGGCCAAAAATGAACGGACGGCGCTGGATTCCTTTTTCTGGTGCCAGGGTAAAATTCTGTATACGGGAGATGACTGCGTAAGCGTGCCGGATGCGGATATGAACAGCTTTGCATCCAAAAATATAGCCGGATATTTTGCTAAAAAGTGATATTAACAAATATTTTTTAGAATTTTTGTTAATATTTTCAAAAAAGTGCTTGCAAAAATAAAAGTACTGCTATATACTTACTCTTGCTGTGACACGATAGCTGTGAAGCGTGAGGTTGCCGTCCCGGCAAATGCATAAGCTGTGACGGGTTTTTACGCAGAGCGAATGTCAAGACAAATTGACAACAAGTCACTGTACAGATAGAACCGTCCGGGTGACCGGAAACGACGCGTGGTTCTGCGTCTTTTTTAAAGAACAGGCAGGACACACACGGGAGAGTGGAAAAGGCAAGGGCAGTAAAGAGTTAAGAAGCGATGCCCGGACCTGCATCCGAAACATGTACAGTCGCCGCTTGTAAGAAAAAGAGAGGAGACTTTTTTTATGACAAATCAGAGAATGAGAGTTATCTTAAAGGCTTATGACCACCAGCTGATCGACTCTGCTGCTAAGAAGATAGTAGACAGCGTTAAGAAAAACGGTGGCGCAGTGAGCGGACCGGTACCCCTTCCTACTAAGAAGGAAGTTGTTACCATCCTTCGTGCGGTACATAAGTATAAGGATTCCAGAGAACAGTTCGAGCAGAGAACTCACAAGAGGCTGATCGACATCCTGAATCCCTCATCCAAGATTACAGAATCCCTTCAGAAGATGGATCTTCCTGCCGGGGTTTATGTAGAAATAAAAATGCAGTAAAACCTCTACTAACTTTATGTATCCGATAGCGGATACCGCTTTAGTAGAAACCGTGATCGAAGCAGAATAAACTGTTCGTAACGAATCGCTTCCGTTACGGGTTCCGAAAAGGAACAGAGATCAGGACATCAAAATTAATGATGAAAGAGAGGAAAAGGCAAGAATGAAGAAGGCTATTTTAGCAACAAAAGTCGGAATGACTCAGATCTTCAACGAAGACGGCGTGCTCATTCCGGTAACTGTCCTTCAGGCAGGACCTTGCGTTGTTACTCAGGTTAAGACCGTAGAGAACGACGGATACAGTGCTGTCCAGGTAGGATTTGGTGAGAAGAAGGAAAAGTCTGTTAACAGAGACAAGTCCGGTAAGAAGGAAGTGATCCATCGCCATGGCGTAAACAAAGCTCAGCAGGGACATTTCAAGAAGGCCGGCGTTGATGCTAAGAGATATTTAAGAGAGTTCCGCTTTGAGAATGCTGAGGAGTATGCTCCTGCACAGGAGATCAAGGCTGATATCTTCGAAGCAGGAGACAAGATTGATGTTTCTGCTGTTTCAAGAGGTAAGGGATTCCAGGGCGCTATCAAGCGTCTGGGCCAGCACAGAGGACCTATGAAGCACGGTTCCAAGTTCCACCGTCATCAGGGTTCAA
>CAMOJK010000169.1 GCA_946616835.1 uncultured Lachnospiraceae bacterium
ATAGTAAACATTTGTGGGAGAGAGTTATGAAAAAAATAAACATCATTACAGCATTGTTAGTTACCGCATTATCCTTTACACCGATATTTTCTTCATATGCAGATACTTATACGGGATATGAATTGACTCGGGGAACATATCCGACAGTTCCTGCTGCTAACGATATATTACAGAATACAGTTTCCGAAAACCCGGGATCAACTGTTATACCGCAAACAGGTAATGGTCCGACAGGAACAGAAGAAGATACAAAATCTGAAGAAGAACTGCTTTTGGAGCAGCAGAACAGAGCGTGGCTTGCGGAACAGGAAAGGCTTCAGGAAGAAGCTCTTCGTGCTCAAAAAATAGGAGAGTTTTATAAGGATTCTGTTGTTATAGGAGATTCTGTAGCAGAGGACTTTTCCCGTTATGCTTTAAGAAATACTGCATTACCCATATTCCAGAATCTCAAGTTCCTCACCAGAGTAAGTTACTCGGTTCATAACGCCTTTATGGCGATTTCCGGCAAATCCAAACATCCCATATATCAGGGACAGCAGATGTACGCCTGGGATTCCCTGAAGCTTATGGGAGCAAAACACATTTATACTTTCTTTGGACTGAATGACCTTTGGGGAGGTGTAGACAACACTGTGGCAAAGTATCTTCAGTATATTGCAAAGATACAGCAGGAGATACCCGGTATAAAGATCACTATTGTAAGTACAACACCTATATATGTTTATGCTAAAGAGGAATTTAACAATGACACTATCCGTGCATTTAATGCAAAGATGGAAGCATTGGCAGCAGAAAACGGCTGGGGATATCTGGATGTAGCGTCAAGGCTCTACGACAGTGACGGTTGTCTCGCAAAGCAGTATTGCAGCGACAGGGGCATTCACCAGACAAACGCTGCTTACAAGCTTTGGCAGGCTGCCTTCGAAGAATATGCGGAGGCTCACCTTGATGATGTGCAGGCGACTCCCTGAGTGAGCCGTCTGTTTGTTATTTTGCAAGGTAAATCTAATAACCGGCTATGGGATCTTTATCACCTAAATAGCAAAAATTTCCTGATACCTTATAAGAAAACATGCCTGAGTCGAAATTAGATATAAGGTATTGTGTCGTTATGTCTGTATAGTTTTTCTACAACAAGCTTTAGCGATCGTCCCTTTAGTTATATGGAATCTCAGAATGCTGACCTAATGAGGAAACAACATGGAAACACTTCAAAAAAATGAAAAGAGACCGCTGATCACTCTTGGCTTAGGTATATCCCTGGTTGTAGTGATCATACTGTTCATCCTATATACTCTGTATCAGGTATCAAAAGACAATCTGATAGGCATGTGGAATAACAGTGCCATACAGATGTCCTATGAAGTCTCCTACTATCTGAATACTCCGAGAGATGCCGTTAATTTCACAGCACAAAAGATAGAGGGAATGATGGAGGAAGGCTGCACCAATAGGGAGATAAAGGATTTTCTTATTAACGAGACAGCTGTTTATTCCAGACTTATAGACAGTAATTATACAGGAATATACGGCTACTGCAGAGGCGAGTATCTGGATGGATCCGGCTGGATAGAACCAGATGATTACGTGGCTACAGAAAGACCCTGGTACACTGAAGCAAAAAATGCAAACGGAGAGGTTGCTTTTGTAAAGCCTTACTATAATCTTCAAACCTTTGAACTTATGATGTCTGTAAGTAAGCTCCTGAGTGACGGTGAAAGCGTAATTTCCATGGACATTTTCCTTGACAGTGTTCAGAAGCTGGAAGACAGTATGCTTCAGTCTCAAAGGGTAGATGCCGCTATGCTGATCGATAAAAGCGGTATGGTCGTAGCTCATTCTGATCACGATGAGATCGGCAAAGAATATCTCATACTCGGTAACGAGTATGAAAAGGAGCTTGTATCCACTATATTTGAAATAAAGAACGGTGTGTCTTCAATAAATTCGAAAAATGGAAGAGAGCTGGTTTTCTGCCAGCAGGTAAATAATGACTGGTACTCGGTTCTCATCCTCAATGAAAAGGAGATCCTTGGTCATATTAAATATATTTACCAAATTTCTGCAGTCATACTTGTGGCTATATTCATGGTGTTCTTTGCCGTATTCAGCATTTATATGAGTAAGCACAAGGAAGCAGGAGAACTGCATAGTGAGATCCGGGCAATTTCCGATATTTATACCAATATGGAGCTCATTGATATCAGAAACGGCAAAGTTAAACCCATAAGGGAAAGCCTTGTTTATAAGGATGTATTTAACAGCGGTAATAAATTTACCAATGATAAGCTTGAAGAAATGGCAGAGCATCTGGCCGCAGAATCTTCCAGAAGTATGCTGGTGCAGTTTATGGATTTTGATACCCTTCCTGAGCGTATCGGGGATCTGAAGACTATCTCCCATGAATACATTGACAGAAAGGGAGAGTGGAACCGTATGCACTTTATCGTGGTGGAGCGGGAAACGGACGGTTCCATCAAAAAGCTTCTGTGGGCAATCCAGTCAATAGATGAGGACAAAAAGAGGCAGGAGCTGTTCAAGAATCTTGCAGAGACAGATGCATTAACACATATCTTAAACAGAAGCGGAGGAGAGAGCAGGATATATTCACTTCTCGAAAAAGGCAAAACGGGAATGCTGCTGCTCTTTGATGCAGATCATTTTAAATATGTTAATGATACCTACGGTCATGATATGGGTGACAAGGTCATCATCGCTCTGGCAAATTGTCTGAAAGATTCCTTCAGAGATACTGATGTCGTTTTCCGACTGGGCGGTGACGAGTTCGTGGCATTTGCCTCAGGCGTTGAAAATGAAGACATCGGACGGCTGGTGGTTAACAGACTGTTTGCAAATATAGATAAGATTTCCTTTGAGGAAATGTCAGACTGGAAACTCAGGATAAGCGTCGGCGCGGTACTTTGTTCAAAGGAGAACAGGGAACCCTTTGCCACACTTTATCAGAATGCTGACAAAGCAATGTATGAAAGCAAGCAGCATGAAGGAAACTACCTTACATTTTACAAATTATAATATGATATCAAAGAGCCGTTCCTTTAGTTTACCCTCGGTACAAAAGTTCCGAGGGCTTTTTTTATTAGAAAGATATATGGTGTATTGAAGATCCTTAGCAATCAATTCGGAATCTAATACGACCTAACTATTTTAT
>CAMOJK010000170.1 GCA_946616835.1 uncultured Lachnospiraceae bacterium
ATATAGTATTAGCTCCTGCTGCATTCTGAGCAAAGCCCATGCCCATGAAGCCTGTCA
Source organism: uncultured Lachnospiraceae bacterium (assembly GCA_946616835.1). Lineage (GTDB taxonomy): Bacteria > Bacillota > Clostridia > Lachnospirales > Lachnospiraceae > NK4A136. The sequence continues at coordinate 58 of CAMOJK010000170.1, forward strand.
TAGCGCCGGCAGAGTTGCCTGCTGCAGTCTTCATAGCATCTGCTGTAGCGGCTGTCATGGTACCTGCCATCATAGCAGCACTGTTACCCATAGCACTTGCTCTCTGCAGATCCTGAATCATCTTCATATCTTCAGGAGTAAGAGTAGGAACAGACATTGCGATCTTCTCAATGCTGATTCCTCTGTCCTGAGCCCAGCTTTCAGCCAGCGCATTGTTCATTGCATTCTTAAGCTCTTCTGTATGCTTTGGAAGCTGGTTAGGACGGATCTCAAGATCAGCTATCTCTGCAAGACCGGTTCCAAGTGCGTCGATAAACTCTGCCTTAAGCTGTCCGTCAATCTTATCCCTGGTAAAGATGCCGTCAGCAATATTACCTGCAACATTCTTATAGAATACTATAGGATCCGTAAGTCTGTAAGAGTATCTACCGTTACATCTTAAGTTTACTTCCATATCCAGACCGATATTCTTATCAACAGCACGGAACATAACAGGATTCGGTGTACCGAATAAATTATCCATTATCTCCAGTAAGTTAAAATAGTAAACCTTCTGGACACGTGCTGTATCTCCACCGAAAGTGATACGCTCACCCCACTTCTTGAAGGAGTCAACTATGCCTTTTCCAAGTCCGCCGTAGAATATGCTGGGTTCTGCTGATGTATCATAAGTAAACTCACCCGGCTCTGCGCATACCTCAACGATCTTGCCATTATCAACGATGATCATGCACTGCCCGTCTGCCACAGCTATCCTTGATCCGTTGGATATGATGTTGTCACTCCCCTTGGTATTTGCAGAATTCCTGGACGTCCTCTTCTGACCGACAGTCATAAGAACATTCTTATCCATTGCATCACAATAGAAGTACTCTTTCCACTGATCGGCAAGAACACTGCTGCCTGCACCGGCTACAGCGCCGGCAATACCTGATGTCTTAATTGCCTGAATTAATCCCATATTACTTCTCCCTTCTTAAATAAATAATTCATAAATCTTTATGAATCACACACGGCACAGAATAACCTGCACCGGATTCATTTTACCATAAAACTGTCTGTTTTTATATATTATTATAAAAATCCTCAGTCCAGCCACACCATTCTGGTGGTTGTAAAACTTATGCTTTTGAATACCTTACACCTATCTGATAGTAGTCAAATCCGTTCTTATTTGCCGTGTATGTACCATAGATATTCCTTCCATCGAATATCACAGGATTCTTAAGCAGCTCCTTCATCCTCTCGAAATCAGGGCTCCGGAATTCTTTCCACTCCGTGATAAGTATAAGGGCATCCGCGTCCTTAAGGGCATCATACTTGTTCTCAACATAAGCAACATGTGTATTATCCTTAAGATAGCATTTCTTTGCTTCTTCCACAGCCTTGGGATCATACGCGATTATCTCTGCCCCGGCTTCCGTCAGGTCGTTTATAATAGTTATGGATGAAGCCTCTCGCATGTCATCCGTATCAGGCTTGAATGAGAGTCCCCATACGGCAAATTTCTTTCCGCTTAAGTCATTTCCAAAGCACTCCTTCACCTTATCGGATATCACATGCTTCTGTGCCTTATTCACATCCTCAACCGCAGTAAGAAGCTTTGCCTCATATCCATACTCAGCCGCAGTACTTATAAGTGCCTTTACATCCTTGGGAAAGCAGCTTCCGCCATAGCCGCAGCCGGGATAGATAAAGCTATAGCCTATACGCTTGTCAGAGCCTATGCCCTTCCTCACCTTATTGACATCTGCCCCTACCTGTTCGCAGATTCTGGATATCTCATTCATAAAGGAAATCTTTGTAGCAAGCATTGAATTTGCGGTATATTTTGTCATTTCCGCACTTGCTACATCCATAAGAATAAATGTATCGGTATTAAGCACATAGTGTCTGTACAGCTCCCGCATAACTGCTGCTGCATCGTCATTATCCGCGCCTATTACGATCCTGTCAGGACGCATGCAGTCTGATACAGCCGATCCCTCTTTAAGGAATTCCGGATTGGAAATCACATCAAATGTAAGGTCTGAGCCCCTGTCATTAAGAGCCTTCTGTATGGTATCACGCACTTTCAGAGCAGTTCCGACAGGGACGGTTGACTTATCAACCACATACATATGGCGCTTCATGGTCTGTCCTATGCTCTTTGCCACTTCCAGAACATAATGGAGATCCGCAGAACCGTCCTCACCCATAGGCGTTCCTACTGCAATAAAGCATATATTTGCCTTATCCAGCGCCTCTTCTATCTTTGTGGTAAATCTGAGCGATCCGGCCTTATAGTTCTTAAGCACCAGGTCCGACAGTCCCGGCTCATATATAGGGATTATCCCCTTCTTAAGCCTCTCTATCTTGTCCTCATCCACATCCACACACCAGACATCATTTCCCATGTCAGAGAAACATGTACCTGTGACCAGTCCGACATATCCGGTTCCTATGACAGCAATCCTCATTGTAAGCCTCCTAAATATCTATTTTTAAAATATAATGATCAGCCATTGTTACGCTCTCTCTTTTTCTTAAGAAGAGCAGATGTATCCAGGGTATCGTTTGCGGGTTCTTCCCTCTTCTTTGAAGCCTTACCCTTATTTGCTTTAGCACCGGAAGGCATCTGTGCTGCTCCGGCTGTTCCCATATTTATTCCCTGAGATCCTGGAGCAGACACCTGTCCTGTCTGCGCGTTAAACTGCGCATTCGCTGATTGACCAGCCATACCCGGTGCAGCATTTCCGTCTGCAGCAGCGCCCTCCGGAAGCACCTCCGGCTGCTGTTTTTGCTTTTTACCGGCCTGTTTAAATCCTCTCCTTGCAGGCTCCCAGCCGAATCTCCTGCCGGCGATATCAGCTAAGAACAGTAGCATCGCAAGTATGATAAAGAAATTCGTCAGGTCTATGCTTCCCGCAGTGCTTACCTCCAGCTTCTTCCAGATATTGTCCTCCGGCGTAAGGTAAAAACCATAATTCTCAACGAAAGTCCTGAATGTCTTGTCCGTTATATCAAACCTGTACTCATCGCTATACTGAACCACGCTGGCAGTAGTAAATGCGCCCTGTATGGTACCGTCATCACTGCGGCGGAGGTTGATATTATACAGCCCTTTCTGGG
>CAMOJK010000171.1 GCA_946616835.1 uncultured Lachnospiraceae bacterium
CGCGGTTTTGCTCAGCAATAACCGTGAAGCGGCGGATGTCATCGTCAAAGGCATTGGGCAGCAATACCCTGAACATTGAATATTCGTGAGGATCTAATTCCTTCCCTACAAGAATTTGTATAGAAAAGGGGGTCAGCCCCCTGACATAGTAGACTCCCGGGGACGGCTTCTCTATGGCAGCCCCGTTAGCCTTCAATTCTTTGAAAGCTTTTCTGGGGTAACTGTGGCGATAGATTGTGGCGCTGATATTGCTGAAAGGGATGGCATTAACTGCCGGCCCCTGTGATTTGTAAAGGTGGGCATAGGCCATTACCTTAGCAAATACATCAATAGTCAGAGCGTCATTGAAACTCTTGTACTCAATGATGTTGTGCTCTCTGAATATCCTGGCAATGTCAGAATCCATTTCTAACGAGGGCTCTTTCTTGAGCAGGAGTATGTCCATTCGGATACCCTCCGTGCTGAGGCTCTTCTCGGGCACCATGATAATCTGATTGCGGTACGGCCAGAACAGGATTTCAAGGCCACTCAGGAATGCTGCGTGGTAATGTGTTTTTTTCAGGAGCGTATTTCTCTTAGAAACAGATTTCTTATGATCTGCCATAAACATCACCTCTTATGATGACAATACTATTGTAGCATGAAACTTTTGTAAGTGTTATATGTGTTTTTGGAAGTGCGGGGATTGTGAAGATAGGGGGAATACGACTTTCGGAAAGGTTGCACAGCACAGCTTATGCAGGGAAACAACATGACTTTCGGAATGCTTGCATAGCACAGCTTATACAGGGGAAAACAGGACCTTCGAAATGAGCGTTATCTTGCATTTTATAAGGGAGGACTATTGACGCGAAGATCAGGAAATTACGAAGATATACTGAATCAGGATAGGAAGACATGCTGATTAATCTGTGAAAAACGAATTATCATGCGGACTTTATGTAACGGTTGTATATCATAGTTTCGGCACTTCGTAAATAGGAAATGATAAAGTGCGTAATCCGCTACTATGAATTAGCAAAAGTGTGTAGAAAAGTATAAATTCTGGAGGTGCAGGGGTTTTTATATGATAAGGAGATGCGTGAGTAAAATGTGAAAAAGGGGGACGACCTCGGGCGGGGTCAGACCCCCTTTTTCGTGATTTTCTGATAAAGATACAGTAAAAGGTTTCGTTTGACTCCCGTATTTTTAAGTGTTTTCGTAAATTTTCGTAGATTCAACGAAAATAATATGAAAAAATTATTAAATCTGCCACATGTTGCACAAACAAGTGTATACAAATTTAAACAAGTTATGTATAATAATGGAACAATCCCCGGAAGCAATGAAGGGATAGGAGTGAAAATAAACACAAGGAAAATGTGTTAAGAAGGAGGAGAGATGATTATGAGGAAGGCTAACAATGGCTGGTACAGGCGTGGCTTGACAGCAGTTTTATGTGGTGCACTTGTCGCCGGAAGTTTAACTGTAACGGCTTTTGCCGAGGAGGGTGCAGAGAATTATTGCGGACCGGAAACAACATGGGAACTGGTTGACGGAACTCTCACCATCAGCGGCAGCGGTGACATGGATTACTATTATGCAGATCAGGGTGTCTATGCCCCGTGGTATGAGCAGCGCGGCGCGATCACATCGGTTGTGATTGAAGACGGTGTGACCGGCATCGGCGATTATGCGTTTTACGATTGCGGAAACCTGACGGAAGTCAGCCTTCCGGAAGGGCTTGAAATCATCGGGAACAATGCATTTGCAAACTGCTGGAATCTCTCAGGTGTAAGTGCAACGGATGCAGAAGCATCTGCCAATACTGCAGTAATTCCCGCCAGTGTGTTCTCCGTAGGCGCGGATGCATTCTACGGATGCGGCGGACTCAGGGATGTTTATCTCCTGGCAACCGATTATTCTCAGTATTTGTTTGATACAGAGGCAGACGCACAGACATGGAGATATGACTTCAGCAATCCTTATGGAACCAAGATTCATGTTCCGGTAACAGCTGATCTGTCGAGCGCTGTTTTTGCAGGCCTGTGGAATCAGCAGAACTCCTGGCAGCCGCCGGTAGCCGCTGACATCGAGGCTGATGGCGTCTATACAATTACTGTCTCGCAGCCGGGTTGGGGCGGCAAGATCGCAGCAGATAAGGTCGGAGCTGCCGAGGGAGAAGAGGTTCTTCTGACAGTGACAGCTGACGAAGGTCTCGGTGTAACAAAAGTATCTGCTGTATGCGGAAACGGTGCGGCAATCGCACTCGAAGAACTTGGCGACGGACAGTATGCGTTCACGATGCCGGCTGAAAATGTTACGGTAAGCGCAGCATTTGCACAGGCTTTCCAGGTTGCGGTAAGAGAAGCAGAGCACGGAACCGTGGCTGTTTCTAAAGACAGAGCGGCAGCAGGCAGCAAAGTTGCTGTAGAAGCCGCAGCGGATGCAGGCTATGTTCTTGAAAGTGTAGCATTTGTGCAGTATGGAAACCTTGTAGCACTTGAGGCAGCTGAAGACGGCAAGTACTATTTTGAAATGCCGTGGTCGGATGCAGAGGTCGTTGCTACATTTGCAAAGGGCGGCTCCGCAGATGAGGGCTATCATCAGATTTCCGTAAAGAATGACTATGCATGGGCAGGAACATTCACTGTTGATGCGGCAGCTGCTGTAGAAGGCGATACAGTCAACGCAGCAGTAAATATGACAGATGAAAGATATGCAGGCCTCCTCCATGTTTACGGCGCAGACGGAGCAGAGATCGAGGTAGCTGAAAATGAAGACGGGACTTACTTCTTCGCAATGCCGGATGCTGATGTGACTGTAGAGCTGCAGCTTGCAAGCTATGCATACGTCACGGTAGAGCAGAGTGAAGGCGGCACGATCACAGTGGAGCAGGAGAAAGTCATCGCCGGTAGCACAGCCGTCGTTACGGTGGTTCCCGATGAGGGCTATGTTCTTGAAAGCATTCTCTATGACGGATACGGCGCACTTGATGCTCTGGAAGACGGCGTTTACAGTTTCGAGGTTCCGTCCTGGGGCGGCGAGCATAGTGTGAAGGCGACATTCGTGAAGGTTGAGGGTGGCTCCGGTGAGGAAGAACATGGTGGAGAAGGTTCCGGTGAAGAAGAGAAGCCTGACTGGACGTTTGAAGATGG
>CAMOJK010000172.1 GCA_946616835.1 uncultured Lachnospiraceae bacterium
CTTATCTCCGGCTGTGCAGACAACTTTTATGGAAAGTCCGCCGGTACAGATCTGACCATCATGGCCTTCAGTACAACATTTGGTGAAAGATGGGCATCTATCATTATCGCTTCATGCATCACCTTATTTGCCTTTTCAACGCTCCTTTCATGGAGCCTTTACGGTTCAAGATGCCTTGAGTTCCTGTTCGGCACAAAGGCTATCATCGTATATCAGGCAATCTATGTTATTTTCATAGTTGTGGGCTCCACAGTTCAGCTTAGTCTTGTATGGGAGATTGCAGATACCACCAACGGACTCATGGCTGTTCCGAACCTTATCGCGATTTTGATAATGTCTCCGAAGGTCATTTCTCTCACTAAAGAGCATTTTAAGTGACCCCGTAACAAAATTTCGATTTTGAAATGATAAATAACATTGCCGGGCAAGGCAGGTGGAAGGAATTCCGTCTGCCTTGCTTGTTTTTATTTATTTATGCTGTTTTTTTAGCCGAAGTATCTGATATACGGATTCGAATCCGGTGGTCTGCCTGATCCTGTATAAGGCATCGAAATATTTTTCGGGGGATGCATTATGAAGATTAAAAAATCAGTATACATAGCTCTTATAATGTCTATATTATTGCTCTGCGCCTGTGGCTCTGACAAAAAAACTAAAACCTCAACAAAAAAGCCGAAGGAAGTCATAACAAAAGTTGAGACCGGTGCTGCGGATGAAGAAGAAAATGAGGCTTTGATAGGGGAAGAGGCGCTTAAAAATGCTCTCAGACAGAGACTGGAAAGATGTTTAGGCATAGAAGGTTCTTCGGGGGCATCTCTTAAGACTTTACATCAGTCAGTACAGCTTCTCAGGTTAACAAGAGAGGGTGAATATTCGTTAAACATCGTTACTCCTGTTGTCAGGGAGTTTTATGATTCCTTAAGTGACGATGACCGGAAAGATTTTTTGAAGACCTGGGATGGTATCGATTATTACACAGATACAATTCTGAACGATTTTTTTTCCATAAGCGGAATGCTTGAGGATGCCGGCGATCTGGAAATAGGGAAAGAAATATCCTACGATGACACCATGAAGGATAAGTGGGCGATTGTGCGCCAGGGAATAAACGGTGTTTTACCGGAAGCCGTGCCCGAAACAGAAGAAAGCAGTAAAACGGATGAAAGCACTGCTCCCGATGGCAGTAAGATTTCACTTGAAACTGATGTCGATGGTAATGTTATATTGAGGGAGACCGATGAAAATGGGGAGGTAATCACTGCCGGAACCGATGAAAACGGAATACCTGTAAAGTCTGAAAAACAAGGAGACACGGATGATGAAGATGAAACAGAAAATGATAACAGGCTCAGAAATAATAACAGACCTACCCGGGAAGTCGTTGTTGAAGCGGAGATAGAGACAGAAGAAGCTGAAGAAGAAACAGAAGAAGAAACAGAAGAAGAAACGGAAGAAGAGTCATATGAGGAGGAGCCGGAGCCTACAGTAAATTATCCAACACTCGGTGATTATTCAGAGACTCCAAAGCAGGAATTTGGTCCAACCACTGGATATACCTCTACCGATACTTATACCAATACATACGCAAACACCGGAACGGATACATTCACAAATGTGGTTATCGTATCTGTGGATGAGAAACTGGATCCCGCCGAGCTTGGGGGGCTTTCCTCGAAATATGATCTACGGCTGCTCTATGATTATCAGAATTTTGATATGTATGCATTTTCCTGTGACAGTGCCTCTAATCAGGACCAGATGGATTTTCTGATGGCAATGCTGAAATCCGAGAATCACATCACTTCCGTTTCGCAGGACAGCAGGGCCGAACTTCATTGATACAGGAAATGTCTTCGTTAGAACCATTCATTTTGAATTGAGAGGAGATATATTGTATTCTTATAGGTAAGGAAATGACATAAGTTTATTTTTCGCAGGAGGGGTTTTCATTATGTGGAAGAAAGGCAAGGTCATAAAAGGCCTCTGGGTCATTTTGATAGTGATAGGCCTTTGTTCTTACTTTGTGTATAAAAAAGGCTTAAATGCCAAAGATATAGCTATCGCTGTTCACGGCAGGTTTGCTCCAAATGTTGAGACGGAGACATTGGCAGAAGTTCAGGTGGAATCCTATAAAGGAATCATAGGGACCATGGACAGCTTTGACTTCATATCCCGTGTTAACGGGAAAGTTTACGGACTCTATGTAAAGTCCGGCGATGCTGTAAAACGAGGGGATGCCTTAATGCTTATTGATAACCGGGAAGAGGCTAAGAAGCTAAAGAAAGACTGGGATGAAGCCATCGGTAATATCGAGCCTGTAAAAGAAAAAACCCTTGCGGCAGCGGAGGAACTGAAAAGAATAACGCCTTTATACAATAAGGGAGAAGTGGAACCGGAGGACTATAAGACTCAGGCGGAAGAATTGAATCGATGTACTGAGGAGCTTGCCGAAATCATAAAAAATTCCGATATGGCTAAGATAAAGTATGACATAGCTGTGGAAAACAGTTATATTACAGCTCCGGCGGATGGGGTTATCACAGATCTTCACCTTGAAAAAAAGGAAGATATTTCCAGTGGGACAAGGCTTTGCGGGATAACGGAAACAGAGATAAAATATATAGAGTTCACAGTGAAAGAGGATTTATTTTCTGATATTTTTCTCGGTGAACCGGTGACTGTGACAGCAGATGAAGTGAATCACAGAGGCAGTATCATCGAAATCGATCGTACAGTGGATGCATCTGGACATCACAGGGTAAGGGCCATCATATATGATCCCCGGGAACTCAGCGATGATCAGACAGCAGAAGTTCGATTCGGTTATAATGAAACAACAGAAGGTACAGATGAAGTCCCACAGGACAGTGTTAAGCTTAATGAAGCTGAAAGCCTGAGTGTGGCCGGCTAGCCATTTAGGAGAAACCATTATGGATCATATCTTTTCCGGAAAACGATATCAGGACGCATTGCAGTTTGCATCCCATGCCCACAGAAAGCAAATGCGTAAAGGTTCGGATGTGCCTTACATCATCCATCCTATCGAGTGTTCTATGATCGTAGCTTCTATCACAGAGGATGAGGATGTTATCATAGCGGC
>CAMOJK010000173.1 GCA_946616835.1 uncultured Lachnospiraceae bacterium
GCACCCTCTTGCCTGATATTGCTTCAAAGAAAAGGAACAAAAGCCTTCCGCCATCGAGGGCAGGAATCGGAAGCAGATTCATTACCCCCAGATTGACAGACAAAAGGACGGCAATATTAACCATATTGAGAATGACAACAAAAGCTCCATCCTGTCTGGTGTCCTCTATGGTATCGTCAATAACATTTGCAATACCTACCGGCCCGGAAAGATCGTCCATGGAAGCATGCCCTGTAATCATATATTTAAGTCCCTGTATGGTGGCATCCAGCCAATAGCGCACTTCGTACCAGCTATACTGAAATACCCTGAGATTATTGCAGGCTATATAGTCACCGCCCCCCGAAAAGCCGATATAATAGCGTTTATTTTCCTCTGACCACTGAGGAGTCAGCTCTACAGATCTGCGTTCACCATTGCGCTCATAGACAATATTCATTGTAGTGCCGTTATTCATAAGCGAACGCACCATTATCTCACGCCATAAATGGGTACGGTGTCCATCTATGCTGATTATCTCATCTCCGGCTTCTATCCCCGCCTCCATGGCAGGCATCCCTTCCGTCACATCAGCCACCACCGGCAGATCCGCACCACAGAACCAAACAATGAAAAGTCCTAAAAAGTATGCGAGGATCACATTAAACAGCGGACCGGCAAAAACAGCCGCAATACGCCCCCACACCGGAGCCGAGTTGAACTCTCCGTCACGATACGGAGTCTCTTCCTTTTCTCCCTTCACTTCATCCGATGCAGCTGCCGCTTCTGATTTTGAAGGCTCTTCTGCCTCAACGCAGTCATCCTCCTCTGCATCACCTTTTTCAGAAGCATTTTCGTCTTCTTCATACATACCATCATATATGCAGGCACCGCCAAAGGGCAAAAGTCTGATGGTCAGATCCGTATTCTTTCCCTTCTTCCTGAATAAAACAGGCCCCATGCCGATGGAAAACTCTAATACCCTGATGCCGTTTAGCCTGGCAATAAGGAAATGACCGAATTCGTGGCTTACAACCACAACGGTAAAGATAATAAGAAATGATATTATTGTTAAAAACGGTGAGTTCATTTTCAGTTAAGTTATTTACTTCTCAAGTCTTTCGATATTAGCATAGGTTTCCTTCTCAGCAACAAGTATCTCTTCCACGGAAGGATTAGCAACAGGCTTATGTGCCGCCATGCAATTTCCGATTATCTCCGGTATCTCAAGGAAACCGATCTTTTCCGAAAGGAAAAGTGCCACGGCACGCTCATTTGCAGCATTAAATACCGTAGGCATACTCCCGCCGGTCCTGGCTGCCTCGAATGCAAGGGAAAGCCCCTCAAAAGTCTCCATATCAGCCTTCTCAAATGTAAGGCTCGCTATATCATAAAAATCAGCCCTGGGTGTATCCATAGGCAGCCTGTCAGGATAAAAAAGCGCATACTGTATGGGAAGCTTCATATCCGGAAGCCCAAGCTCCCCTATGACCGCACCATCGCAGTATTCCACCATGGAATGAACGATTGACTGGGGATGAACAAGCACATTTATATCATCATAGTCCACACCGAAAAGCCACTTTGCCTCCATTACTTCGAGTCCCTTATTTACAAGGGTGGCCGAATCAATGGTAATCTTATTTCCCATGGACCAGTTAGGATGCTTAAGGGCATCTGCCGGTTTGATATTTTCAAGTTCTTCCTTTTTCCTGCCTCTGAAAGGTCCACCTGAGCAGGTCAGCCATATCTTTGAAAGACTCCTTGCCGGTGACCCCTGCAGCGACTGGAATATGGCGCTGTGTTCAGAGTCTACTGGAAGTATCTGTACATTCATTTCCTCTGCAAGAGGCATAATTATATGCCCTGCCGTTACAAGAGTTTCTTTATTTGCAAGGGCTATGGTCTTTCCTGCCTTTATCCCTGCTATGGTAGGTCTGATACCTATCATACCTACAACTGCAGTAAGCAGAATATCATAATCCTCTGCAGAAGCAGCCTCTATGATGCTGTCCATTCCGCTTGTAACCTTTACATCAAGGTCGGCAATGCGTACTTTAAGCTCCTCAGCTGCCTTCTCATCATACATGACCACGCTGTCAGGCTTAAACTCCCTTACCTGTGCCTCAATCTTTGTAACATTAGAATTAGCCACAAGAGTCTTTACAGAAAGCCTGTCACTGTAAGCCCTGACTACATCAAGAGTCTGGGTTCCGATGGAGCCCGTGGATCCTAACAGTACAATTCTTTTTTTATCAACACTATTATTCATACTCATCACTGTCCAAAATATGATTTAATTTGTAACTATTTTTTTAATAATAACTCTCCACAGACTATATTGAGAGAAATTTCATTTATAAATCTGTCCGCTCGATCATGTTTCAAAATATACTGTTTTTTTACAGACAAAAAAGCCGTCTCTTAATTTAAATTCTGCGAAATGTCCCAAAACCATTTTCTTAAAATATCCACATCATCATTTAATAAAAATTATAGAAAGCAGGAATATCATGGGAGCTGTAAATATCACACTGTCAAAGCGGTCAAGTATACCGCCGTGACCGGGGATGACCTTTCCATAATCCTTTATCTTGTGGTCCCTCTTTATAGCAGATGCCGCAAGGTCCCCTACCTGTCCTATGATGCTGCCGGCTACTCCGATCAACGGAAATACCCAGAACATCTCCGGGAAGCTGTAGCCGGAAAGATTTAAAAGCGTCGAATAAAGCAGGCCGCACAACCCTGCACCGACTACTCCTCCGATACATCCCTCTATCGACTTTTTCGGTGAAAGCTTCGGGAAAGCTTTATGCTTTCCAATGGCAACGCCTACGAAATATGCGCAGGTATCCGATCCCCACGCCGACACAAAGGTCATCCATACTGCAAAAAAACCCTTATTATATACATTTTCCCTGGTAAAACCGTCCCATATGCCAATTCCTATCTGGCGGGTTAAAAATATAAAGGAAAGCATCACCGACACATAGATAAATGCACAGAAAACACTGAAGGCCTGTGCAGTATTATTCCTGGGATAGGTAAAAACAGTAATAGCCATAAAAAGCGGGAGCATCAGAAAAGCAAAGAGCATCAGATACTCAAAAGAAG
>CAMOJK010000174.1 GCA_946616835.1 uncultured Lachnospiraceae bacterium
GGTCCTTCCGCAAGTCGGGCAGCTTACCACCTCCACGCCTCCGGTCCTTAATCCCAAACACTTAAGTATCTCTTTAGCCGACCGTACCTCAAGTATGGGATCTCCGGTAAGTGAGACACGGATGGTGTCGCCTATACCCTCATTAAGTATTATACCCAGGCCTACCGAGCTCTTGATATTGCCCCTCATTACCGTTCCCGCTTCCGTTATGCCCACATGCAGCGGATACACGGTTTTGTCAGCTATAAGTTCATGAGCTTTTACACACATTCTGACATCTGATGACTTAATACTTATTACAATATTGTCGTATCCTGCATCCTCTATCATATGCACCTTATCAAGGGCGCTTTCAACAATTCCCTCTGCCGTAACTCCGTGGTATTTATCCACAAGCTCTGTCTCAAGAGATCCGGAATTGACCCCCACACGGATAGGGATATTTCTTTCCTTTGCTGCCTTTACCACCTCATTAAGCTTTTCCTGCCCGCCGATATTACCGGGATTTATCCTTATCTTATCTGCACCGTTTTCTATAGCAGCCAGTGCCATAAGATAATTGAAATGAATGTCAGCTACCAGAGGGATATGTATCTGCTTTTTTATCTCCGGGATAGCCTTTGCTGCCTCCATATCCGGCACGGTACAGCGGATGATCTCGCACCCCTCGGCCTCCAGCGCAAGAATCTGCTCCACGGTCTTCTTCGCATCCTGTGTCGGTGTATTTGTCATTGACTGTATCAGTATGGGATTGCCCCCGCCTATTACCCTGTCGCCTATATGTATGACTTTTGTATTATCTCTGTACATAAGTACTCCTCTCTGCACTAAGCAAGGCTGCTTATAGCCGGAACGGTTCTATTTTTTGCTGCGTTTTACAGCGCTAGTTATAAATATACCACCCGTAAAGGGTTACATAAAGTATATAAAATGACAAAAAAAGTGAATGAAAATTCTCTTAGATTTTACTTGACAAAGATTTTCAATTTACAGTTTTCCCTTTTCGGTATAAAGCTCATTCCAGTCACAGCTTATTATGAATTCACGCTTACAGAAAGCGTCTGTAAGGGCATTTTTTATAAGCAGGGTTACAAGAACAATAAATGATGCTGCAAAAATGTGGTACTCCAAAACATTCTGCGAATAAATATGCTCAAGGGTTCCATAGGTATTTACCGCACACTTTAAAAAGCTGTAAATGTTTATTCCGCCTGCTTTTAATCCGGCGGCCAGCATATCCGCTATGCTGCCCCATATAAGCACATTTGATAAAAGACTGCCCATAGCTGCAGTGAACCTCAGGCGGCTTCTTTTATTCATAATGATAATAATATTGTCCGTAAGTTCCCTGGCATTTGAAAAGCGTTCTTCCGGCACCTCCTCCGTGCACTTTTTTATAATCTTTCTGATTTCTCTGTCTGCGGCTGCCATACAGGCATTAAGGCATTTTTCTTTCCCCTCCCTTGCCGGATCTATTCCCGTAAGCATATATGCATAAAGCATCCCTAATGCATATACATCTGCTTCCCGCCCTATGTTTTTCCTAAACTGTTCCGGAGCTGCATATCCGGGAGTTCCTGACATATTCTCTGCTTCAAGACTGCCATATCCGAAAAGAGCTGTCCCCATATCAATAAGGCGTATGCTCCCATCCCTGGTCACAATAAAATTGTCAGGCTTAATGTCCCTATAGATTACCTGCGGTCTGCTTTCGTGAAGATAGGCTATCAGATCCGAAACTTTTAGCATAAGTCCCAGAGCATCATCTGACTTTAACGGAAACTTTTCTTTTAAATATTCGCCTAGTGTTTCGCCCTCAACATATTCCATGATCTCTGCGGTATAATCTAAGCCCTCCGCCAGATCAACAAGGTAAGGCAGCCTGCGGTCGGAAAATGCTGCAAGCCTTGCTGCCTCCTTACGAAGCGCGCATCTTTCCCTGCAGTCATTATCACCAAAAGCAAACTTTACCGCATTGAACTGGTGAAGCTTATCATCTTCCGCAAGATATACGATACCCTCACCGCCCTCTGCGATTTTCCTTATTATCCTGAATTTACCTATACAGATATTTTTATCCACGCTATTTTCCCCTTTTTGAACATTCAAAACCTGATATATACCGCTGACATATTGTCGGTTTCGCCTGCGCTCTTAAGCATCTTTCCTATGGTCTTAAGTGTCCGCTCCGTGCTCTTTGCACTGTCTGTACTTTTCGGCAGGAGCGGTCCGCTTATCCTTTTATCGGAAAGGTATTTTCCCATACCATCCGTGGTGAGCATTACCGCAGTATTCTTTTTTATCCTTCCTTTTTTTGACATCGGATAAAAGAACCTCCCGCTGCCCACACACTTTGTCAGAAAACTGTCCCTTTCCCTTACTGATGTAAGAAAGCTGATTTCCCGCCCCAGGGCTGCTCCCGGAGAGTCTCCCAGCCATAAAAGCAGATATTTTTTTCTGTACGCTATGAACATGGTAAAGGTAGCCGCAAACCGCTTGCCATACACACTGCCTGTTCTTTTTAACTCCTCATGTATATTGAAAAGCTTCCGGTCTGCCGCCCGTTCTATCTTTGCAAAGGAATCCGTCCGCCTGACTATGTAGATAAGTTCCTCATAAAACCATTCACTCATTTTTTCAGCAACAAAGCCGCCTGCATATTCACCGTCATCCATTCCGCCACACCCGTCGCTTACCAGAGCCATTATAAGCTCCCCCTTTTTTGTGGTCACTTTGTGCAGGGCAACGGAATCCTGATTGCTCTCCCTGCCACCTCTGTCATAATAAATCGAATAAAACATGACCTCTGTTCCTCCTGATATATATACGGATTTTCATTTTTAGACATGCCTGAAACCAGCAGCATAAACTGATGCTTGTGCAGAAATTTACACGAACAGATAATGATACTTAATAAGACTATACAAAGACTGTATGTGGGAAATAAAATTACTTACCTGAAAAACCTGGTAATGTCATTATAAAGCACCGCCAGCATTAAAATAAACAAAAGAATAAATCCTGCAAAATGTACGAGTCCCTCTTTGTTCGGAGGCACCCTCT
>CAMOJK010000175.1 GCA_946616835.1 uncultured Lachnospiraceae bacterium
ATACCATTTCTGATATAGAGATCTTATTCCGTCATCTTATCTTAATGACATTGGCTCAGATGCCTTCCCTTTTTAGTCACTCAAGACCACATTCATTATAGAATTTAGTGATTCTCCTCTTAGCTTGCTTTCTGTCGATAATTTCCAGTTCCATCACCTTGGATATCATGGCACAGTAGAATTTGAATGCCTCCTTGGCTGCCAGGAGCTTCATATAGCGCAGTTCTTCATGTTTGCCCTGACCGATGAAATCCTGAAGGCCTTTGATTATCGTAGTGCAAGCCTGTACCTCTGTGCTGATGCCGGACTCAGAGTTTTCTTCCTCCTCCATCATTTCCTCTATGTATTCCTTGCAAGCAGTATAGACGCTACCGAGGTACTCGTGGTTGTACATATCAAAATATTTGTCGATGTACAGCAGAACCTGAGATTTGCGGGTTCTTGCGCTGTTTACTCTTGGGCTTTCGACCCTTGTTATATATTTGTCTGCATTAAAAAATAGTTTCATATAAAAATTATAGCATAATTAGTGCACTGTGATATCTAATTTATTTTCACTCTGATGACGGGCCTGATAGCGCCACCGGGCTTATTAACGTACTTTTCATCAAGAGAGATTACTCCATCTACTGTGACTATAGGGGCAGTGATTGAGGATTCATTATTATCTCCCTTAAGCCACCACCAGGAGGTTTTAACATTGGTCATATCCCATTCATGGTGCTTGCTGAGATCGTTAATATTAGTTCCCTGTGCTTTTGCCACGGTAGTGATGATAAGCTCTCTGTCCTCATCTGTGGAAAAGAGCTCTTCAGCCTCCTTGGCTGTCAGGAGAGAAACAAGGTCTTCGTCTATAGGAAGCATGTTATCAAGCTCATAAGTACTAAATGACTTGGATAATGGTCCGGAATTGATAAGATTTCTCAGATCACAGTCCTTCCAGGATATTTCTGTGTGATGCTGGTGATAGTAGCTTCCTGCAAGGCCCATTTCCGATACAAGAAGGGCACTTTCAGAGTCTTTTTCAAGGATTATCCAGGAAATTCGCTCTTTTCCCGGGAGGGATGGGTTAGAGTCGTAACGTCCCCACAGGACAGTTTCACCGACAGATGCGCTTTTTAGCCGGCCGCATTCATCGGCATATTCTCTTTTTTCAGCAAAAGACCTGATCACTGCAAAATACAGAATGGCTGCTATCACTAAGATTGCGATTGTTATAGCCAGAAGTCTGAGCCTTTTATTTTGCCTCTTTTCCCTGATTGCCTGTTCCAGAGTGTCGTTTTTAATCCGTTTTGAGAATAGAAGGGAAGTAAGTTTTTTTACAAGAAATTTCACAAGCCCGGCAATCGGTATACAGCATAAGATACTGCAGGAAATTACGGCTATAAAGCGCAGAAAATCACTCATTTCGACACGCACGAATATTTTTTCGAGGAAATAGCCGTGTACCAAAAACAGTTCAAGGCTCATAAAGCGAATAAAGAGAAGAGGCTTGTTGCCTATAGAAAGCTTCATGTTCATTATCAGAATAAATGTGGTAAAAATAATGCAGGATAGAGCTTGAATAACAAACGTTATTGCTGCGTCACGCATCCCATGGTGCACCGGCTCATGGTAGTAGCCAAGAAATTTCTGAGCATAAATACTGCCCCAGACAGATATAACGGTCAGGACAGCAAAAAGAGATATCATTTTGCCATAATGCTTAACACAAAATCCGGAGAATCTGTCTTTGAATTGTATGAAGTAGATACCAAAGACAAAGGTCAGAGTTGAATTGTACCACCATTCTCCCTTGAACCAGTGTGCTTTTGCGCCTTCCGGATCGTGTCCCTGAAAGAAGGCATAGATTATGATCAGTACCGTAGCGGCGCACATAAGTGCTGATGCTACATTGCGGTTCTTTATAAGGCGAAACAGCACATAGAAGATGATATACAAAATACAGATCTCTATTATGTACCAGCCGTTGCTGTTAATAAGAGTAAGACCTGTTATGTCACTGATGACTTCTGCCGGTTTAAGCTTTGGGCCCGGAAGAATGAATGTAAGGATTACGCCCAGGATATTTATGATCCAAAATGGAACAAGAACTGCCGGGAGTCGGTGCTTTAAGAAAGATTTCAGGTAGTCGGGCTTGGCGTTTAAGCTTGCCATAAGTCCGTAGCCTGAAAAGAAGAAGAACATACCGGTAAACAGATATCCGATATAATTAAGCAGGGTAACAGGACCCTTGGGACGCATGCCGTAGACGGTAATCTGCTGGGTCAGATGATGTAGTATGATCGCAAGGCATATAGATGCCTGAATGTTCTTACTTTGATTTAGATTTAAAAAGGTATCGGAAAGAAGACCTTTTTTGGCAGGTACTGCATGAAAAAAGGTCATTACCAGAAGAAGTATAGGAAATATCATAAGCAGTACGTTTTGCATACAATTATCATAAACCAGGGATAAAGATTTAACAATATTTCTTCGCATAATAGGTTATAATAGTGAGACTGGAATCGCAGTTATATAAATTATAGAAGTGGAGTACGTAGTAAATGAGTATTTTGAATGTTGAGCATCTTACCCATGGTTTCGGGGACAGAGCCATATTTGATGACGTTTCTTTCAGGCTTTTAAAGGGTGAGCACATCGGCCTTGTGGGAGCCAACGGCGAAGGAAAGTCAACTTTTATGAATATTATCACCGGGCAGCTGATGCCTGATGCAGGTAAGATTGAGTGGGCCAAGAATGTGAAGGTTGGATATCTTGATCAGCATGCGGTCCTGAAGGAAGGCATGACAATCAGAGATGTTCTTGCATCTGCATACGATGAGCTCTTTGACATGGAGCGCAGAATGAACGAAATCTGCGATGCCATGGGCGAAGCGGATGAAAAAGAGCTTGAGGATTATATGGAAGACTGCGTTGAAGAACAGTCCGCCGATTTCTCCGA
>CAMOJK010000176.1 GCA_946616835.1 uncultured Lachnospiraceae bacterium
ATGCCAGAGCAGAGTATCTGGGGTGATCAAGCAGGCATAGCCGGGAGAAAGTTGCATACTAGGAGAGCAATGAGTATGCCGACTATTGCACCTACAGCTACCTGAAGCGGAGAGTGACCGACAAATTCCTTGAGTTTGTCTTCCGCAGATATATCGGTATCAATGCCCATCTTGCTGATTGTGTCGATCATTTCGTTAAGTACGCTGGCTTGTTTACCGGCCTGACGTCTTACACCGAGAGCATCATACATTACGATCATGGCAAAGGCAGCAGCGAGGGCAAATTCCACACCGCCTGCACCGTATTTATAACATACGGCAGTAGCAAGACCACATACGGTAGCAGAATGGGAACTGGGCATTCCACCTGTCCCGACTAAACGCTCTGCATCAAAATTTTTGGTCATTACAGTGTGCAGGATCGTTTTTGAAATCTGTGCAACGAACCAGCCTCCGGCTGCCGAGAGTATTATGGGATTGTGTATAAGTTCTGTAAAAAAATCCATCAGTAGTGCCTCCAAATGAACACTTGCGGATGTGCATATAACGATTAAAAACTAACTTTAATATTATAAAAGTATACTGATAAAAAAACAACAAACAAATATATTAAAATTTACGGAAGGACATCGGAAATGGAAAAAACAGACAAAATCTATGTAGCAGGTCATAGGGGACTGGTTGGTTCGGCCATAGTCCGCTCTTTAAAAAGAAATGGTTATGAGAATATCATAGGCAGGACTCACAGTGAGCTTGACCTTAAGGAACAGGCTGATGTGCGTGCCTTTTTTGAGGCTGAAAAACCTGACATAGTTGTGCTGGCTGCGGCAAAAGTGGGCGGAATAAATGCGAACAATACCGCACCTGCAGATTTTGCATATGAGAATATGCAGATTCAGTGCAATGTCATCAAGTGCTGCCACGATTATAAGGTAAAAAAGCTTCTATTCCTGGGAAGTACATGTATCTATCCCAAGATGGCTCCCCAGCCTATTCCCGAGGATGCGCTTCTTACGGGACCTCTTGAGCCTACAAATGAAGCCTATGCAATTGCAAAGATATCAGGTCTTGAGATGTGCCGCTTTTTTAAGAAGCAGTACGGAGATAACTTCATAAGCTGCATGCCTACTAATCTTTATGGACCTTATGATAATTATGAACTTCAGGGGTCGCATGTGCTTCCTGCCATGATAAGGAAGTTCCACGAGGCTAAGAAGAATGGGGCAGCAACAGTTGAGCTCTGGGGAACCGGATCACCTCTCCGCGAGTTCCTTTATGTAGATGATATGGCTGACGCATGTGTGTTCCTTCTTGAAAATTATGACGGTGAACAGCATGTAAATATCGGCACAGGCAAGGAGCTTACCATAAAGGAACTGGCTGAGCTTGTAAAGAAGACAGTCGGTTTCGAGGGAGATATTGTATGGAACAGTGATATGCCTGATGGAACTCCCAGAAAACTTACGGATGTTACAAAGCTTCACAGCCTTGGTTTCCATCATAAGGTGGATCTTGAGGAGGGCATTAAGCTTGCCTATGACTGGTTTAAGGAAAATGTGGAACAGGCGAGAGGAATGTAATATATGGTCTATATACTTCCGGTATTTATGATCATTGTTGCTTATTTTTCGGGCAGACTGCCGGAAGTTTTATTAAAAGATAAAAAAAATAGAATTAAATCTGCCAGCAAGGGGGAAACATGCCTTACAGGGATGTTTCTCCTTTTTCTGATATGGGACATTCTGGCGCTGGCTTCATCATATCTGGGAATAGATGTGATGGTTACGGTAAGAGTATATGTGACGGTTATGGCTGTTATACTGATTACAGCAAATATACTGCTTTTCAGGAAAAGAAAGTCGAAAAAGTGGTATTCCGATATCCAGATATCCGGGAAATTTTATGTTGCTGTTTTACTCTTCGTTATACAGGCAGTGATGATATTTCTCATTGCTCCGGATGTTCCCGATGATAATGTGAAAACTGCTGTTATGACTTTGCTGGATGCCGGTAAGTTTCATGTGGTAAATCCGGAAACAGGTATGACAGAAGGATATAATGTTTCTTTTGGGGGAAGGATACCTGAACTGGATTCCTATTATGCCATGCTGTCATGTCTGACTGACCACAAGACAGATGTGCTTATATATGTGGTGATTCCATTAATAGTTCTTATGTTTTCATATATGGCATACGGCTTATGGATCGATCTGCTCTGTGACAGTACTGAAGAAGGTAAAGTGAAAAAAAGCGTTCTGTATATTGTCATAGGGATGCTCAATATCTGCGGATCCATTTCAACAAGCGGCATTTTTTATTATCAGCTTCACTGCGGCTTCAGGGCAGAGGTTATAGTTTACAGTGTGCTTGTACCCTATACAGCATATCTTTGTTATAGGATTTTCAGGGAAAAGGATCATTCATGTGTGATCAGACTGGTCTTAACTTGTCTGACCTCCCTGACAGTTACTGAACCGGTAAAAGGGCTGGTGCCTCTGCTTGCTGTTGCAGCAGTCTGCGCAGGTACTGTTGCATGGATAGGACTTGCCAGAAAACATGGATGGATAGGGACCATTAAAGTGGAGGATAAATGACTTTCGGCAGTATATTTGACATTTTTCGTTCTATGAGGGATACCCTGGAAAGTGCAGGTGCCAGTGCAGGATTGAGTGGACTTTTTCTTGCGGGACTGCTTGCTTTGTGGTATGCAAAAGACAGGGTGTCGGAAAAAATCAGATTTATGTTCATATATGCAACAGTTATCCTGGTAGTGATAATAATGCCGTTCTATACCATATGGTGTGATAAATATCTGCCGGGTTTTACGGATCTTGGCTCGCATCTGTGGTTTCTCCCTGTGCC
>CAMOJK010000177.1 GCA_946616835.1 uncultured Lachnospiraceae bacterium
TTGTAGGCTCATCCAAAATAAGATATTCCGGATGCATCAGAAGCCATCTTGCAACTATAACCTTCTGCTGATTACCTCCGGACAGCGACTTAATCGGAGTATCAGGCGATGCTGTTTTTATATCCAGAAGTTTTATGTATTCATCTGCCAGCTTATAAGTTTCCGCCTTAGAATACGGTTTGAAGAATCCTCTGAGTACCTGGGCAGCAAGTATTATATTCTCTCGCACTGACAGATCTCCAACTATTCCATCAACCTTACGATCCTCCGGAAGATAAGCTATACCCTGTTTCATTGCATCCAGAGGTTTCTGTATCTTAACCTCCTTGCCATTTTTCTTTACCTTGCCGTTTATTACACGGTCAGCTCCGAATATAGCTCTTACACACTCACTTCTACCGGAACCCAGAAGTCCTGTGAATCCATTTACCTCTCCCTTCATGATATGGAAATCAAATGGTTTGATACCGGCATCACTCTGAAGTCCCTCGGCTTCAAATACAGGAGTCTCTCCCGACTTTGCTTCTTTTACACCGGATTCACCCTTTATATCTGACAGGTCATCAAGTTCTTTTCCAAGCATCTTGGAAACCAGCTGAACTCTCGGAAGATCCTTTATCGCATATTCGCCAACAAGTTTTCCATCTCTGAGAACAGTTATCTTATCGCATACCTCATATACCTGATCCAGGAAATGGGTTACAAATATGATACCTACTCCTTTTGACTTAAGATCTCTCATAAGTCCAAAGAGCTTTTGCACTTCGCTTTCATCCAGAGATGAAGTCGGTTCATCCAGGATAAGAACCTTACACTCCATATCTACTGCTCTGGCAATAGCCACCATCTGCTGAACAGCAAGGGAACATGCTGCCAGCTGTTCATTTGCCCGCGCAGGAATATCCAGTGATTTAAGGATTTTATCCGCATCCTCATTCATCTTCTTCCAGTTCGTCATGCCACCTTTTGTTCTTCCGATATACATATTTTCAGCAACTGTAAGATTAGGACAAAGCGTTATCTCCTGATACACTGTACTAATTCCCAAATTCTGGGCATCCTGAGGAGAATGTATATCCACTGCCGAATCCCGTCCCTTCAGATATACCTCCCCGTCATCCTTTTCATACACTCCGGTTATAACCTTAATCAGAGTAGATTTACCTGCACCATTTTCACCCATCAGCGCATGAATCTCACCTTCACACAGAGTAAAGTCCACTCCCTGTAAAGCACGAACACCCGGAAAGCTTTTGTTTATATTATGTAATTCTAATACAGCCTTATCTTTCACAGCTTCACCTCATTTTCATTAAAAATGGGGTGTATCATAACTTTATGACACACCCCTGAATAGTCTAAATATTAGATACCGTAGTTATCTACATCTTCCTGAGTAATTGTGTTTGCGTCAAAGCCCTTCTCTTCCATTATGATTGTCTTCTCTGCAGGAGCCTGTCCGGCTTCAAGCTGCTTGATAACTTCATCAATGTACTTAGCCTGGAAAGGATTGCACTGTCCATCATAATTCCAGTTTTTCTTCAGAAGTTCTTCAAGTGCCCACTTATTGCAGTCAAATCCCATTACTATAACGTCTTTGCCAACACCATGAGAAATATTTGCTTTATCAAGTGCCTCTACAGCACCCTTTGCCATATCATCATTTTCTGCATAGATAACATTGAACTTTTCACCAGAATCGATAACTGACTGAACGATCTGCTGAGCTTTCTCTGCATTCCATTCTGCTGTCTGCTGTGTAACTATCTTCCATCCGTTTTCCTTAGCAAGTGTATCAAGAGCACCTGATCTGCCCTGCTGAGCTGCTGAACCCATAACGCCCTGAAGGTGAATGATGTTATACTCGCTGAGTCCCTGATCCTTTAACCAGTTAGCTGCCTGCTCCCCTTCTTTATCCATGTCTGAAACAATTGAAGCAGCATAAAGGCTGTCACTTGCATCGATAGTACGGTCGAAAAGTATAACCTGAATTCCTGCATCCTGAGCATCCTTTAAAACACTGTCCCAGCCTGAAGTATCAGCAGCTGAAAGGAGCAGATAATCAACACCGTCCTGAATGAACTTCTGAGCTGCTGTAATCTGCTCATCATTCTTAAGACTGTATGCAAATGATGCTTCGTAGCCATTCTCTGCCGAGAACATAGCCTTGAGATCCTTGTCATTAGCTGTACGATATCCGGATTCATTTGGATCATTATTAATGATACCAACCTTGATAGTCTTACCTGAACTTCCTGTGTCAGATGTTCCTGCATCTGATGAACCTGTATCAGATGAACCTGAGCTTCCACTTCCGGCACCGCAGGCTACAAGACCAAAAGCCATCGTAGCTGCTACTACAGTTGCAAGAATTTTTTTACCGAATTTCTTCATAAATAAAACCCTCCATATCTTCATATAGTTTTCGTTTTTCGATGGCTAAACTATATCAAAGATAGAAGGGCTGTGATACGGAGTATCTTTTGAATTTTTTTAGAAAAATTATGCCTTTAAAACTCCGGATTTATTTAATGTTTTTTCTTTGTTTAATATATTATTTTACTTTTTATTATTTTTTATTTTAATGATTATCAAGTTTGATTTTTTTATTATTCGTTTGATTTTTTATTTTCATTTTTTAGTTGGTTTTATATTTTGTTCTGTTAATACTCCCGGTTACTTAAGATAGATTCGGTTAAGATAGTTATATCATATTCTTCATCTTCTATCTTTACACTTGTTACTGATGGATCACTCGTAAATGCTTTTTCACTGACATATGTATATTTATTATAATCACTTCCTGATATTACTGCATTTATGGTATCCTTTATATACTCACCCTG
>CAMOJK010000178.1 GCA_946616835.1 uncultured Lachnospiraceae bacterium
AAGCTGATGATTCGGATATTGTCACGGTCCATATTGCAGATAAATATGGCGACCAGGGCCTTGTGGCGGTAATGATACTGAAATATCTTGAAGAAGAGGCTGTATCCGTGATAACCAAGTGGGTAGAGCGTGTAGGACGCCTCAATCGTAATTCTGACAACTTTGAGTGCCGGCTCAGTTAGGGCGGATGTTTTGGTGAAGGTATATTTGATGTGGATGATATATATAAGCATGCAGATACTGAGCTGTATTGCAGTACTGCTTTAGCCAAAAAGGAAATAGCCGGAAAAAAATAACATTCAGTAATATTCAGTAACATTAGGTAACATTGTTTCTTAAGGATAAGGGGATTACGCTTGGTTAGGATAGACCGTTTGGATAA
Organism: uncultured Lachnospiraceae bacterium; assembly: GCA_946616835.1. GTDB lineage: Bacteria > Bacillota > Clostridia > Lachnospirales > Lachnospiraceae > NK4A136. Next base: position 383 of record CAMOJK010000178.1, read on the forward strand.
ACTTGACCGTATCAATTATTATTCAAAGATGCACTGCCACCTGGTAAAGTGGTGGAATGTTAACATGCTCACTTCGGATAGTGAAGAAGAAAAGGATAATGCTTCCGGGGATGACGGTTATGATCCTGATGCAGAGGCTGAAAAGCTTATCATGGAGGCTCTTGGCGGGGAGGCAGGCAGTCAGGATGTAAGCTCTGAGGAAAACCAATCAACTGAGGGTAATGATCCATTCGGATCCCAGGCAGATATTCCGCCGGATGCACTTGAGATATATAATAGACTTATGGCTGAGGCAGCTGCAGATGAAGCTGCAAAGCAGGCAGAGATTGAGGCTGCCAAAGCTGCATCAGGACAATTTAATTAATGATAGAAATAAAACCACCATACAGAATGTATGGTGGTTTTTCGATGTTTCATATACCCAATAGGTTATTTAGGATCGAAACCTATACTGCTTTGCTGTTCGCTTCGGCCTTTTTCTTTGCCAAATTTTTATTGGCGGTGGACAGCATAAGCTTTATCCTGTTTAACTGATTTACTTCGCTGGCACCGGGGTCATAGTCGATGGCAACGATATTGGATGCAGGATATTTTTTCCGCAGGGCTTTAATAACGCCCTTTCCAACTACATGGTTGGGAAGGCAGCCGAAAGGCTGGGTGCAGACGATATTTTCCGTCCCGGAATGAATAAGCTCCAGCATCTCACCGGTAAGGAACCAGCCCTCACCTGTTTGGTTGCCTATGGAAACAATATCTTTAGCATAGTTTACAAGGTCATGAATATCTGCAGGCGGTTCAAAGTGCTTGCTGCGCCTGAAGAGCTTTGAAGGGTAGGAACGTACCCAGTCCATGGCTTTCATTCCAAGCTTCGCTTTGTTGGCACTTTTTCTGCTCATTCCCAGTTCGTCTGCTTTGTATATCTGGTTATAAAAACAGTAATACATGAAATCCAGGAGATCGGGAACTACTGCTTCGGCTCCTTCTTTTTCAAGCAGGTCTACGAGATGGTTGTTGGCAGAAGGGGAGAACTTTACAAGTATCTCGCCCACAACACCGACTCTTGGCTTCCGTTCTTCGTATATGGGTATGTTATCAAAGTCTTCGATTATGCCTTTGCAGAGTTTTTTATATTTCCCGATGGAAAGGTGTTTCGAAGATACGAAAGCCTGACACTCCTTGAGCCATTTCTGGTGTACAGCTTCCACAGCACCTGGCTCTTTTTCATAAGGCCGCATCCTGTATATGCATTTCATAAATATATCTCCGAATACAGCAGCGCATATTCCTCTGAGAAGAAGATTTGCGTCAAGCTTAAAGCCTGGGTTGGATTCCAGACCGCTTAAGTTGAGTGAGATTACGGGGATATTGGGGTATCCTGCTTTCTCCAGGGCCCTTCTTATGAAACCTACATAGTTGGTAGCCCTGCATCCGCCGCCTGTCTGGGACATCATGAGGGCAAGGTGGTCAGTATCGTAATCGCCTGTTTCTATAGCTTCTATCAGCTGGCCGATAGTGCAGAGTGAAGGGTAGCAGGCATCATTATTGACATATTTAAGTCCCACATCAACAGAGTGTCTGTTGTCATTATCCAGCACATGGAGATTGTAGCCGCATGCCTTGAAAGCAGGGGCAAACATATCGAAATGCACAGGAGACATCTGGGGGCAGAGTATGGTATATGTCTGCTTCATTTCCTCAGTGAAAACCACTCGGTTTATATTAGTAGGACGGATTGTTCGTTTTTCGGCTTTTCTTTCCTTTACTTCAAGTGCTGCAATAAGTGAACGCACACGGATCCTTGCTGCACCCAAATTATTGACCTCGTCAATCTTAAGGCAGGTATATATCTTGTCGGAACCGGAAAGGATATCGTTTACCTGATCGGTTGTAACGGCATCAAGACCGCAGCCGAAGGAATTGAGCTGGATGAGATCCAGGTCGTCTCTTGTCCGTGCAAATGCAGCCGCACGGTAAAGTCTGGAATGGTACATCCACTGGTCAGAAACTATAAGGGGACGGTCCGGGTGTCCCAGGTGGGAAACGGAATCCTCCGTAAGAACTGCTATATCATAGCTGTTTATGAGCTCCGGAATGCCATGATTGATCTCAGGGTCCACATGGTAGGGACGTCCTG